>NZ_CP121682.1:2719431-3021590 GCF_029760955.1 Streptomyces cathayae
GGTCGTGCACGACCAGCCGCTCGGGTTCGGCCAGCGCGCGTGCGAGGAGTTCGTCCGAGGGCGGTGGCAGGGGGTTGCCCGCGGCCCGCTCCTCCTCGCGCAGGGCCCGGCCGAGGCGGCGCAGGTCCGCGGCGTCCATGCCGGCGAGGGGGGAGGTGAGCAGGGTGAGGGCGGTTTCGGTGTCGAGCCAGCGGGGCTCTTGCCGGACCTGCTCCTGCGGCTGCTCCTGCTCCTGTCCCTGCCCCGGCTCCGGGTTCCGTCCCCTCTCCTGCTCCTGCTCCCGCTCTCGTCCCGGGCCGTCGGCCGCCTCCGCCGTCGCCACCGCCCGCAGGGCCGTCAGCAGCGGGGTCACCGCCGGTTCGTGGCGCAGGGGGAGGTCGTCGCCGTCGACGTCCACCGGGACGCCGGCCGAGGTGAGGGCGCGGCGGACGACGGGGAGGGTGCGGGAGCCGGCCCGCACCAGGACGGCCATGTCGCTCCAGGCGACGCCGTCCTCCAGGTGGGCCCTGCGCAGGATGTCGGCGATGTTGTCCAGTTCCGTACCGGGGGTCGGGTACGTGTAGACCTCGGCCCGGCCGCCGTCCCGGGCCGGTGTGAGTTCCCGGTGGGCGCGGACCTTCTCGGCGGGGAGGCGGGTCAGCGGCATGCGCTGGGTGACCAGGCGGGTGGCGGACAGCAGGGCCGCGCCGGAGCGGCGCGAGACCCGGAGCACCTCGACCGGGGCCGGGCGGCCGTCCGCGCGGGGGAACGCCTCGGGGAAGTCCAGGATGCCGTTCACGTCCGCGCCCCGGAAGGCGTAGATCGACTGGTCCGGGTCGCCGAACGCGACCAGGGTGCGGCCGCCGCCGGCCAGCGCGTGCAGCAGTCGCACCTGGGCCGGGTCGGTGTCCTGGTACTCGTCGACGTACACGGCGTCGTACCGCGCGGCGAGCTGCCGGGCGATCTCGGGGCGGCGGGCGAGGAGCACCGCGCGGTGGACCAGTTCGGCGTAGTCGAGCACGCCCTGCAGGTCGAGGACGTCGAGGTACTCGGCGAGGAAGGCGGAGGCGGCACGCCAGTCGGGGCGTCCGATGCGGCGGGCGAAGGCGTCCAGGGCGTCGGGGCCGAGGCCCAGTTCACGGCTGCGGGCGAGCACCGCGCGGACCTCGTCGGCGAAGCCGCGGGTGGTCAGGCAGGCCCGCAGTTCGTCCGGCCAGCGCACGTGTGCCAGACCGAGGCGTTCGAGGTCCGTCTGGCCGGCCAGCAGCTCACGGACGGTGACGTCCTGTTCGGGGCCCGAGAGCAGGCGCAGCGGTTCCACGAAGAGATCGCTGTCCTGGTGGGCGCGGATCAGGGCGTAGCAGAACGAGTGGAACGTGGTCGCCTGCGGGGCGCGTGCGGCTCCTGTCCGCAGGGCCATGCGGTCGCGCAGCTCGACGGCCGCCCGGCGGCTGAACGTCAGCACGAGGATGCGTTCGGCATCACCTCCACGGGCGATACGCGCGGCCACGGACTCGACGAGCGTGGTCGTTTTCCCGGTGCCCGGACCTGCGAGAACGATCATCGGTCCGGTCTCGTGGTCAACCACGGAGCGCTGCGCGGCGTCCAGTCGTGGGGGAGTCTTGCGAGCCGGCGGGGTACGGACCAGCCGATGAGCGCCACGGGCCCCCCGCCGCACCTGGGGGTGCGACAGGCCGTTGGTGGAGAAAGAGGAGCTCACGTGGTTCGCCGGTCCTGGTGGGTGTGCTGGTTGCCGTTCCACCGTGTGGGGTGGGCGGTGGCCGCGGGGTCGGAGAGACACCTGCTGGTGACGCTAGACCGACGGGGAGTGCGGAAGCAGGGCCTCCGTATTTTCCCTCCCGACGCTCGCGGCACGCGTGTCACTCGCCCCACGAACGTACGTCATGGCACGGTCGTGCCCCGTTTCCCCCATACGGATCACAGGTCGCACGGCGGTGTGTCCGATGCCGGAAGCTGGCTGGTGTGACCCTCCCCGTGGCCGCCGTCCCACCGTGCGCGCCTCATCTCGAGGCGCGGCTGGTGTCCTTCCGCGGCCCGGCTCGCCTCCTTGAGCGGAGTGCCCTCCGCGCGGTAGTGGCCGAGGGCTCTCAGCTCGTGTCCCGGCAGCAGCACACCGTCCGCGCGGACGACACGCCACCACGGGACGGCTCCGCCGTAGAGCGCCATCACACGTCCCACCTGGCGCGGGCCGCCCTCCCCCAGCCACTCGGCCACGTCGCCGTACGTCATGACGCGGCCCGGCGGGATCCGCTCGGCCACCTCGAGGACCCGCTCGGCGTACTCGGGCAGGGCGTCCGCGTGCCGGGGGCCGGTGCCGGACGGGAGGCTCTCCTGACTCATCCGACCCATCCTGCACCACCCCACCGACAACGCGGCCGACCGTGTGACGGGTACGCGCGCGTGCGTATGCCTCGCCCGGGGACCGCGCTTCGGGCAGACTGTGCGGCTCCGCAGGGGGACCCTGATGCCCCCTTGTGGCGGTACGGCATGCCACCATCGTGCGGGTGGTGACTGGTGATACGAGAGCAAGAAGAGGCGATGGAACAGCAGGGTGCGCACCCCGGGGACGCGGCGGGCACCTCTGACGCCTCGTCGCATCCGGACACCGGGAACACCGGCCCGCAGGACGCCGACGCGCAGGCCGCCGGCACCGAGGCGGTGGGAAAGCAGGCCGCTCCGGGCCCTCCCGACGGCACGGACAGGACAGACAAAACGGAAGGGGCGGGCGGCGCCGGCGTCACCGATCCGGCGCACAGCGACGAGGTCGAGGGCGACGAGCCCCTGCTCCCCGCGCGCGTGCACCGCCCGTCCGATCTCATGCGACTGCTCGTCGGTGTACTCGCCGTCGGGGCCCTGCTGGCGGTCGCCGCCTTCGCCCACGGCACCACCTCGGGGCTGGAACAGGACATCACCAAGGGCACCGGCCAGGCGCCCGACCTGCTCATCAAGATCGCCGGTCTGGCCTCCAGCATCGCGATCCTGCTCGTACCGGTGGCCTTCGCCATCGAACGGCTGATCAAACGGGACGGACTGCGCATCGCCGACGGGGTGCTCGCCGCCGTCCTCGCGCACGGCGTGACACTCGCCACCGACCTGTGGGTCGCGCGGGCCGCACCCGGCTCGATCCAGGATGCGCTGACCCAGCCCTCCCCCGGCGACATACACGTTCTCACCGACCCGGTGCACGGCTACCTGGCTCCGGTCATCGCCTACATGACGGCCGTCGGCATGTCCCGCAGACCCAGATGGCGCACGGTGCTGTGGGTCGTGCTGCTTCTCGACGCCTTCTCGATGCTCGTCACCGGGTACACGACTCCGTTCTCCATCATCCTGACGGTGCTGATCGGCTGGACCGTCGCCTACGGCACCCTCTACGCGGTCGGTTCGCCCAATGTGCGCCCCACCGGACAGACCCTGATGGCGGGCCTGCGGACCGTCGGCTTCCGTCCCGTGAGCGCGTCCCGCCAGGAAGCCCCGGACGCCGTCGAGGCCGGGGACCGGGGCCGCCGCTACTTCGTCACCCTGGAGGACGGTCCGCCGCTGGACGTGACGGTGGTCGACCGTGAGCAGCAGGCACAGGGCTTCTTCTACCGCACGTGGCGCAATCTGACCCTGCGCGGCTTCGCCACCCGCAGCAGTCTCCAGTCCCTGCGCCAGGCGCTGGAGCAGGAGGCGCTGCTGGCGTACGCGGCCATCGCGGCCGGTGCCAACGCGCCCAAGCTGATCGCGACCTCCGAGCTCGGCCCCGACGCGGTGATGCTCGTCTACGAGCACAGCGGCGGGCGCGCCCTGGACTCGCTGCCGGACGAGGAGATCACCGACGAGCTGCTGCGCGGCGCCTGGCGTCAGGTGCAGGCGTTGCAGTCCCGCCGGATCGCGCACCGCAGGCTGGTCGGTGACGCGATCCTGGTGGATCGTTCCGGCAAGGTGATCCTCACCGACCTGCGCGTCGGTGAGATCGCCGCCGGCGATCTGCTGCTGCGCATGGACGTCTCCCAGCTGCTGGTGACCCTCGGGCTCAGGGTGGGCGCCGAACGGGCGGTGGCCTCCGCGCTGAGCGTGCTCGGCCCCGACGCCGTGGCGGACTGCCTGCCGATGCTCCAGCCCATCGCGCTGAGCCGCTCCACCCGCGGGACCCTGCGCCGGCTCGCCCGGGAACGGGCGCACCGCGACCGTGAGGCGGTCCTGGAGGCCTCCCGGCAGGCCAAGCTGCTCCGCGCGGAACAGGCCGCGGCGGACCAGGCCGAGGGGCCTGCGACCGGGTCCACCGCGGCCGGGAAGCCGGACAAGAAGACCGTGCGGGCGGAGCAGCGGGCCGAGAAGCGGGCCATCGACGAGGCGCTGGAGGAGGCCCGCGAGGAGGACCTGCTCACGCAGATCCGGCACGAGGTGCTGCGGATCAGGCCGCAGGCGCCGGTGGAGCCGGCCCGGCTGGAGCGGGTGCGTCCGCGCACGCTGATCAGTTTCATCGCCGGTGCCATCGGCGGGTACTTCCTGCTGACGCAGCTCACCCACATCGAGTTCGGGCCGCTGATCTCCAACGCGGAGTGGGGCTGGGTGGTGGCGGCCGTGCTGTTCTCGGCGGCCAGCTACTTCGCCGCCGCCCTGGCGCTGCTGGGGTTCGTCCCGGAGCGGGTGCCGTTCGTCAGGACGGTGGCGGCGCAGGTCGCCGGTTCCTTCGTGAAGATCGTCGCCCCGGCGGCGGTGGGCGGTGTCGCCCTGAACACCCGGTTCCTCCAGCGTGCCGGGGTGCGGCCGGGACTCGCCGTGGCCAGTGTCGGCGCCTCGCAGTTGTTCGGGCTGGGCTGCCACATCCTGATGCTGCTGGCGTTCGGTTATCTGACCGGGACCGAGAAGACGCCCTCACTGTCGCCGTCCCGCACGGTCATCGCGGGTCTGCTGACGGTGGCGGTGCTGGTGCTCGTGGTGACCTCGGTGCCGTTCCTGCGGAAGTTCGTCGTCACGCGCGTGCGGTCGCTGTTCGCGGGTGTCGTGCCGCGGATGCTCGACGTGCTGCAGCGTCCGCAGAAGCTGGCCACCGGCATCGGCGGCATGCTGCTGCTGACCGCCTGCTTCGTGCTGTGCCTGTACGCCTCCGTCCGGGCGTTCGGCGACGGGACGACGTCGGTCAGCCTCGCCGGCGTGGCGGTGGTCTTCCTCGCGGGCAACGCGCTGGGGTCGGCGGCTCCCACCCCGGGAGGTGTGGGCGCGGTCGAGGCGACCCTGACGGTCGGTCTGATCGCGGTCGGTCTGCCCAGCGAGGTCGCCGCGCCGGCGGTGCTGCTGTTCCGGCTGCTGACGCTGTGGCTGCCGGTGCTCCCGGGCTGGCTGGCCTTCAACCACCTCACCCGCAAGGAAGCGCTGTAGTCCGCTGTCAACCGCTGTGGTCCGCTGCGGCTCAAGGAGGCGCGCCAAACGGGGACCGTCTGCTCCTGTTCCCCGCGAAATAGCAGGTCAGAGGGTTATCCACAGGTTTCCCGCACGAACCCGGGATCTGCCTACCATGGCCTGACCGCCATCCGCCGCACGGCGCGGACGGCCCGCGAGGGGGATGTGGCACATGACGCGTTTCGCACGGTGGACGGCTCTGGCGGTCTCCGCCGCGCTCCTGGCGGCGGGGTGCAGCGGCGGCTCGTCCGATGACGAGAGGGACGGGACGGCGTTCGGCTGGGGGCGCTGCGAGGCCTCCGACGGCGCGCCCGCACCCGGCGCCGACTGGCAGTGCGGCACGCTCGAGGTGCCGCTCGACTGGGCGAAACCGGACGGCGAGACGATCGAACTGGCCCTGATCCGGGCGAAGGCCACGGGGGACGACCGCCTCGGGTCACTGCTGTTCAACTTCGGCGGCCCCGGCGGCTCCGGCGTGTCGATGATGCCCGCCTACGCCCCGAACGTCTCGAAGCTGCGTGAGCGGTACGACCTGGTGAGCTGGGACCCGCGGGGAGTGGCCGCCAGCGAGGGCGTCCGCTGCCGGGAGGACGAGGAGATCCAGGCGGCCGAGTCGGTGGACACCACCCCGGACACCCCGGCCGAGGAGCGGGCCTACTTCCGGGACGCCGCGGACTTCGGGCAGGGCTGCCAGGAGGCGGCCGGAAAGCTGCTGGCACACGTGTCGACCACCGACACCGCCCGCGACCTGGACCGCATCCGGCGGACGCTCGGCGACGACAGGCTGAACTACTTCGGGATCTCGTACGGCACCGAGCTCGGCGGGGTCTACGCCCACCTGTTCCCCGAGAAGGTGGGCCGGATGAACCTCGACGCGGTCGTCGACCCGACCGCCGACACGATGGGGCACGCCAAGAACCAGGCGCGCGGTTTCCAGCGCGCGCTGGAGAACTATCTGAGGTCCACCGGCCGGGATCCCGAGCAGGGGACCCGTGAGATCGCCCAGCTGCTGGACCGGATCGACGCCGAGCCGCTGCCCACGTCCTCGGCCGGCCGGGAACTGACCCAGACGCTGGCGCTGACCGGCATCGTCCTCCCGCTGTACACCAAGGAGGGCTGGCCCGCGCTGACCGGTGCCCTGCAGGCCGCGGAAAAGGGAGACGGCTCGGCACTCCTCGCCCTGGCCGACGGCTACAACGAGCGCGACGCGTCGGGCCGCTACAGCACGACGACCCACTCGCAGCGGGTCATATCGTGCTCGGACGCCAAGCAGCGGCCGACGGCGGCGCAGACGAAGAAGCTGCTGCCGGAGTTCGAGCGGATCTCGCCGGTGTTCGGGCCGTTCCTCGGCTGGGACACGGCGGGCTGGTGCCACGACTGGCCGGTGCCGGGCCGACACGACACCCCGGAGGTGAGCGCGCCGGGCGCGGCGCCGATCCTGGTGATCGGCAACACCGGCGACCCGGCCACCCCGTACGAGGGTGCCCGGCGGATGGCGGACGAGCTGGGCGAGGACGTGGGGGTCGTGCTCACCTGGAAGGGCGAGGGCCACGGCGCGTACGGCAGTGGGAGCGACTGCGTCGACTCCACCGTGAACGCGTATCTGCTGGACGGCACGGTGCCGAAGGACGGCAAGGTCTGCTCATGACGACGGCGGGGGTCTCACGCACCCGTGGTGCGCGAGACCCCCGCCTCGGTCTCTCGTCCGGATCAGGCCGGCATCGCGGTGGTGGACCGGGGTCAGTAGATCGGCTTCGACGGCTCGATCTGGTTGACCCAGCCGACCACGCCGCCGCCGAGGTGGACGGCGTCGGCGAAGCCCGCGGACTTCAGGACCGCGAGGACTTCCGCACTGCGGACACCCGTCTTGCAGTTCAAGACGATCTTCTTGTCCTGCGGCAGGCTCTCCAGGGCGTTGCCCATGAGGAACTCGTTCTTCGGGATCAGCCGGGCGCCGGGGATGGAGACGATCTCGAACTCGTTCGGCTCACGGACGTCGATGAGCTCGATGTTCTCACCCTCGTCGATCCACTCCTTGAGCTGCTTGGGAGTGATCGTGGAGTCGGCGGCCGCCGCCTGGGCCTCCTCGGAGACGACGCCGCAGAAGGCCTCGTAGTCGATGAGCTCGGTGACGGTCGGGTTCTCGCCGCAGACCGCGCAGTCGGGGTCCTTGCGGACCTTGACCTGGCGGTACTGCATCTCCAGGGCGTCGTAGATCATCAGGCGGCCGACCAGCGGCTCACCGATGCCGGCGAGGAGCTTGATGCCCTCGTTGGCCTGGATGGAGCCGATCGACGCGCACAGCACGCCCAGGACGCCGCCCTCGGCGCAGGAGGGGACCATGCCGGGGGGCGGGGGCTCCGGGTAGAGGCAGCGGTAGCAGGGACCGTGCTCGGACCAGAAGACGGAGGCCTGGCCGTCGAAGCGGTAGATCGAACCCCAGACGTAGGGCTTGTTCAGCAGCACGCACGCGTCGTTGACCAGGTAGCGGGTCGCGAAGTTGTCCGTGCCGTCGATGATCAGGTCGTACTGGCTGAAGATGCCCATCACGTTGTCGGACTCGAGCCGCTCTTCGTGCAGGACCACGTTCACGTACGGGTTGATGCCCTTGATCGTGTCCCGTGCGGACTCGGCCTTCGGCCGGCCGATGTCGGCCTGGCTGTGGATGACCTGCCGCTGCAGGTTCGACTCGTCGACCTCGTCGAACTCCACGATGCCGAGCGTGCCCACGCCCGCCGCGGCCATGTACATCAGTCCTGGCGAACCCAGGCCGCCGGCGCCGACGAACAGCACCTTGGCGTTCTTCAGCCGCTTCTGCCCGTCCATCCCCACATCGGGGATGATCAGGTGGCGGGAGTACCTGCGAACCTCGTCTACGGTGAGCTCGGGGGCCGGCTCGACCAGGGGTGGCAACGACACGGGGACTCCGTTGGTCGGTCAATCACTACGGTTGTTCTCCCCCCAACACTGCCACGGCCTTTTTCATTCCGAGACACCCATCCCGATGCGCGAGACGAGATCGTCCCAGTAGCCGGGCAGCGGTTCCCAGGGGTCGGTCCGGCCGTCACGGGCCGTGCGGTCGGTGAGGTAGACGGTCGCGGCGCCCTGCCAGCGGGCGATGCGCAGCGCCTCCTCCAGGTGCGGTCCGGGCACTCCGTGGACGAAGTGGCAGAACCGCTCGGGCGGATGGTCGGCGGTCCACTCCGCCACCTGCGACCAGCGGTAGTCGCTCCACGGGCCGGAGAAGGTGACCAGTTGGTCCGCGATCTCGGCGTGGCCCGGGTACGGGTGGGTGCCGTGGCCGAGGACGATGTGGGCATCGTCACGGATCACGCGGAGTGCGCCGACCGTCCGCCGGACCTCGGGGAGCGCGGCCCGGTCCGCGGGGCAGCGGTCCAGGAGGAATCCGTCGACCTGGTACCAGTCGATGAACCGGTGGGCCTTGGAGATCAGCTCGCCGGAGCCGCTCAGACCGTAGGCCGAGTCGAGATGGCCCAGGACGCGGACACCGGCGTTGCGCAGCCGGCCGGCTGCCTCCAGGCAGTGCGGGTCGGGTCGCACGCCGGGACCGTTGGCCACGTTCAGAACGACCCAGTGCAGAGGGCCCCCGGCCCCCGGGCGGGTGAGCGCGTTCCACTCGGCCGGGGCGAGGAGGGGGTGCGCCAGACCGGGGACGCCGAAGCCGGTACGGACGCCGGTATCAGTGCCGGTGCCGGCTCCGGCCTCGGGGATCAGATACGACACGCCGCCTCCATCCAGATGTCGGCGAGGGACTCCTCGAGGTTGATCCTGGGGCGCCAGCCGAGCCGGTCGCGCGCGGTGCGCACGTCCGCCTGCTGCCAGCTGCCGCAGCCGTCCGGGTACGGGTACGCGACCGACGCCGCGTGGTGGTCGGACTCGCTCCGCGGGTGGCCGATGCCCGGCCTGAGATGCGGGGTGTGGGCGGTATGGCCCGTGTGGGTGGCGTGGGTGGTGTGGATGCCGTGGGCGGCCTGGACACCGGGCGGGCCGTCGAGTTCGTGGAGGACCCCGCCGTATCCGGCCACGCGGGCGAGGACCGCGGCGGCGTCCCGCAGGCGGACGGCACGGCCCGAGCCGATGTTGATGACCCCCTGCGCGGCGGAGAGCGAGGCGGCGTGCACGGCACGGGCCACGTCCCGGACGTCGACGAAGTCGCGCTGGGCACCGAGACCGCCGAGCTTCAGCTCGCCCTCGCCGGACTGCATGGCGCGCCGCATCGCCTCGGCGAGGCGGCCGAGCGGGGAGCCGGCGGGGGTGCCGGGCCCCGCGGGTGAGAAGACCCGCAGGACCACGGCGTCCAGCCCGGAGCCGAGAACCAGTTCGGTCGCGGCGAGCTTGCTGACGCCGTACGGGCCACCGGGACGGGGGACGGCGTCCTCCGCCGTGGAGGAACCGGGCTGGCTGGGGCCGTACTCCGCGCTGCAGCCGATCTGCACGAGGCGGGCGCCGCAGCCGCTGCGGCGCAGGGCCTCGCACACGGTGGCGACGGCGACGGTGTTGTGCCGGGTGAGTTCCCGGGCCCCGCCACGGGTGGCACCGGCGCAGTTGACCACCACACCGGGGTGGACGGCGTCGAGGAACCGGGTGAGCGCGCCGGGGCTGCCGGTGGCGAGGTCGAAGCGGACGTCGGCGTCGTCGCCGCGGCCGAGGACGGTGAGCTGGACGGCCGGGTCGGCGAGCAGACGGTCGGCGACGAAACGGCCGATGTACCCGTTGGCTCCGATCAGCAGGACTCTCATCGGGCGGCTCCTGTGGCGGCCGGGGCCGCTGGGCGGGTGGTCATGTGGGATCTCCTTGCAGGGGTGCCTGCGGCCGGACGTGCGCCGAGGCTCGGGGGAGTGTGCGGGTTGCGTGGATCAGGAGGGTCAGGGCCGCCGCGCCACAGGTGAGGGCGGGGACCGCGGCGGGACCCCAGGCTGCGACCAGGCTTTCCACGGGGGTGGCCAGCGCGCCGCAGCCGGGGAGGCGGGCCGCGAAGACCGTGGCCGGGGCGGCTGCCTGGGCCAGGACGGCGGCGACGAGGACCACCTTCGGGGCACGGGTGAAGCCGTGGAGGGCGAGGAGGCGGGCCAGGAAGAGGAGGGCGCCCAGGGAGAGCACCTCGAAGGGGGTGAAGGGCTCGTCCAGGGCCGTGGCGCAGAGGGAGAGGAGAACGGCCAGAGCACACAGGAACAGTGCGAGGACGCCGAACAGCAGGGGGCGGACGGAGGCGGTGAAGTCTTCGAGGCCTCGGCTGGTCGCGAGTCCGCGGCGGGCCCGTGCGGTGAACAGGCCCGCGCCCCAGGCGCCGGGGGCGCAGGCCAGGGTGAGCGCCAGGACCGGGGCGACGGTGAGCGGCCAGTCTCCGTCGACGGCGCCGGTGGGCGGGCCGTCGGGGCCACCGGCGATCGCGGTGTGGAGCAGGCCGTCGCCCAGGACGGCGTAGCCGATGAGCCAGCAGGTCCACGTCGCCGTACCGGGGGCGGGTGGGCGGGCGGCGCCGAGCGGGCCCCGGCGCAGGACCGCGCGTGCGGCCAGGGCTACGGCGAGCACGCCCACGGCGACCGCGTAGAGGCGGGTCTGGCCGTGGGTGAGGCGCAGGGCGGTCACCGACGCCACACCGAGGGCCCCGGGGAGCAGCGTGAGGGCGATCCAGCCGACGCGGATCTCGGGGGCGGCGGTGGCGGAGGGGCCGGGGGCGTCGTGGTCGCGGGGGATCCGGGCGTACAGCTCCTCCGCGAGGGAGAAGACGTCCCGGTGCCGGAAGCGTGCGGCGGTCCGGTCGGTGACGCCGTGCGCCTCCAGGCCCGCCGCGATCTCCAGGGGGTCCACGGCACGTTCGCACAGCTCTCGGTGGCGGTGCAGCAGCGCCTTCACGGGGTCGGCGGTGCCCGGGCGGGTGGCGGCGGGCCGGGCCGGGTCCCGGTCCAGTTCGTCGAGTCCGGTCATCGTGCCGCCTCCGTCGCGGGGACCAGTGGAGTGGCCGGCACCGGGGTGGCCGACGCCGGGGTGGGCGGCCTCAGGACGTCCGTGGCCCGCTCGGGGGTGCCGGTGGCCCAGGCGGGGGCGGTGCGGAACGGCGGGCGGGAGGCGGGGCCGGTCCGGTCGACGGGGACGTGGACCTCGGCGGGGGTGGCGAAGGGCAGGGGGTCACCGGTGTCGTTCAGCAGGACGCGGTGGACCGGGCTGTGCGCCGCGATCTCCAGGTACAGGTCGTGGAACGCGGCGACGTTCTGCTCGACGGTGAACAGTTCGAGTGCGCGGGCGCGCGCGGCGGCGCCGAGGCGCGCCCGGCGCTCGGGGTCGCGCAGCAGCGCGACGCATGCCTCGGCGAGCGCCCGCGGGTCGCGGGGCGGTACGACGAGACCGGTTCCGCCGATGACCTCGACCACCGCGCCGACGTCCGTGGACACCGTCGCGCGGGCGGAGAGCATCGCCTCGACGAGACCGTCCGGGAACCCCTCGACGACACTCGACAGGACGATCACGGCGCCCGAGGCGTACGCCTCGGCCCGGACGGTGGGTTCCGGGCCGCCGATCTCCTCGAAGGACACCGGACCGGTGCCGGCGGGGTGCGGGCCGCCCTCGGCTCCGCCCGGGAAGAGGCGCGCGGCCAACGCCCGGCAGTGCTCCAGGTAGGCGGCGCCCACCGGGCCGGCCGGTCCGCCGATGATCCGCAGGCGGGCTCCGGGCACCTCGGCGCGGATGCCGGAGAACGCGTGCAGCAGGGAGACCAGGTCCTTGGCGGGCTCCACCCGGCCGGTCCACACGAGGGTGTCCGGGTTCGCGTGCTCCGGGGACTCCTCCGCCTCCACGAAGGGCGTGGCGTCCATTCCGGGGTGGACGGTGCGGATCCTCGCCCGGTCGGCACCGCAGCGTTCCTGCCAGCGACGGGCGTGGGTGTTGCCCGGGGTGACGAACGCGGCCCGCCGGTAGGTCTCGGCGGCGAGCCGGCCGTGGAAGGCCGCGAGCAGGGACCGGACCGCCGGTGGGGCGTCCGGGCGGGTCAGGTAGTGCGTGCGCAGCCGCACGCCGTACTCGGTCACCAGCAGGGGGACGTCGAAGAAGTGTCCGGCGAGCAGGCCCGGCAGGGCGGCCGTGCCGCCGGAGGCGGCGTGACACAGGTCGACCGCGCCGAGCCCGTCCTCCTCGTACCAGTCGAGCGAGAGGGGGCGCAGGGCGTGCTGCAGACGGGCGGCCACGGTCAGCAGGTCCGGTACCCGGGCCTCCCGCGCGGCGCGCAGCACGCGGGGCGCGCGACAGGCGCGTTCCAGGATGCGTACGGCGGTCTCGGAGCGGAGGGCGGCGTCGAGACCGCCCTCGTCGTGGGCCAGTTCGGCGAGGCCGTACAGAGCGTGGGCGAAACGGTCCGCCTCGGCCGGGGCGCGGGTCGCCGCGGGGTCCGCCGCGCTGAGCACGGCGGCGAGTTCGCCGTAGTGCTCGGTGAATCGCCGGCGCGCGCGCCTGCCGTGCACCACCCCGTCGTCCTCGGTCGTCCACAGCGGCGCGGTGCGCACCCTGGTGACCTGCGGCGGCAGCGGTACCCAGCCGGCGTCTTCCTGGGCCTGGCTGCGGCTGAACGCGTAGACGTCGAACTCGTGGTGCCCGAGTCCGCGCACGAGACGGTCGCACCAGAGTCCGGCGTCACCGCCCACATACGGATAGCCACCCTCCGTAAGCAGTCCGATGCGCACGAGTGCACCCCCGATCTCCCGTATGGGGAGCCGCCGTTGGTCCGACGGCTCGCAGCGGGACGAACGTATGCGGACAAGGTGGGGGTGTGATGGACGGTTGTCCGTCGCACCATCAAAAGGGGTGAACGGTCGTAACTTTCCCGCACGGGACGCGTTCGGTCGCGCTATGCGATCAGATGTGCGATCGACCGGCGCCGGACGCGACCGGCGTGCCCGGCCGGGGCGTCAGCCCTTCGGATAGGGCCAGGGGTTCGGCCGGCAGCTGATTCCGCCGTGGTCGAGGAACTTGGTCTGCTGCTGCATGACCGGGGCCAGATCGCCGTCCTTGTCGCAGGTGAGGTGGTTGTACCCCAGGCGGTGGCCGATCTCGTGGTTGATCAGCATCTGCCGGTAGGCGAGAAGCTCCTCGCCGTACGTCTCGGCGCCCTGCGCCCACCGGAACGCGTTGATCATCACGCGCTCGGTGGCCGCCGAGTCGCAGGAGACGTTGTCCACCGTGGTGTCGAGTCCGGACCTGGCGCACCAGTCGGCGGTCGTCCCGGGGCTGGCGAGCGTGATGACGAAGTCGGGGCGGCCCGAGTGGATGCGCTCGAAGGCACGGGCGCCGTTGTGCGACCAGCTGCGGTTGTCGTCGAGCGTCCGCCGCACCGCCTCGGCGAAGAGTTCGCCGTCGAGGCCGAGCCCCTGCTCCACATCGACGCGGTAGGTGAGCTTCTGCCCCGTGCCCCGCGCCTTGTCGATCCCGGGGATCGCGTCGAACTTCCCCGAACCCGCGAGGGAGTCGGCGATCGGGTACTTCTTCTCCATCTTCTGCTCGTACGTCAACGGCACGGCGTCGGACGGCGCCTCCGAGGCCTCGTCCCGCCCGGCCCCGCGCGAGCCGGAGTCCCGGATGTCGCGCGCCGACTGGTCGATGGCGGACTGCGCCTGTACGTCGTCGGCGGCGGCGTCGGGTTCGTCGGCGACCTGGCCCGCCACGACGACGGCCAGCACGGTGGTCACGGCGGCGGCCGCGATCCCGGTGAACGCGCGCCCCTTGGCGCCCTTGGTCTCCGCCGGCGCTCCGGCGGGTGACGCGTCGTCACGGTCGGCCGGGGCACGGGCTGCCGACGCGGTGTCCCCACCGGTGACGGCGGCGTAGGGGTCCGTCGCGTACGCGGAGTCCGTCGCGAAGGTCCGGTGGGCCGGGTCGCGGGGCGTGAAGAGGCCGCCCTCCTCGCCGAAGGCGTCGAGGTAGTCCTGTCGCGGTCCGCGCGGATCGCGGGGTCCGCGCGGACCCCGCGCTTCCCACGGCCCCTCGAAAGGCGCCTGGCGCTGTCGCGGCAGGGACACGCCCCCGTCGGCCGGCCCGGGATGCCCCGGGTACCCGGGATACCCGGCTCCCGGGTGCGGCCCCCTCAACTCGCCCCAGCCACCGCCGGGTTCCCGCTGCTCGGGATGCCCGCCATCACGGACGCGCGGAACGCCGTGGACGGGGGTGCCGTCGGGCATGCGCGGCACTCCGGGCGCGGGTGTCCCGTCCGGGAGCCACCCGTCCGGCAGACGTGGCGCCCCGTGAACAGGAGGCCCGTACCCCGCGGGCGGGCCGTGGTCCGGCGCTCCACGGCTCGGCGGAACCAGGCCGTCCGGGCGGGCTCCTCCCCGGCCGTCACTGCCCCGGCCGCCCCGGGACCTCCGGTCGGCACGTGCCGCCGGATCCGCGGCGCCCCCCTTGGGGGCGGGTCCGCGACGGCTGTGGCGTCCCACCTGGTGCCTCAGCCCCTCAGGTTCTCGGCGGTGGCCCCGCCGTCGGCGGCCTCGTCCGCAGCGGTGCCGGCGGCCGAGCCCGAAGCGCCCTTCGCGCCTGGCTCCAAAGTATCCCCCTTGACCGCTGAATCCGTTGCATCCGCGAGGAGTTCACGGAAAGCAGCGGCCACGACCTCGGGGTATTCCATCATCGCCACGTGCCCCGCGTCGGGCAGGGTGACCAGTCTGGAGTCGCGGAACGCACGGGCCGCGCGCCCGGCCATGCGGAAGCCGACGAGTTGGTCCCGGCCGCCGTACAGCAGCAGCGTCGGCGCGAGCACCCGCTCGGCCTGGCGCCACAGACCGTGCTGACCACCCAGGGTGTACGCGTTGACGAGTCCCCGCGCGGAGCGCGCCATGGCGTCCCAGAAGTACGGCAGCCGCAGTCGCCGCTCCATCTCCTGCACGGCGTTGCCGAACGCCTCCGGCGACACCTGCGCGGGGTCCCCGTAGCAGAGGGCGACGACGCCGCGGACGCGCTGCTCCGCCGACCACTCCTGGGTGATCCGGGTGAAGAGCCGGGCGACTCCGGGCACCGCCAGCAGTCCCGTGGGCACCGCGGTGCGCTGCACCCGCAGCTCGGGCAGGGCCGGTGACACCAGCGTGAGCGTGCGGACGAGGTCGGGGCGTACCGCGGCGACGCGGGTGGCGACCGCGCCGCCCAGCGAGTTGCCGAAGAGGTGGACGGAGCCGCGCCCGGAAGAGTCGAGATAGCGGATCACCGCGCGCGCGTGCGCCGAGATCGAGTAGTTGCCGTCGTCCGGGGGCGGCGAGTCGCCGAAGCCCGGAAGGTCGACCGCCTCGCTGTCGACGACGTCGTCCAGGTGCGGCATCAACGCCGACCAGTTCTGCGACGATCCTCCCAGCCCGTGGATGTGGAGCGCGGCCGGCAGGCCCTCACGTGCGGGGGGCCTCGACCGCACCGACAGGGTGACGCCGGGCAGTTCGACCGATCTGAGGCGCTCGCCCTCCGCGACCCTGACGGCGGCCACCCTGGGCAGCACGGTCGCGGGCGGCACGGACGGCAGGTCGGTCGAGGACATGCCGCAATGTTACGAGACGATCACACGGGAGCTCGTGTGTTCGCGATCACAGGGGAAGCTCCGGACATCGGCCGGCCACCGCGGGCCCCGACTGTGCGCACCGTGTCACAACCCGATCGCGGATCGCATAGCGCCCGGATCGGGTGTCTCCTAGGCTCATACCGAGGGCACCCGTACGTGGCCCCGCATTTTCCGGGGACGTCCATAGGAAGGGAGCCCAGCCATGGCCATAGATCCCACCGACCCCGAGACGTTCGAGGAAACCGAGGACGCTCTCGAGGACCAGGAGTACGACGTCGAGGCACCCGAGGTCGACGCGGCCGAGCAGCGCGCGGACCTCGAGCAGGACCGCGACGACCCGCTGACCGGAGCCGACGCCGACCGCGCCAACGAGGCGGACCTGGCCGAGCAGGCCAGGGTCGTCTCCCTCCACGAGGAGGACTACCGGTGAAAGTGACGACCACCGGTGAAGGCGACGGTGCCGGAACAAGGCGGCACCGTCCGGGAGGGAGGTCCCATCCTGCCCTCATTGTCAGGCTTTGAAACGGTCCGTGACTCTTTCACCACAGTCCGGTCCGTGAAATTCTGCGCCCTCAGCGCGCACACCACGGTTACCGAAAAGTACGATGGCGGCGCGGCTCACACCGCACGTGGACGAGAAGGGGAGGCGGCGTGACAGCCATCGAGCAGACAGAGGCCGTGCGCCCGAGGGGCACACGCCTGCCGCGCCGTGCCCGACGGAACCAGTTGCTGGGCGCCGCCCAGGAAGTATTCGTCGCGCAGGGCTACCACGCGGCGGCGATGGACGACATCGCCGAGCGTGCGGGCGTCAGCAAGCCGGTGCTCTACCAGCACTTCCCGGGCAAACTCGATCTCTACCTGGCCCTGCTGGACCAGCACTGCGAGGCGCTGATCCAGTCGGTGCGCCACGCGCTCGCGTCGACGAACGACAACAAGCAGCGCGTACGGGCGACCATGGACGCCTACTTCGCGTACGTGGAGGACGACGGCGGGGCCTTCCGCCTGGTCTTCGAGTCGGACCTGACGAACGAGCCCGCGGTGCGCGAGCGCGTCGACCGGGTCACCAACGACTGCGCCGAGGCGATCTGCGACGTCATCGCCGAGGACACCGGCCTGTCGCGCGAGGAGTCGATGCTGCTCGCCTCGGGGCTGGGCGGTCTGGCCCAGGTGGTGGCGCGGTCCTGGCTGCACAGCGACCGCACCGTGCCCCGCGACCAGGCGGTGCAGTTGCTGGCCTCGCTGGCCTGGCGGGGCATCGCCGGATTCCCGCTGCACGGCAACGAGCAGCAGTTCTGACGGCTCCCGGGGGCGTTGCCGGGTGAACGGGGAGCATTTTGTTCCCCTCGGCTGTTCGCTCCTGGCGTTGCGGGGGCTGAGCGTGCACATCCCCTCACCGGGCTAATGTGTGCTGGGTACGGCGCGGAAGGTCGCGCACTTCACTGACCGTCGGAGGGACATAGCCGTGGAGGTCAAGATCGGCGTGCAGCACGCGCCCCGCGAGATCGTTCTGGAGAGCGGTCAGAGCGCCGAGGAGGTCGAGCGCGTGGTGGCCGAGGCGCTGGCCGGAAAGTCGCAGCTGCTGACTCTCGTGGACGAGCACGGCCGCAAGGTCCTGGTCCCGGCCGACCGTCTCGCGTATATCGAGATCGGTGAGCCGGCCCCGCGCAAAGTGGGCTTCGGCGCGCTGTAGGCGACGACCGGCAGACAGCGGAAGGGCCCGGCGGTCTCGGATTCTCGACACCGCCGGGCCCTTCCGTGTCCCTCTCGGCCCTTCTCGGACTCTCCTCGGTACCTCTCGGCGCCTCCCGGCACCTCTCGGCCCTTCCCGCACCGTTACCCGTTCGGCCCTTCTCCCCTTGCCGTTCCCCCCGGCGTCGCCAGCCTTCTTCCCCGCCGCCTCCCGCCGCCCCGCCCTTCACCGATGGAGCACAGGTCGCGTACAGAGGAGGGTTGGGTTTCGCAGGTCAGGGGTAAGTCGGGCTACGACCGATGCGCTCAGGCCGGCCATGTGGGAGGGACCCCCGACATGTTCTTGGAAACGCTCAGCTCAGCGATCCTCGGCCTGGCCCTGGCCTGGGCGGCCACGCGCCGTCTCCCGCACCGCCTCCCCGCCCGCGCGCTGGTCCTGCCGACGGGCGTGGCCGGGGCCGTCTTCGGCGCGCTGATCACCCACAGCGCGCTGGACGCGGGCGGCCCGCTGACGGTCCTGTCCGGCGCCGCGATCGTCTCCGTGGCCTCGATGTCGCTGCTGCTGCGTCCCGCGGGCAGACTCCGCGGCCGGTCGGCGACCGCCTGACCGGCCGCCGACGTCGGCACGGGAGCTGACCGGGGCGGCTCCCTCAGGCCGCCAGCCCCAGGGCGGCCATCCGCTTGGTGTGGGCCTCGGTGATCCGGGAGAACATCCTGCCGACCTCCGCGAGGTCGAAGCCGTCCGCGACACCGCCGACGAGCATCGTCGACAGCGCGTCCCGGTCGGCCACCACCCGCTGCGACTGGGACAGCGCCTCACCCATCAGCCGGCGTGCCCACAGCGCGAGCCGTCCGCCCAGGCGCGGGTCCGCGTCGATCGCCGAGCGCACCTTCTCCACGGCGAAGCCGCCGTGCCCGGTGTCGTCGAGCACGGTCAGCATCAGCGCCCGGGTGTCGGAGTCCAGCCGGACCGCGACCTCCCGGTAGAAGTCACTGGCGATGGAGTCGCCCACGTAGGCCTTGACGAGCCCTTCGAGCCAGCCGGAGGGCGCCGTCTGCTTGTGGAAGCCCTCGTACGCGGCGACGAACGGCTCCATGGCGGCAGTCGGCTCCTCGCCGATCTCGGCCAGCCGGTCGCGCAGCCGCTCGAAGTGGTGGAACTCGGCCGACGCCATCTTGGCCAGTTCCGCCTTGTCCGCCAGCGTGGGAGCCAGCTTGGCGTCTTCCGCGAGCCGCTCGAACGCCGCGAGCTCTCCGTACGCGAGCGCGCCGAGCAGATCCACGACGGCGGCGCGGTACTGCGGCTCGGCGGAGGCGGCCGTCCAGTCCAGGGCGGCGATGCCGGTGGGTGCGGCCGGGGTGTCGGGGGTGTCCTCGGCGGGGTCAGGCTTGTCAGAGCTCGTCATAAACCGCACAATAGCCCGCTGATCGAGGGCCGGAAGGTGCTGGTCAACAGGTGTGACGACGACTACGTGGCCAAATCGGCCATGGCGTGTGCGCGAATTCGGGGTATGGTGGTAATGCGCCTGCCGAATACTTTGTCGTGTTCGACGGGGCGTATGTATGAGGATGCCCGGTCGGAGGCCCGATCGGCTCCGCCCCGACCGCTCTCCCTGACCGTACGGCACAGTGCGTACGACGATCGGAGGGACCCTCAGCGGTACGAGCGCTAGAGCGTCGGTAGTGGTCCCGTGCCCTACGGCATTCCCGTAAGGCAGCCGACGTCCCCGGCACGGTCCATAGACGACCCCCGCGCTCGCCTCGCACCGCGTACACAGAAGAGGCAGCACCCTGACTACGTTCCGAGAGCTCGGGATCCTCCCCGAGACCGCCGAAGCCCTGGAAGCCGTCGGCATCACCACCCCCTTCCCCATCCAGGAACTGACGCTCCCCGTGGCCCTGTCGGGCACGGACGTCATCGGCCAGGCCAAGACCGGCACCGGAAAGACGCTCGGCTTCGGCCTTCCGCTCCTCGAGCGCGTGACCGTCCCGGCGGACGTGGAGGCCGGGCGCGCGAAGCCCGAGGACCTCACCGACACCCCGCAGGCGCTGGTCGTCGTCCCCACCCGCGAGCTGTGCACGCAGGTCACCAACGACCTGCTGACCGCCGGCAAGGTGCGCAACGTACGCGTCACCGCGATCTACGGCGGCCGGGCCTACGAGCCCCAGGTCGAGGCCCTGAAGAAGGGCGTCGACGTGATCGTCGGCACCCCGGGCCGGCTGCTCGACCTGGCGGGGCAGAAGAAGCTGAACCTGAAGCACGTCAAGGCCCTCGTCCTCGACGAGGCCGACGAGATGCTCGACCTGGGCTTCCTGCCCGACGTCGAGAAGATCATCAACCTGCTTCCGGCGCGCCGCCAGACCATGCTGTTCTCGGCCACCATGCCGGGCGCGGTCATCGGGCTGGCCCGCCGCTACATGTCGCAGCCCACGCACATCCGCGCCACCGCGCCGGACGACGAGGGCGCGACGGTCGCGAACACCACGCAGTTCGTCTACCGCGCGCACAACATGGACAAGCCCGAGATGGTCTCGCGGATACTGCAGGCCGACGGCCGGGGGCTGGTCATGGTCTTCTGCCGCACCAAGCGCACCGCCGCCGACCTCGCCGACCAGCTGGGGCAGCGCGGCTTCGCCTCCGGCGCGGTCCACGGCGACCTCGGCCAGGGCGCCCGTGAGCAGGCGCTGCGCGCCTTCCGCAACGGCAAGGTGGACGTGCTCGTCTGCACCGACGTCGCCGCCCGCGGCATCGACGTCGAGGGGGTGACGCACGTCATCAACTACCAGTCACCCGAGGACGAGAAGACGTATCTGCACCGCATCGGCCGGACGGGCCGCGCGGGGGCGAAGGGTACGGCGATCACCCTGGTCGACTGGGACGACATCCCGCGCTGGCAGCTGATCGACAAGGCACTGGACCTGGGCTTCAGCGACCCGCCGGAGACGTACTCCACCTCCCCGCACCTGTTCACCGACCTCGGCATCCCCGAGGGGACGAAGGGTGTCCTGCCGCGCTCGGAGCGCACCCGTGCCGGGCTCGACGCGGAGGAGCTGGAGGACCTGGGTGAGCCGGGCGGCCGTGGTCCGCGCGGCGGTCGCGGTGCCCGGAGCGAGCGGAACGACCGGAACGGTCGGGGTGACTCCGAGCGTGAGCGTCCGGCCCGTACGCCGCGCCGCCGGCGCCGTACGCGCGGTGGTGCCCCGCTGGACGAATCGGCGCAGCCGGCGGCCCCGGCCGTCGAGGGCACCGATGAGGCCGACACCGGTACGGCACCCCGCACCCCGCGCCGTCGGCGCCGTACGCGTGGTGGGGCGGCCTCCGAGGCGACGACCGCCCCGGTGACCGCGGTCGAGTCCACCGGGCCCGCGCGGTCCGCCGAGTCCGCCGCCGAGCACGTCGATCCCGCCGAGTCGGCTGTCGCGACGGTCGAGGGCGGCGCGGTCGAGGGCAGCGTGGTCGAAGACGCTCCGGAGGCGCCGGCAGCGCCGCGCCGCCGCCGGACCCGCAAGGCCACGGCTGCCACGGCCCCTGCGGCCGAGGCAGTGGTGGACACCGTCGAGGAGGCCACCGAATCCGCCGCGGAGGCGACCGGGACGAAGCCCCGGCGCACCAGGACGCGGAAGACGGCCGCCGCCGCGACCACCGAGGCCGGTACGACCGCGACCGGCATCCCGGCGCAGACCGCCCCGGAGGCGGAGGCGGAGACCGCCGAGGCGAAGCCCCGGGTCCGCCGCACCCGCAAGACCGCCGCCCCGGCCGAGACGGGCGTGGACACGGCCGAGGCCGCCGAGGTCAAGCCGCGCCGCACCCGCAAGGCGGCCACCGCCGTGCAGGAGCCGGAGGCCGCGGTGGACGCCACGGCCGAGGTCAAGCCCCGGCGCACCCGGAAGACGGCAGCCGCCGCGACCGTGCTCGACACCGCTGAAGCCGTCGAGGCCGCCGAGCCCAAGCCGCGTCGCCGCACCCGCAAGACCGCCGCGGCCACCGAGGCCGGTACGACCGCGACCGGCATCCCGGCGCAGGCCGTGCCGGAGGCGGAGACGGCCGAGGCTAAGCCCCGGGTCCGCCGCACCCGCAAGACCGCCGCCCCGGCCACCGCGGAGCCCACGGAGGCCTGACGCACCACACCGACGGCCCGGTCCCCCACCCGTGGGGCCGGGCCGTCGGCGTCGGCCGGCCCCTGCTGCCCGCTACCCTCACCCCGTGACCAGCCACCCCACCCCCGCTTCCGTTCCCCCTCCGACCCCGGCCCCAGCCTCCGCCCCACCCACCGGCGCGCGGGCGTACCGGCTTCGCACGTCCCGTGGGGAGTTCGCCGTCGTCGACGTGCCACCGGCCGACGGGGCCCAGCCGAAGGGGGTCGTGCTGGCACTGCCCGGGTTCACGGGCAGCAAGGAGGACTTCACGCTGCTGCACGGGCCGCTCGCCGCACACGGATACCGCAGCATCGCCGTGGACGGGCGGGGACAGTACGAGTCGGACGGCCCCGCTGACGACGAATCCGCTTATGCCCAGGCCGAGTTGGCGCAGGATGTGCTCGCGCAGGCGGAGGCGCTCGGCGCGGCTGCGCCGCTGCACCTCGTCGGGCACTCGCTCGGCGGCCAGATCGCCCGTGCGGCCGTGCTCGAGGACCACTCCCCGTTCCGTTCGCTCACCCTGATCTCGTCGGGCCCCGCCCGGATCTCGGTCTCCCAGGAGCAGCGCGTGAAGCTGCTGCGGGAGGCGCTCGACCGGATGTCGATGGCGCAGTGCTGGGAGGCGATCCTGGCCATGGGCCCGCCGGAGGAGGTCGGCGGCCCCGCCCGTGGGCTCGGTGGCCAGGAGCACCTGCGCCGCCGCTGGTTGGCCACCAGGCCTGCACAACTACTGGCCACCGGGCGGCAGTTGTGTACGGAGCCGGACCGGGTCGCCGAACTCGCCGCCGTGCCACTGCCGTTCCATGTGCTGTCGGGTGCGCACGACGACACCTGGCCGGTGCCGGACCTGGACGCCATGGCCGTACGGCTGAACGCGCACCGCACGGTCGTCGCCGGCGCCGAGCACTCCCCCAACGTCGACCGGCCCGCGCCCACGGCACACGCCCTCGCCGCGTTCTGGGACCGGCTCCACGACGACGGCGACGACACCCCGCACCACGGCCGGCACGGGCCGGGGCGTGCCGTCTAGTACTGCGCCTGGAGGTGGGACCAGAAGCCGTCGCGCAGCGCGCGTCTCAGGTCCGCCTGGCCGCGCAGGGAGTACTGCAGCAGGCCCTCGGCCTCCACCAGCAGGTCCTGGTCGACCGAGCCGGGCAGGTAGGGGTGGCCGGGCAGCAGTTCCACCAGCGTGTCCCGGCCCCGTTCGGCGAGCCACTTCGCGGCGATCTGCGCACCGACGAAACGGACGTCCTCGCGGGTGGGCCGGCCTGTCGCGGGCTCGTACGCGGGGGCCGTGCGCCGGGAGACGTACGGCTTGAAGAAGTCGAGTTCGAAGGTGCGCTGGCTGTCGACCTCCCAGAGCAGGGGCTCGGCCTGGTTGCGCCCCTCGGGGGCCTCGATGCCCCAGAGGTGGACGCGGGCGCCGTACCCCTGGGCGGCCTCGACCGCCGGGACCAGGTCCTCGTCACCGCCCAGCAGGGCCGCGTCGCTGATGGCGCGGTACCGGGCCAGTGACTCCAGGTCGGAGCGGATCAGGGAGTCGACGCCCTTCTGCTGGTTGTTGGCGTTGAGGTTGCCGAGGCGGACCTTGACGTCGGGGAGCTCCGCGATGGTCTGCTGCTCGGCGGTGTGGATGCGGCGCCGGGCCCCGTCGTACCAGTAGACGCGCAGCAGCCTGCTGTCCGCGAAGATGGTGCGGGCCCGGTCGATGAGCGCGTCGATGAATCCCTCGGCGTCGAGGTCGAAGGCCCTGCGGTCCTCCGTCCCGGCCACCAGCCGCCCCGCCGCCGCGTACAGGTAGCCGGCGTCGACGAAGATCGCGTGTGTCGAGGGCGTCTTCGCCACCTCGGCGAGCATGCGCTGCAGCAGCTCGTTCGTGCGGTCGATACGGGAGTTCAGCTCCGCGAGGTCATCGTTCATCATCTCTATTGTCCTGGCGGTCACTGTGCGAACACAACCGGTCCCGGTCGGTCCCCTTCGAAACACCCATCCGTCGGTGCCCGATCAGCCCGCGGTCGATCGAATTATTCCCTTGACGTAGGGAATGTTCTGCGGATTTCACTCGTTTATTACTGACGGCACACGAGCCGGTCCGGCCCGTGGCCGTCCACCCCGTCGTCCTCCCTCGGGAGGACGGCCAATGAAGGGAGAAGTGCTTGCACTTCGAGATCATGCGACTCGACGACATCGACGGCACCGCCGTGGACAGCACCGTGGTGGAGGCCGCCTCCGTCAACCGTATCGTCCAGCAGGCCGCCGCCATCGGGCAGCGCCTGTGGATCCGCCCGGCCGGCACACCCGCTCCATGACGCGGGACGTGCACCCCGGGACGGTCAGCCGCCCTGGATCACCTGTGTGACCCCGTTGATGATCTGCTGCACGGCGATCGCGGAGAGCATCATGCCCGCGAGGCGCGTCACCAGGACCACCCCGCCGTCCTTGATGACCCGGATGATCAGCAGCGAGTACCGCATGACCAGCCACAGCACGACGTGGACGGCGAGGATCGCCGCCCACACCGACACCTGGGCGGTCGTGCCGTCCGCCTCCTGCACGGCGAGGATGACCGAAACGATCGCTCCGGGACCGGCCAGCAGCGGCATGCCGAGCGGGACCAGCGCGACGTTGACGTCCTTGGTCTGCTGGGGCTCGTCGGTCTTGCCGGTGAGCAGGTCGAGCGCGATCAGCAGGAGCAGCAGCCCGCCCGCGATCATCAGCGCCGGTACGGACACGTGCAGGTAGTCGAGGATCTGCTGCCCGACCAGCCCGAACAGGACGATCACCCCACCGGCCACGCAGACCGCCTGGAAGGCCATCCGCCTCTGCACCTTGGCGGGCCGCCCCGCGGTCAGGGCCAGGAAGATCGGGGTGATCCCCGGGGGATCCATGATGACGAAAAGGGTCAGGAAAAGGGAGCCGAAGACGGCGACGTCGAACATGAGTGCCTTGCTGAGAACGAGCGAGCGCGGAGCGCTCGAGGGAAGAGCCCGATGAACGAGCCGGAGGAACGAGTGGGGCGAGTGGGCGTGGGACTCAGGCTCCGCCGGCCCCCGGCACCGGGAACGCGCCGGTCGCGCGCCGCGTGATCTCGCCGTACACCTCGGGGTCCGTCGTGAACTCGCCGAGCTCGCAGCTCTTCCGGCTGCCGTGGTAGTCGCTGGACCCGGTCACCAGCAGTCCCAGTTCCTTCGCGAGGCCGCGCAGTCGCGCCCTGGTCTCGGGGTCGTGGTCCATGTGGTCGACCTCGATGCCGTCGAGGCCGGCCTCGGCCAGCGCGGCCAGCGCGGACTCCGGTACGGTCCGGCCGCGCTTGGCGGCGGCCGGGTGGGCGAACACCGCGACCCCGCCCGCGCCCTTGATCAGCCGGAGCGCCTCGAAGGGGTCCGTCTCGTGCTTCTCCATGTGGGCCCGGCCGCCGTCGGCCAGCCACTGCGGGGTGAACGCGTCGCTCACGCTCGCCACCACGCCCAGTTCGACGAGTGCGGTGGCCACGTGCGGGCGGCCCACCGAGCCGTCGCCGGCGATCCGCGTGATCTGCTCCCAGGTGACGGGCACACCCAGGGCGTTCAGCTTGGCGACCATGCCCCGGGCCCGCGGCACCCGGTCGTCCCGGACCAGCTCGCGCTCGGCGAGCAGGGCCGGCTCCGCGGGGTCGAAGAGGTAGGCCAGCATGTGCATGCCGATACCGTCGAGCCGGCAGGAGAGCTCGGCGCCGGTCACCAGCGTGAGCCCCGCAGGGAGCGCGGCGAGGGCCTCGGCGTGACCGCGGGTGGTGTCGTGGTCGGTCAGCGCGACGACGTCGAGACCCGCAGCGGCGGCCTTGCGGACCAGACCGGCCGGGGAGTCCGTGCCGTCGGACGCGGTGGAGTGGGTGTGCAGATCGATACGCACGACGCGTTCCTCCAAGCGGTGGCCGACGGACAGGGACGCCTCAGGATAACCGTATTTCCGGACACCCCGGTCACACCCGAACCCGCCCTGCGCCCCCTACCGCATCCCATCGCGCTCCCACCGCGCGAGGACCTACGGTCTCGTCTCCATCAGCCGCGGTGACAGCGCCCCGCAGGGCACCAGTCCCACCTCGGCCCCGGCGTCCCGGAGGTCGGTGAGGACCAGTTCGTCGTACATCAGGAGCCCGGACTGCTCGGGCCAGAGCACCGCCCACAGCCACATCCCGAGCGCCTCGCCCGCGAAGACCGCCCGGTCGTCCGGCGCCTTGGAGACGTGCCAGAGCGGGGTCGGCCGGCCGGCGGCCAGCACCTTGGTCTCGGCGGGCTTCTCGACGTTCAGATACGGGCCGGGGTCCGGGCCGTCGACGCCCGCGTACCGCGCACCCAGCCCGACGCCGAGTTCCTCGGCCACGAGGACGAGTTCACCCATGCCGCCGAGCGGTCCGGGCCCGGTGCAGGCGACGGCGGTGGCCCGGCCGCCGCCGCGGTCGTCACCCGCCGAGGCCACACCGGTGAACAGCCAGCCCACCGGCAGCGGCCACGGCATCCACACCGGCACCCGGGTGCGCCGCACGACGACGTTGAGGGCGTCGACGCTCGGCGGTATCACGGGCTGGACCGGATGCACCACACCGTGCACATCACACTGCCACGCATCGGAGAAGAGGCCGGGAGCCCTGACCCGGCCACCACACTTCGGGCAACTGGGTTCGCCCCTCATAGGGCCCCACGGTCCTACCCCGGCACCCTCACGTCAAGGACGATCACCCGTCCGGACCGAACCGGTCACCCGGAACCGGACACTCCCCGCTCGGCCCGTCCGGTCGTCCGCTCCGGCCCACCGGCCCGGACGACACTCTGAGCCCTCCCGTCAACGTCGTCCAGGAAGCGGCCAGTTGGCGAGGAGGAGCGGGGTGAGCTTGCTCACTCCAGCGAGACGGAGGCGCGGGCGGGATGCCGCAGGTCCGTGCCCCGGGCCAGCCAGCGCTCCTGGAGCGCCTGGGCGCCGTGCACCCGCTTCCAGGCCGCCTCGTTCGGAGTCATCGGCAGCAGCGGCAGGAACCGTACGGGATCCAGGGGCTCGTCGAGCTCCAGGTCCTCCACCAGACCGCCCGGCTCGGCCACCAGCACCGAGGTGAACGGGGCCCCGGGCCACAGCGGTTCACCGACGTCGAGGGAGGCGCCGGGGGCCACGACCACGCCCTCGACCTGCGGGGACGCCGCGAGCACGGCGAGCGGACGGAGCACCTTGTCGGTGTCGGCGAGACCGTCTCGTACGGACAGCAGCAGCTCCACGCGCGGGCCCGCGACGGGGTCCGCGACCACCGCCGTGGGGTCGGCCATGGGCTGCGCGGACATGCCGAGGGTGGCGTAGCGCACGATGCCTCCCTCGCGGAAACGCAGCACCTCGAAGCGGTCCGTACCCAGGAAGGTGACCGCCGCGCGTGCGTCCGGTTCGCCCAGAGTCGTACGCAACCGGGCCTCGACCAGAGGAAGAACATCAGCCATACGGCGAGCATAGAACTCGCCGGTAGCAGGCGAAGCGGCGCCTTGACACATCGGTCGGCTGCTACCCTGGCCCGGTGGTTCGGGGCAGCACGCAGGAGGCCGCCCAGGCACCGCCCAGGCCTTGAGGGCCTCACCTCAGGGCGTCGCCTCAGTGCGCTGGGAGAGTCGGTCCGCGTCCCGAACCCCGATGTGACGCTTCCCCCCGCGGGGGACTCCCCTGAATCCCCTCAGGGGATGAGGATCGTCCCTCACGAGGGACCGGCCGGAGGAGGTGGGGCTGGCATGGACCGAAGTCGACCGTGCAGTAGCACCCGCTCTTCCACTCGCTGACGCAGCCACTCCGTACCGGCTGCCACCCCTCACCATCGCGTCTTCACCGGAAGAGCATCTCGTTTCGTTGTGCCTGATCTGCCCCAGCAGCTGTATCAGCGACGGAACTCGCCACCGCGACGGTTCGGTGCTCCCCGCTTTGTGGACGTGCCAAACATCCTGCGCCTCAACTCTTCTCCGAGGCAGGGAGAATCCCTGGTCAGGACGTCCTCATTCCGGGTGGTTCCACCCGTCGTACCGGCGCCTTTCGTTGCCCGTTCCGCGAAGGAGCCCGCCTTGTCGATGATCCGCGACCTGCGCGCCGTGGTCCGCCCCTCCCGTGTCTCGCCGCGCAAGGAGAGCAGCGCCCCCTACGACAGCACCCGCGATCCGGCGACGACCACCGCGGTCGTCGACTGCGCCATCTACCGCGACGGCCGGCGCGTGGCCACCGAGAGCCCGCTCACCCCACCGGAGGCCATGCGCCTGGTGCGCCGTGACGCGGGCTTCGTGTGGATCGGCCTGCACGAGCCGACCGAGGACGAATTCGCGGGTATCGCACGCGAGTTCGGGCTGCATCCGCTGGCCGTGGAGGACGCGGTCCAGGCCCATCAGCGGCCCAAGCTGGAGCGCTACGACGACTCGCTCTTCACGGTCTTCAAGACCATCCACTACCTCGACCACGACCGGCTCAGCTCCAGCAGCGAGGTCGTCGAGACCGGCGAGGTGATGTGCTTCACCGGCCGGGACTTCTTCATCACCGTCCGGCACGGCGGCCAGGGCTCCCTGCGGGCCCTGCGGCACCGCCTCCAGGAGGACCCCGAACTGCTGGCCAAGGGCCCCTCGGCCGTCCTGCACGCCATCGCCGACCATGTCGTCGACGGCTACCTCGCGGTCGCCGACGCGGTGCAGGACGACATCGACGAGGTGGAGACGGAGGTGTTCTCGCCGGGCCGGGGCGGCACCCCGCGCGGCACGGACGCCGGCCGGATCTACCAACTCAAGCGCGAGGTACTGGAGTTCAAGCGGGCGGTGTCGCCACTGCTGCGGCCCATGCAGTTGCTCAGCGAGCGGCCGATGCGGCTGGTCGACCCGGAGATCCAGAAGTACTTCCGGGACGTCGCCGACCACGTGGCCCGGGTGCACGAGCAGGTGATCGGCTTCGACGAGCTGCTCAACTCCATCCTCCAGGCCAATCTCGCGCAGGCGTCCGTGGCGCAGAACGAGGACATGCGCAAGATCACCTCGTGGGCCGCCATCATCGCCGTGCCGACGATGGTCTGCGGGGTGTACGGCATGAACTTCGACTACATGCCGGAGACCCACTGGAAGTACGGCTATCCGCTCGTCCTCGGCGTCACGGTGGCCCTCTGTCTGGGCATCCACCGCATGCTGAAGCGCAACGGCTGGCTCTGAACGGCCGGCCCCGGGGGGAACGTCCGGCCCCGAGGGAACGTCCGGCTCCGGGAGAAGCCCTGCCCCCGGGCGGGCCCTGGATAGGCTGGGGCCCATGACAAGTGCGACCAGTGCGCTGTTCGACCGGGCCCTCATCGAGGAGGCCACGAAGAAGTCCGGCCTCGTCTGGGTCGAGGGGCCCGGCGCCCCGGCCCGGCCGCTGTGGCACGTGTGGCACGAGGACGCGATGTGCCTGGTCGGCGACGGGCCCGGGGAGCAGCCGCTGCCGGGGCTGGCCGACGGGGTGTCGGCCGAGGTGACGGTACGCAGCAAGGACAAGGGCGGTCGGCTGGTCTCCTGGGCCGCGAAGGTCGTGGAGCTGCCGCCCGGCTCCGAGGAGTGGGACGCGGCGGTCGCCGTGCTCAAGGGCAAGCGCCTCAACGCACCCGACGGCGAGGCGATGACGGAGCGCTGGGCCCGTGAGTGCCGCGTCCTGCGTCTGGAGCCGACCGGGGCGACGGCGCCGTTGCCCGACGGCTCGCTGGCCGGGCCCCCGCTGCAGACCCCGGTGACGACCCGGCGTCCGCTCCCCGCGGGCCTGCCCCGGCTGCTGGCGGGCCGGCGGGGCTCGAAGAAGCGCCGTTAGGGCCTGCCCCGGCTACGAGGCCGGGAGCTGTCCGCCGTAGTCCAGGGTCTCGCTCTGGGCCGGTTTCTCCAGGGCGAAGTCACTGCCCCAGGCCGAGAAGGTGAGGGTGCCCGCCTCGCCGGCCCGCACCAGGCGCAGCGGATACGGCTTGCCCTCCAGGGAGACGTCCAGGGTGCCGCCGGAGCCCTGGTCGCCCGCGATGCGGATGCACCGGACGCCCCCCTGCTCGTGGTGGCCGTCCGTGGCCAGCTTGCCGTGCAGGGTCAGCAGGGCGCCGAGGAGTACATCCTTGTCCGCGAAGCCGATGAACTTCTTGTACGACGGGTCGCCCTCCGGCACCTTCACGTACTTCTCGGCGAGTTTGCCGGCCGCCGCCGTGTCCGACGCGCCGCCCTCGCCCTCGCCCTCCGCGGCGTTCTTGTCGCCCTTGCCGTTCGCCCAGAACTCCGCGTCGGCCTTCAGGAAGAGCTCGTCGTCGACCTTCAGCAGCCTGAACGTCTGCTCTCCGGCGGTGACCGAACCGATGCCGCCCTCGGGTTTGAGCCGCATGTCGAGCTTGTAGGTGCTCCCGCTGGTGACCACGCTTCCGTGCAGCCGCACGGTCTCGACCGAGGTGGCGGCCGTCAGGGTTCTCTTCTGGATCTCGGCGGCGGTCAGTCTGCCGACACCGTTGGTGCCCTCGTTCGGGTCCACTTCCTCGGAGCATCCCGTGAGCGTCATTCCGGTCACGAGCAGCACGCACACGGCACGCGCCAGCGCGGCGGTGCGGGACCGGCCCTGGGAGATCGGAGTCACAGGTTGCGCTGCCTCTCTGATGGGGACCTGAACGGCGTACCGCAGATTACCGGGGCCGCAGCACCCCGGCGGAGGCAGTCCGTCCGGACCGGCCCTCGGGCACCGACGATCAGGACGGGCTAGCCTGAAACCCGCTTGAGCAGGGCATCCGGGCACCGAAGACGGAAAGGGAACGGAACGGAAAGAGAACGGAAAGGGACAGGAACAGAGCGAGCAGCATCACGCACGGCACGACCCCGTAGGAAAAGGAGCCGCCGCCATGGCAGCGGGCGCCCCCCGGTTCTTCGTCTCGCACCTCTCCGGTGTCGCCGCCTTCGATCCGGCCGGCGACCAGGTGGGGCGCGTGCGCGACCTGGTCGTCATGCTGCGGGTCGGCCGGCGTCCACCGAGGCTGCTCGGTCTGGTGGTCGAACTCCCCACCCGGCGCCGCATCTTCCTGCCCATGAACCGGGTGACCGCCGTGCAGTCCGGTCAGGTCATCACCACCGGTGTGCTCAACGTCCGGCGCTTCGAGCAGCGGCCCACCGAGCGGCTCGTCTTCGGTGAGCTCCTGGACCGCAGGGTGACGCTGGTGGAGACCGGTGAGGAGGTCACCGTCCTCGACCTGTCGGTGCATCAGCTGCCGGCCCGTCGGGAATGGGAGATCGACCGGGTGTTCGTCCGCAAGGGCAAGAAGGGCGGAACGTTTCGGCGCGGCAAGGGGGAGACACTGACCGTCGAATGGTCCGCGGTCACCGGTTTCTCCCTGGAGGAGAAGGGACAGGGCGCCGAGAACCTGCTGGCCACCTTCGAGCAGCTGCGCCCCGCCGACCTGGCCAACGTCCTGCACCACCTCTCCCCCAAGCGCCGCGCCGAGGTCGCCGCCGCCCTGGACGTCGACCGCCTGGCGGACGTGCTGGAGGAGCTTCCCGAGGACGACCAGGTGGAGATCCTCGGCAAGCTGAAGGAGGAGCGCGCCGCCGACGTCCTGGAGGCCATGGACCCCGATGACGCCGCCGATCTGCTCTCCGAACTGCCCGAGGCGGACAAGGAGCGGCTGCTCGACCTGATGCAGCCCGCCGACGCGGCCGACATGCGGCGCCTGATGTCGTACGAGGAGCACACCGCGGGCGGTCTGATGACGACCGAGCCGATCGTGCTGAGGCCCGACGCGACCGTCGCCGACGCGCTGGCCCGCATCCGCAACCCCGATCTGTCACCGGCGCACGCGGCCCAGGTCTACGTCTGCCGACCGCCGGAGGAGACCCCGACCGGCAAGTACCTGGGCACGGTCCACTTCCAGCGCCTGCTGCGCGACCCTCCGTACACCCTGGTCGGCTCGATCCTCGACGACGACCTGCAGCCGCTGGAGCCGGACGCGGCGCTCCCCGTGATCGCCGGGTTCTTCGCCACGTACGACATGGTGGCGGCGCCCGTGGTGGACGAGGCGGGCGCGCTGCTGGGCGCGGTGACGGTGGACGACGTACTGGACCACATGCTGCCCGAGGACTGGCGGGAGACCGAGTTCCATCTGGACGACGACAACGGCGACGACAACGCCGGCTACGACAGCGACAGCGACGCGCGCGACACCGACGACACGAACGGCAGGGCCGCCGAGGACCGCGAGGACGCCGAGGGGGGTGGTGACCGGTGACTCCTGAGCGAGAGGGCGGGCGCGAGCGTCTGCCGGCGGGCGCCACGGCCGCCGGGCGCCCGCGTACGCCGCGGCTGGACCAGCCGCGCGCCCCTCGGCGCCGGCTCCTGCCCGAGTGGGACCCGGAGGCCTTCGGGCGGCTGTCGGAACGGATCGCGCGTTTCCTGGGCACCGGGCGGTTCATCGTCTGGATGACGGTCGTCATCATCGTGTGGCTGCTGTGGAACGTGTCCGCGCCGAAGGAACTGCGCTTCGACGAGTACCCGTTCATCTTCCTGACCCTGGTGCTGTCCCTCCAGGCCTCGTACGCGGCCCCGCTGATCCTGCTCGCGCAGAACAGGCAGGACGACCGCGACCGGGTCAACCTGGAGCAGGACCGCAAACAGAACGAGCGGTCGATCGCGGACACCGAGTACCTGACCCGGGAGATCGCCGCGCTGCGGATCGGGCTCGGGGAGGTCGCGACGCGGGACTGGATCCGCTCGGAACTGCAGGACGTGGTGAAGGATCTGGAGGAACGCCACAACGGACACCGGGACCACCACGGCTCATTTCCCGCGATGCGGGCGCAGCGGCCTCCGGGACGTGACGCAGACGACCACTGACGGGCTTACCGGGGAATGTACCGGGCGCCGTACCATCGACATCATGGCTACGGAAGACGCGGTGCGCGAAGCACTGGCGACGGTGAACGACCCGGAGATCAACCGGCCCCTCACCGAGCTGGGCATGGTCAAATCTGTGGAGATCGGTGCGGACGGCGCGGTCGCGGTCGCCGTGTACCTGACGGTCTCCGGCTGCCCCATGCGGGACACCATCACGCAGCGGGTGACGGACGCGGTCGCCGGGGTCGAGGGCGTCACCCGCGTCGACGTCACGCTGGACGTGATGAGCGACGAGCAGCGCAAGGAACTGGCGAGCGCCCTGCGGGGCGGTCAGGCCGAGCGCGAGGTGCCGTTCGCCAAGCCGGGCAGCCTGACCCGGGTGTACGCGGTCGCCTCCGGCAAGGGCGGTGTCGGCAAGTCGTCGGTGACGGTGAACCTGGCGGCGGCGATGGCGGCCGACGGGCTGAAGGTGGGCGTCGTGGACGCCGACATCTACGGTCACTCGGTGCCGCGCATGCTGGGTGCCGACGGGCGTCCGACCCAGGTCGAGAACATGATCATGCCGCCGTCCGCGCACGGCGTGAAGGTCATCTCCATCGGCATGTTCACCCCGGGCAACGCGCCGGTCGTGTGGCGCGGCCCGATGCTGCACCGCGCACTGCAGCAGTTCCTGGCGGACGTGTACTGGGGCGACCTGGACGTGCTTCTGCTGGACCTGCCCCCGGGCACCGGTGACATCGCGATCTCGGTCGCCCAGCTGGTTCCGAACGCCGAGATCCTGGTGGTCACCACGCCTCAGCAGGCGGCGGCCGAGGTGGCCGAGCGGGCGGGTTCCATCGCCGTGCAGACCCACCAGAAGATCGTCGGCGTGGTCGAGAACATGTCCGGCCTGCCGTGCCCGCACTGCGACGAGATGGTCGACGTCTTCGGCACCGGCGGCGGCCGGTCGGTGGCCGAGGGGCTGACCCGGACCACGGGCGCCGAGGTCCCGGTGCTCGGCTCCATCCCCATCGACGTGCGCCTGCGCGAGGGCGGCGACGAGGGCAAGCCGGTCGTCCTGTCCGACCCGGACTCCCCCGCCGGTTCGGCGCTCCGCTCGATCGCCGACAAGCTCGGCGGCCGTCAGCGCGGCCTGGCGGGCCTGTCGCTGGGCATCACACCGCGCAACAAGTTCTGAGCGCTCCGACGGCCCGTGAGGGGCCGGGAGCCGCCGCAGCGCACTCACACGAGGGGCGCCGTCCTCCGGGGCGGCGCCCTTCGCCGTACGGGGCGGCCGCACGGGTCCGTACGGGACGTCCGCGCGGTCCGCGGCTCAGGCCCCGGTGTAGGCGCTGATGTCCTTGACCACGGCGAAGCCCAGACCGTACGCGCTCATGCCCCTGCCGTACGCGCCGACGTGCACACCCGCCCGCGTCGATCCCGCGAGCACCCAGCCGAACTCGGACTCCCGGTAGTGGAAGGGCGTCGGCACCCCGTCCACGGGGAGGGAGAGCGTCGACCAGTCCGGTCCGGCGAGGTCGTCCGCGAGCACCCAGGCCGTCTCCGTCTGCTGCTCCAGCCAGTCGTCGCGCAGGGAGTGGTCCATCTGGCCCGGCCAGGTGAACGACAGCAGTCCCACACCGGCGAGCCAGGCGGCGGAGCAGACCGAGGTGGCCTCCAGCAGGCCGGTGCCGTCCGCGCTGCGGCGCACCGGGTGGTCGGCCACGGTCACGGTGACCGCGAACTTCTCCTTGGTCTCCTGGCCGGTCCCGGCCGTGTACTCGCTGCGCACCGAGGGCTCGTCGCCGTGTCCGACCGATCCGTGTCCGACGACCCCGTCGGCCGTGGCGGCGACCTGCATCAGCCAGCGCCGCCCCGTGAACGCCTCGTCGAGGCCGTACCAGGGAAAGGGCGCGCTCAGGTAGCCGTCGACCGTACGCCAGGCGGAGGAGGCTTTTCCTCCGTCCTCCACGGCCGTCGCCTGCGCGACTGCCCGACTCGTCGTCTCCATGCCCGGACGCCTCCTCGCTCTGGTCGGACCGGAGGCGGCCCGCCCCCCTTCGGGCGTACTCGTCCGGACCGCACAACAACTCGGGCAGCATAGCCACCTCGTCGGCGCGGTCCGGGAAAAGTGTCCGGCGCGTGGGTCGTGCGGTTGTCCGGTTCAGGCCGTGCGGGGCCCTGGTGGAGTATGAAACGCGTCACGTGCGCGGGGGCCGTGCCTCTGCGTGTCCGCACCTGCGCGCCAGGGGTGCCTCAGGTGGCGTCCGCGTCGAACGGCGGGCGGTCGTCGGCGGCCGACGGCTCGGGCTTCTTCGTCATGTCGATGCGGCCCCCCCTAGAAGACGCAGCAGACGCAGCAGACGCAGAGGACGCAGCAGACCCGGCGGCGGACGACGTGGAGTCACGGCCGTTGACGGCGTCCGTGACGTCGGCCATCTCCTTCTTCAGGTCGAAGCCGCTGCGGATCTCCTTGAGCCCCAGTTCGTCGCTGTCCAGCTGCTTGCGGATGAACGTCTTGGGGTTGAGGTCCTCGAATTCGAAGTCCTTGAACTCCGGGCCCAGTTCCTCGCGGATGTCCTGCTTGGCGCTGTCCGAGAAGTCACGGATCTTCCGGATCGTCCTGCTCACGTCCTGGATGACCTTGGGGAGCTTGTCCGGACCGAAGACGAGCACGGCGAGGACGACGAGCGTCACCAGCTCGAGCGGTCCTATGTCATTGAACACCTGAAGCTCCTTGCGATGTTCGCGGTCCTCGGCCCTCGGCCCTCGGTGGTCGGTGCGTCGACTCGTCCGGGCGCCCGTGCGCCCGTACATCCGTGCGGCCCTCCGTGGTCCGGGCCGGGTCCACGGTACCCGCCGCCCCGTACGACCGGTACCGTCCCGCGACTTCCGGGCGCGTACGGCGGGGGCCCTTCCCCGCCCGTTCGCCTTCTCGTGGCGTGCGGTACGCCTCGGCCGCCGCCCCGCTCAGTCACCGCCGGAGGACCCGAGCACCAGCGAGACCTCCCGCTCCTCGCCGTCCCGTTCCAGGATGAGTTCCAGCCGGTCGCCGGGGCGGTGGGCGCGGGTCTTGACGATGAGTTCCTCACCCGAGTGGACGCGTCGGCCGTCGACCTTCGTGATGACGTCGCCGGCCTTGATCCCGGCCTTGTCGCCGGGCCCGCCGGTGCTGACCGGGGGCCCGCCGTCGCTGCTCCTGGCGCCGACGCGGGCTCCGTCGCCGGCGTAGTCCATGTCCAGGGTGATGCCGATCACCGGATGGGTCGCCCTACCGGTGTTGATCAGTTCCTCGGCGACGCGCTTGCCCTGGTTGACGGGGATGGCGAACCCGAGCCCTATGGAGCCCGCCTGGCCGCTCTCCCCCTCGTCGCCACCGCTGCCGGCGGAGCGGATGGCGGAGTTGATGCCGATCACGCGGGCCTGGGCGTCGAGCAGGGGGCCGCCGGAGTTGCCGGGGTTGATCGGCGCGTCGGTCTGCAGGGCGTCGACGTAGGACACGTCGCTGCCGTCGCCCCGTCCGCCCCCCGCCGTGATGGGGCGTTCCCGCGCGCTGATGATGCCGGCGGTGACCGTGCCGGCCAGGTCGAAGGGGGCGCCGATGGCGATGACGGGATCGCCCACCCGCACGTTGTCCGAGTTGCCGAGGGGCAGGGGGTCCAGTCCGCTGACGCCCTTGACCTTCACCACGGCGAGGTCGTAGCCGCTGTCCCGGCCGACGAGCGTGGCCTTCGCGGTGTCGCCGCTGTGGAAGGTGACGGTGATCTCGCCGTCGCTTCCGGCGGGCTGCACGACATGGTCGTTGGTGAGGATGTGCCCGCGGCCGTCGAGCACGAACCCGGTACCGGTGCCCGCCGACCCGGCGCCGCTGACGTGCAGGGTGACGACGCTGGGCAGCGCCCGCGCGGCGATCCCGGCGATGCTCCCGGGTTCCCGTCCGGCGGGCTCCTCCCCGGCCTGCGGCAGTTCGACGGCACCCACACCACCGTTGCGCTCCAGGTGGGCACCCACGATTCCGCCGACACCGCCGGAGGCGAGCGCGACCACCAGCAGGAGGCCGACGAGCCCCCTCCGGGCGCGCTTGCGCCGCTGGTCCTTCGTGGGCTCGGCGACCCCGGTCTGCTGCAACGGCGCACTCGCCCCGGCGGCGGGCGCCGCCCAGGGGTCGTAACGCTGCCAGGGGTCGGCTGCCGCCGTGACGTCCGTGGCAGCCGGGGCGTCCGTGGCGAAGACGGCCGGGGGGCCGGGCTCGGGCACGGCGGGAGCGACGGACGCGGCGGGCACGGTGGGAACGGCGGTGGCCGGGGCGGGCGCGCCGGGCGCCGGCGTGTCCGGGGCCGGGTGCGGCGCCGGGGGCGGGGCCGCCGTGCCCTGCGCGGGAGTTGCCGCCGGATGCTGGACCGGGGGCGCGGGAGCCCAGGGCCCCGGCTCACCGTACGGCGGGGTGCTGTAGGGGTCGGGATCGTGCAGCGGCCGGGGCTGCTCGGTCTGCCCCACGCCGTATCCGGCCCCGGCGGGTTCGACGACCCCGGCAGGAGGGCCTGTCACCGCTGCCCCACCGGTCTCCGTGGCCGTCGTGGCTTCCGTGGCTTCCGTGGCTTCCGTGGCCTCGGGGCTCAGGGGCCGGTGCAGTTCGTAGTCGCCCCCGGGGGTGGTCGCGGGTGCGGCAGGTCGCGCGAGCTCGAAGTCCCCGTCGGCCTCCCGTGCACGCTCCCGGTCGGGCGCCGCGTCCCGGTTCGCCGCCTCGGCCGGGGTGGCTCCGGCCACCACCGGCCCGGCGGGCTCCTCCTGTTCCCCCGTCGGGCCCGCCTTCGTGGGCTTCCCCTCGTTCATGCTCTCCCCACAGCTGGCCGCAGATCGTCGACTCCGTGGCTCCGTACGCCTCCGCGCGTCAGAGCCGGTCCGGCACCCGGCTGCAGTCGGCCTGGGCGCGCCCCTGGATTCAATCAGGTTCGCACGCCCGTGCGCAGCGGACGGGATCGGTGCACGGGTCAGCGGAGCATGCGGGAGGACGCCGAGGAAACGGAGGAACCCGAGGAACCCGAGGAAGTCGAGGAGTCCGAGGCCGCCGAGGACACAGCGGGGGCCGGAGTCGCGGTCGCACCGACCGTGGAACCGGTCGCGGCGGAACCAGGAGCTGCGGACACGGGGGCGGTGGGGAACGCACCGGGCGTCATGAGCCCGGTGGTCGTCTCCCACGTGGACAGCACGAGCGGCGGGGCCGTGCTGAGCGGCGGTATCAGCGGGGACACCAGGACCGCGTCGACCATGACCGGGGCCGCCAGGGCGCTGTGGTGCCGGTGGGCGGGCGGCGGCACCCCGGGAAGCAACGGCGCGGAAGCCTGTGCCGGAGCGTCGTCCGGGGCGCTCTGCCCCTGCGGCTGACCGACCGACGGTGCGGCGCCGCGGCGCCGCTGGGAGTCGGGCGCCGTCGCCGCCGCACTGCCCTGGGTGCGCATCGGGATCGCGTTGCTGCCGCTGCCCGAGCCGCGGGCCACCGTGTCGGTGGGCGTGACCCCGGCCACACCGCCGAGGGCGATCGCGGCCAGCGACACCGCTCCGGCGGCAGCGGCGGCGAACCGCAGCCCGCGCGAGGCGGGCCGGTCCGGCTCCGGCCGGCTGACGTCATGGATGCGGAAACCCCGGTCGGCTCCGATCGCGCCCGCCGGCAGCGGAGCGTGCCGCCGGGAGGGCGCGTAGGCGAACTCGAACCGCTCGTCACGACCGCCGGTCCCGAAGACTCCGGAGATCCGGCCGTGCGGTCCGGACGGGTCGCCCGGCAGCCCTCCTCCACCCAGCGGTGAGCCACCTCCGAGGTCACCGCCCGCGGGCAGGCCCTGGAGGCGGGCCAGGAAGCTCTCGGAGGGCGGTGGCGGGGCCGCCTTCGCGAAGACGTTCTTCAGGCGGCGCTGCGCGTCCACCTCCGTTCTGCATTTCGCGCAGGTGGCGACGTGCGCCAGTACGCGCTCTCGCGCGTCATGACCGAGCTCTCCGTCCACCAGGGCGGAGAGTCGGTCTCCCAGGTGCTGCTCTGCGAGGTGTCCCTCGGCAGGTTTCGGCCGTGACCCACTCACGCGCTCGTGCCCCCTCCTCCCAGTGCGGGAACACGCGGCACGAAGGAGCGGCGCTCCGCGCGCGCCTGGGGCGAGCGGTGAGCGAGCGCCTTGCGCAGCTGGGAGCGCCCGCGGTGGATCCGGGACCGGACCGTGCCGAGCTTGACGCCGAGGGTCGCGGCGATCTCCTCGTACGACAGTCCCTCGATGTCGCAGAGGACGACCGCGGCGCGGAACTCCGGAGCGAGGGTGTCGAGGGCCTGCTGGACGTCCGCGTCGAAGTGGGTGTCGTTGAAGATCTGCTGGGGGCTGGGCTCCTTGCTGGGCAGCCGCTCGGCCGCGTCGTCACCCAGCGAGTCGAACCGGATCCGCTGCTTACGGCGCACCATGTCCAGGAAGAGGTTGGTGGTGATGCGGTGCAGCCAGCCCTCGAAGGTGCCCGGCGTGTACGTCGACAGGGAGCGGAAGACGCGGACGAAGACCTCCTGGGTGAGGTCCTCCGCGTCGTGCTGGTTACCGGTGAGACGGTAGGCGAGCCGGTAGACCCGGCCGCTGTGCGTGCTGACGATCTCCTCCCAGGTGGGCGGAGTCCACGCCTGCCCGTCCGCGTCGGTGGAGAAGCTCGCGGTCTGGGCCGGCCCGGCGGCGTGGATGTGGTCAGCAACGGTGTCGTTCACGGATTTCGGCCTGCCCGCCGATCCGAGGAAGCGCCTGAGCACTCCGCCCCGATCCACAGGCGCAGCCGCACCTCCCCTATCGGCTCTGGTGGTGTCCAGTGGAGCCCCTACCATAGCCACCTCGCCCGTTAGCTCCGGATAAGCGGTTTTACGAGAAGTTGATCTGGGCCGGCGCGGCTCGCGGGCCCGCGCCGGCATCTGCTCGGTGTCCTCACTCATCCGCCTGCCCCCTCACGGCACACGCCGCCTGCTCTTCCTCTTGAACGACCGGTCCCATCAGTGGGTTCCCGGCGCCAACGGATAAAGTCACGCCGAGGCAACCACGGGGACAGGAGAGGGTCATTACCGCCAACCGGCAGACGAGCTGGGCGTTCTCGGACGCCTATGTCGCCGAGGACGAGGCGCTGCACTGGGCCCGGGACCGGGCTCGCGAGGCAGGGCTGCGCTCGGTGGCGCCCGGCACGGGCGCGGCTCTGCGGTTGCTCGCGGCCACCGTGGACGCCAAGGCGGTCGCGGAGATCGGCACGGGATGCGGAGTCTCCGGGGTCCACCTGCTGCACGGCATGCGGCCGGACGGGGTGCTGACCACCGTCGACCAGGAGCCGGAGCACCAGCAGTCGGCCCGTCAGGCCTTCCGCACGGCGGGCTTCGCCGCCAACCGGGCCCGCTTCATCCCCGGCCGGGCCCTGGACGTCCTGCCCCGTCTCGCGGACTCCGGTTACGACCTCGTCTTCTGCGACGGTGACCGGCTCGAGTACCAGGACTATCTCGCCGAATCGTTGCGTCTGCTGCGCCCGGGAGGCCTGGTCGCCTTCGAAGGGGTCTTCGCGAGCGGCAGGACGGTGGACTCCGGTCCGCAGCCCACCGAGGTGCTGCGGCTGCGGGAACTGGTGCGGACCGTGCGTGAGAGCCAGGAGCTGGTGTCGTCACTGCTGCCCGTGGGCGACGGACTGCTCTGCGCGGTGAAACGGTGAAGCCGTCAAGTGGTGAAGCGGTCAAGCCGTGAAGCGCTGAGCAGACCCGCAAACAGGCCCTGACCTGCACAAACAGTCGCCCCGGTACCGCGTGCGGTACCGGGGCGACTGTGAACTGAAACCGAAAGGGTATGGTCGCTTGCGCGTCAGCCGACGACCTTCTTGAGGGCGTCGCCGAGCGCGTCGGCCTCGTCCGGGGTCAGCTCGACGACGAGCCGACCGCCGCCTTCGAGCGGAACGCGCATGACGATGCCCCGCCCCTCCTTGGTCACCTCGAGCGGGCCATCACCCGTCCGCGGCTTCATGGCCGCCATGCTCGTTCCCCTTCCTGAAACCCAGCTAAACCGTCTGAAGCCGACGGCCCACTGAAGGGCACCTGCGGTCCTTGAAGCAGGACACACGCCACCGGCATCGAACACATTGCTTCCAGGCCATTATCCCGCATCGCACGACCCGATGACCAACATCAGTCGGCATCGCTTGGGCAACGCGCGCGAGCAAAACCACCCAATTCGGCGATGTGGCTGCGATACTGCGCCACCTCACGCTGTTCCGTCGAACGAAAACGACCGGTAATTCTTTGACGCAGGTCACATACGGGCATCGCCCCACCCCCGGCGATCTCCGTCATGCTGTCCTGCACAGGGGCGTACCGGCCGGTACGCCCCGAGCCGCCACGCGGAGGGGACACACCATGGCCGACACCGTGCTCTACGAGGTGCGCGACGGACTCGCGACGATCACGCTGAACCGCCCGGAGGCGATGAACGCGCTGAACGTGGCGGCGAAGGTCGCGCTCCGGGACGCGGTCCGGGCCGCCGCGGACGACGACGCCGTGCGGGCCGTGCTGCTGACCGCCGCCGGTGACCGGGCGTTCTGCGTCGGGCAGGACCTCAAGGAGCACATCGGGCTGCTGGTCGCCGACCGCGAGGACGGCACGGGGCGGACGATGGAGACGGTGCGCGAGCACTACAACCCGATCGTGAAGGCGCTCGCCGGGGCCGCGAAGCCGGTGGTCGCCGCGGTGAACGGGGTCGCGGCCGGGGCGGGCTTCGGCTTCGCGCTGGCGGCGGACTACCGGATCGTGGCCGACACGGCGGCGTTCAACACGTCGTTCGCCGGGGTCGCGCTGACCGCGGACTCGGGGATCTCCTGGACCCTGCCGCGGGTCGTCGGCCCCGGTCGCGCGACCGACCTGCTGCTCTTCCCGCGCACCATCCCGGCCCAGGAGGCGTACGACCTCGGGATCGCGAACCGGCTGGTCCCCGCCGCCGAGCTGCGCGCGGAGGCGGAGAAGACGGCGCGGGCGCTGGCCGCGGGGCCGACGGTGGCGTACGCGGCGCTGAAGGAGTCGGTGGCGTACGGGCTCGGCCACTCCCTGGAGGAGACGCTGGAGAAGGAGGACGAGCTCCAGACCCGGGCGGGCGCCTCCGAGGACCACGCGATCGCCGTGCGCGCCTTCGTCGACAAGGAGAAGCCGAAGTACCTGGGCCGCTGACCGACGGCCCGGGGACCGGACTCCAGAACCGTCCGGCGGCTCAGGGCCGCCGGGCGACGCAGTCCTTCAGGTGGTCGTCGACCAGGCCGCAGGCCTGCATCAGCGCGTAGGCCGTGGTCGGGCCGACGAAGCGCAGGCCCTGTTTCTTCAGCGCCCTGGACAGCGCCGTCGACTCGGGGGTGACCGCGGGGACGTCGGCGAGGGTCCTCGGCGCCGGGCGGCCGGCCCGGTCCGGGGCGTGGGACCAGATCAGGGCGTCCAGGTCGCCGGGCGCCCACCCGGCCAGCAGGCGTGCGTTGGCCAGGGTCGCGTCGACCTTGGCGCGATTGCGGATGATGCCGGTGTCGGCCAGCAGCCGCTCCCGGTCGTCGTCGGTGAACTCCGCGACGGCCGCGATCCGGAAACCGGCGAAGGCGGTACGGAAGCCCGGACGGCGGCGCAGGATCGTGATCCAGGACAGGCCGGACTGGAAGGCCTCCAGGCTGAGCCGCTCGAAGAGGGCGTCGTCTCCGTGGACCGGGCGGCCCCACTCCTGGTCGTGGTAGGCGATGTAGTCCTCGGCGGACAGGGCCCAGGGGCAGCGCGGGGCGCCGTCCGGGCCGGCGAGGGCGGCGCCGCCGGTCACGGCTGCTCGCCCTCCGGGTGCGCGGCGGGCTTCTCCATGGAGATGTGGGCCGCGGCGGCGCGGGCGCCGACGAGGGCGGACTCCAGGTCGGCGATCCGGGCGTCGCGCTCGGCGAGCTCGGCGCCGAGACGGCTGAGGGCGTCGTCCACGTCGGCCATGCGGTAGCCGCGGACGGCGAGCGGGATGCGCAGACCGTCCACGTCCGCGCGGCCGACCGGGCGGTCCAGCGGCAGGGAGTCCGTCAGACGGTCGGGGACCGCCTCGGGCAGCGGCCCGTTCTCTCCGCCGCCCACCACGGCGAGGGTCACCGCAGCGACCACTACGGCGAGCGCGACGACCAGGAACAGGAACATAACCATCGCTGGGGCCCCCACGGTTGGATCGGGTCGGATACGGACCGGAGTCGGGTGTGTGGCTCCGATCGTGCCATGCGAGTCTGACAGTCAGGGTCACAGGCGGTCATGGACGGCCGCGGACCGGACGGAACCCGGGCCACACCTTATAAACCATCACGGACTCTTACGAACGAGGAGAGGTCACAGGGGATGTTCAGGCTGGGCAGGCGGGAATTCGCACCGCACGAGCCGGTGATCATGGCGATCGTGAACCGGACCCCGGACTCCTTCTACGACCAGGGCGCGACCTTCCGCGACGAACCGGCGCTCGCGCGCGTGGAACAGGCGGTGGCGGAGGGCGCCGCGATCATCGACATCGGCGGGGTGAAGGCCGGGCCGGGCGAGGAGGTCTCCGCCGAGGAGGAGGCACGGCGGACCGTCGGTTTCGTCGCCGAGGTCCGGCGGCGCTTCCCGGACGTCGTGATCAGCGTGGACACCTGGCGGCACGACGTGGGCGAGGCCGTGTGCGAGGCCGGGGCGGATGTGCTCAACGACGCGTGGGGCGGGGTCGATCCGCGGCTCGCGGAGGTCGCCGCGCGGTACGGGACGGGACTGGTGTGCACCCACGCGGGGGGCGCCCGGCCGCGGACCCGGCCGCACCGGGTGACGTACGAGGACGTGATGGCCGACATCCTCGAGCGGACCGTGGCACTGGCGGAGCGGGCCGTGGCGCTGGGGGTGCCGCGGGAGTCGGTGATGATCGATCCCGGGCACGATTTCGGGAAGAACACCCGGCACAGTCTCGAGGCGACGCGGCGGCTGGACGAGATGGTCGCCACCGGGTGGCCGGTGCTGGTGTCGTTGTCCAACAAGGACTTCGTCGGGGAGACGCTGGACCGGCCGGTGAAGGAGCGGGTGCTGGGGACCCTGGCGACGACGGCGGTGTCGGCGTGGCTGGGGGCGCGGGTGTACCGGGTGCACGAGGTGGCGGAGACACGGCAGGTGCTGGACATGGTGGCGTCGATCGCGGGACATCGCGATCCCGCGGTGGCCCGGCGGGGGCTGGCGTAGGGGCGTAGGACCCGCCCTTGTCGGGGGGGCGGGAGGCTCCCCCCGGCAGGGGGCGGGAGGCTCCCCCCGGCAGGGGGCGGGAGGCTCCCCGGCAGGGGCGGAGCCTCCCGCACGCACCCTCACGCCCTACCGCCTCAGCGGCCCGCCTCCTTGGACACCAGGGCCACCGCTTCGTCGACGTCGTCCGTGACGTGGAAGAGGAGCAGGTCCTTGTCGGCCGCCTTGCCCTGGGCGATGACCGTGCCGTGCAGCCAGTCGACCAGACCGCCCCAGTAGCCGGTGCCGAACAGGACGATGGGGAACTGGGTGATCTTCTGCGTCTGGACCAGGGTCAGGGCCTCGAAGAGTTCGTCGAGGGTGCCGAGTCCGCCGGGCAGGACCACGAAGCCCTGCGAGTACTTGACGAACATCAGCTTGCGCACGAAGAAGTACCGGAAGTTCAGACCGATGTCGACGTAGCTGTTCAGCCCCTGCTCGAACGGCAGCTCGATGCCGAGGCCGACCGAGACGCCCTCGGCCTCGCACGCGCCCTTGTTGGCCGCTTCCATGGCCCCGGGGCCGCCGCCGGTGACCACCGCGAAGCCCGCCTCGACCAGTCCCCGGCCCAGCCGGACACCGGTCTCGTACTCCGGTGAGTCCAGCGGTGTGCGCGCCGAGCCGAAGACGCTGATGGCGGGCGGCAGCTCGGCGAGCGCGCCGAAGCCCTCGATGAACTCCGACTGGATGCGCAGCACCCGCCAGGGGTCGGTGTGCACCCAGTCCGAGGGCGCGCGCCCGTCCAGCAGCCGCTGGTCCGTGGTGGTCGTCTGGACCTGGCTCCGCCTGCGGAGCACCGGGCCCAGGCGCTGTTCCTCCGGTGGGCTCTTCTTGCCCTCGGGGTTGCCAGTAGCCATATGTGCTCCCTCCTGTTGCCGTCTCCCCGCTCGGGGGACGCCGAGGCGCCGGGGAGAGATCGTTCCATTTCAGCGTAGATCTACGCGGGTTACGCGCGGGGGACGTCAGCATGTCCGCGGGACAGCGTTCCGAAACTCCCTCACGCGGTCAGCCAGGACCGCAGCCGTTCCTCCCCCGCCAGGATCTTCGCCGTGTCCACGCGTTCGTCCCGCTTGTGCGCCAGGTGCGGGTTGCCGGGACCGTAGTTGACCGCCGGGACGCCGAGCGCCGAGAAACGGGAGACGTCCGTCCAGCCGTACTTGGGCTGGGGGGTGCCGCCCACGGCCTCGATGAAGGCCGCCGCGGCCGGGTGGGACAGGCCGGGCAGGGCCGCACCGCTGTGGTCGTCGACGACGAACTCGGTCACGCCGCAGTCGGCGAAGACCTCCCGCACGTGGGCCAGCGCCTCTGCCTCCGAACGGTCGGGCGCGTAGCGGAAGTTCACGGTGACGACGCACTCGTCGGGGATGACGTTGCCGGCCACGCCCCCGGAGATGCCCACCGCGTTCATGCCCTCCCGGTACTCCAGGCCGTCGATCACCGGGTGGCGCGGCTCGTAGGCGGCGAGGCGGGCGAGGACGGGGGCCGCCGCGTGGATCGCGTTGGAGCCCATCCAGCTCCGCGCGGAGTGGGCGCGCTCGCCCGTGGTCCTCAGCAGCACCCGGAGGGTGCCCTGGCAGCCGCCCTCCACCTGGCCGTCGGAGGGCTCGAGGAGCACCGCGAAGTCGCCCTCCAGCCAGTCGGGGTGCTGCTCGGCGACGTGCTTCAGCCCGTTGAGGTCCGCGGCGACCTCCTCGTTGTCGTAGAAGACGAAGGTCAGATCCCGGTTGGGGGCGGGGACGGTGGCCGCGATGCGCAGCTGGACCGCCACACCCGCCTTCATGTCACAGGTGCCGCAGCCCCACAGCACGCCGTCCGCGTCGAGCCGGGAGGGGAGGTTGTCCGCGATCGGGACGGTGTCGATGTGGCCGGCGAGGATCACCCGCTCCGCGCGTCCGAGGTGCGTCCGGGCCACGACGTTGTTGCCGTACCGGTCGACCGTGAGGTGCGGCAGGTCGCGCAGGACGGACTCGATCGCGTCCGCGAGCGGCTTCTCGGTGCCGCTGACGGAGGGGAAGTCGACGAGCCGCGCGGTCAGTCGTGCCGCGTCCAGGGTGAGGTCAAGCGGGATGTCGGCCATGACGTCGACCCTAACGCGCGGGTCCGGGCACACTGCCCACACCCGGCACACACGCCTCGTACTCTCCAGTACCTTGTACGCGTGTCAGAGCCACCTCTTCCTTCCAGGCGCCGGGGCCGTCTCCTCCGCTTCGGGGCGGCCTCCGTGGTTCTCCTCGGAGTCGCCGGCTACCTCGCGGTCCAGTACGACTCGGGGGGCGGCAGCGGGCCGGGCTGCCGCGTCGTGTCGGGCAAGGGCGACGGAGCCACGTACGAGTTCACTCCGGAGCAGGCGGTGAACGCGGCGACGATCACCGCCGTGGGCACCGCGCGCGAACTGCCCGAGCGGGCCGTGACGATCGCGTTGGCGACGGCCCTCCAGGAGTCGGCGCTGCGGAACATCGACTACGGCGACCGCGACTCGCTCGGCCTGTTCCAGCAGCGGCCCTCGCAGGGCTGGGGCACACCGGAGGAGATCATGGACCCGGTGTACTCGGCGGAGAAGTTCTACGAGGGCCTGGAGAAGGTGCCGGGCTACACCCGGCTGCCGCTCACCGTCGCCGCGCAGCGGGTGCAGCTCAGCGGCTTCCCGCAGGCGTACGCCAAGCACGAGCCGGACGCCACCCTGCTGGCCGCCGCCCTCACCGGTCACTCGGCGGCCACCCTGACCTGCAAGGGCCGCCCGGGGACGGCCCGTGCGGCGGGTACCGACGCGGTGCGCGCGGCGCTGGCCCGGGACTTCGGAGGGGGCACGCTGGAGCCCGCCGGTGCCGAGGTGAGCGACACGGCGGACCCCTCGGCCCCCTCCCCCGTGCCGCCCGCGTCGTCGCCCCCGCCCGACGCTCCCGACGCGCCCTTGGCGGATGCCGACGTCGACTCCGACGGGCGGACCGTGACGCTGTCGGTCCGCGCCGACGCCGACGCGGGACGGAAGGCCGGGGCACAGGGCTGGCAGCTCGCGCACTGGGCCGTGGCCAACGCCTCCGAGTTGCGCCTGGAGCGGGTGGCGTACGCCGGACGGGAGTGGACCGCGGGGAACGCCGGCCACCAGTGGCGCACGCTCGACGGCGAGACCGCCGGTGAGAACGGCGGCGAGACCGACGGCAAGAACGGTGGAAAGAACACCGGGGCCGCGGGCGACGGCGCGGGCGAGGTCCGGATCACGACCGCGCGGTAGCCCCCACAGGGGCGCCGCACAGTGGTGCGAGAGGTCGCCCCCAGGGGTTGTCCGGAGTGCGGGCCGCTGACGGCGTGCGCGAGGTGTCGCGTCGTCAGCCCCGGTCCGGCGGTGTCCCTTGGGGCCGCGCCGCCGTAACCATTCGCCAGCCCGCCGGACCGCGCACCGTTCGTCCGCTTTTACGCCCAGCCGATCATGCGACGCATTGCCAACTCTTTACGTCGCCCTGCCGCAACCTTCCCTGCCCTCGAGCGGTATTCACTGCGTCCGAGCCCGGGGATCGACCGCCGGGTCCGGACGGACACGCCATCGTCCCCTCCCGCTCAAGGAGCACCATGTCCCTCCCCCTGACCCGCCGGATCGCCCGTGCCGCGCTGCTCGTCGCCGCCGGAGCGGCCGCCGGGGTCGGTGCGGCCGGTTCCGCCGTCGCGGCCCCGGCGCTGCCGGCCACCCCGAACGTCGGCGGGCTGACCGCCCTGGACGGGTCGAACCTGGCCTCCCCCGTGAACGACACGACGCAGGTCGTCAACGACGCCACGGGCACCACCGGCTCCCTCCCCCTGGACGGCGTGCCGACCGCCCGGACCCTGCCGGCCGCGTCGCTGCCGATCGGCTGAGCCCACCCCCACCGCCCCGGCCCGTACGCCGGTGCGTGCCCCCCACCACGCGGACGGGGCCCGGGTTCCCCCGGGCCCCGTCCGCGCACGTCGTGCACTCCACGGCGTCACGCCCGCCGCGTCGTGTTCGCCGCGTCACGCCTTCAGTCGCTCCACCGCCGCGCGGACGCGCTCGTCCGTGGCGGTCACGGCGACGCGTACGAACTTCTCGCCCGCCGGGCCGTAGAAGTCGCCCGGCGCGACCAGGACGCCGCGCTCGGCGAGGCGGCCGACGGTGTCCCAGCAGGACTCGTCGCGGGTGGCCCACAGGTAGAGCCCGGCCTCGCTGTGCTCGATCCGGAAGCCGTGCCCCAGAAGGGCCATCCGCAGGGCGGTGCGGCGGGCCGCGTACCGCTCGCGCTGGACGCGCACGTGCTCGTCGTCGCCCAGGGCCGCCACCATGGCCGCCTGGGTGGGCGCCGAGGTCATCATGCCGCCGTGCTTGCGGATCTGCAGCAGCGGCCCGAGGACGTCGGGGTCACCGGCCAGGAAGGCGGCGCGGTAGCCCGCGAGGTTGGACCGCTTGGACAGCGAGTGCACGGAGACGATGCCCTCGTACGAGCCGCCGTTGACGTCGGGGTGCAGCACCGAGACCGGTTCGGCGTCCCAGCCCAGTTCGAGGTAGCACTCGTCGGAGAAGACGAGGACGCCGTGTTCACGGGCCCAGGCGACGATCCGGGTCAGCTCCGCCTTGGAGAGCACCTTGCCCGTCGGGTTGGACGGGGAGTTCAGCCAGAGGAGCTTCAGGCCCGCCGGGTCCAGTGCGGTCGGGTCGTCGTACGCCTCGTGCTCCGCGCGGGCCAGGCGGGCGCCGACCTCGTACGTCGGATAGGCCAGGCGCGGGTACGCCACCCGGTCGCCGGGACCGAGGCCCAGCTGGGTGGGGAGCCAGGCGACCAGTTCCTTGGAGCCGACGACCGGCAGCACATGGCGGTGGGTGATCTCACGGGCCCCCAGGCGACGCTCCACCCAGTGGGTGAGCGCGTCGCGCAGTTCCGGGGTGCCCCAGACCGTGGGATAGCCCGGGGAGTCCGCCGCGGCGATCAGGGCTTTCTGGATCCGTTCGGGGACCGGGTCGACGGGGGTGCCGACCGAGAGGTCGACGATGCCGTCGGGGTGCCCGGCGGCCGTCTTCTTGTAGGGCTCCAGCTTGTCCCAGGGGAAGGTGGGCAGCCGGTCGGAGACTGCGGACACGGGTTCTGGCTCACTTTCTGGTGCGGCACTGCTGCCGCGCTGCTGCACCGGTACGGCAAACGCCTCGGCCCCGTACGGCGATCGGATGCGATCGGACCGTACGGAGCCGAGGCGGCACGGACGTGCGGGCCGCGCGCAACGGCAGACCCCGGATTCCGGGGCGCACCGCCGGTGCGCGATCAGCGCGTTCTAGGCCTGCGGCGGCAGCGCGGCGATGAACGGGTGGTCTCGCTCGATCAGCCCCAGCTTGCTGGCACCGCCGGGCGAGCCGAGGTCGTCGAAGAACTCGACGTTCGCCTTGTAGTAGTCCTTCCACTCCTCGGGAGTGTCGTCCTCGTAGAAGATGGCCTCGACCGGGCAGACCGGTTCACAGGCGCCGCAGTCGACACATTCGTCCGGGTGGATGTACAAGGACCGCTGGCCCTCGTAGATGCAGTCGACCGGGCACTCCTCGATGCACGCCTTGTCCTTCACGTCGACACAAGGCTGCGCGATGACGTAGGTCACGCTGTCGTTCCTCCTCGATTGGGCGCCGGCGGGCCTCCTCAGGCTCCGCCGCCTGGCGCGCGGGAGCGCGGCGTCGTCGATGCCCGCCCCTAGTATCTCCGTTCCGGGGCAAGATCCGAACAGGAGGGGTGAACTGACCTGTGGAAATATCTGCGGCCGGGCGTCTCGAGGTCCGCATCACCGCTGCTGACGTGGGCAAACGGGTCTCCGTACGAAGCTTGATCCCACACGGTCCACCGGGTGAGAGGTTCACCGACACGGTCGGGGTTCTCACATCATGGGACAACGGTGTGCTGCGGATCACACGAAAGAGCGGGGAAAGCATCCGCATCGCGGAATCCGCCCTGGTCGCGGGCAAGGTGGTGCCGTCCGCCCCGGCCCGCAGGCGCGGTCCGGCCGCCTCGTACGAGGAACTGGCGCGGGTGGCCGCGCGGGCGTGGCGGCCGGTGGAGAGCGAGCGGCTGGGCGACTGGGAGCTGAGGGCGGCGGCCGGCTTCACCCGCCGGGCCAACTCCGTGCTGCCGCTCGGCGACCCGGGTGTGCCGCTGGACGAGGCGCTGACGGCCGTACGCCGCTGGTACGCCGACCGGGGGCTGCCCGCCTGCCTCCAGACGGCGACCGGCGCCGCGGGCGCGCAGGAGCAGTTGTGCGCGGAGCTGGAACGGCGGGGCTGGGTGCGCGAGGTGACCGCCGAGCTGTGGATCGGCGGCCTCGCCCCGATCGCCGACCCGGCCGACCCGGCCGACCCGGCCGAGGGCTCCGAGGTCGTGCTGTCCCGGGAGGCCGACGAGGCGTGGCTCAGGCGCTACCGGCGCAGGGGCGTGAGCGAGGTGGCCCTGGAGGTCCTGAACAGCGGCCCCTCAGTGTGGTTCGCGACCGTGCCGGGCGGGTCCGCGCCGGACGCGATCGGGCGGTGCGTCGTCGACGGGCGGTGGGCGGGCTTCGCGGCGGTCAAGGTGGACCCGGCGCGGCGGCGGCGCGGACTTGCGACGGCCGTGATGGCGGCGCTGGCCCGGCGGGCGCTGGACGAGGGCGCGTCGGCCGCGTGGCTCCAGGTCGAGGAGGACAACGTGGAAGCACGCGCCCTGTACGACAGGATGGGCTTCGCCACGCATCACACGTACCACCACTACCGCGCGCCCGGCTCACCGGCTCCGGCAGGTGACGGATCGCCGTGAGAGGGCACTGACCGGTTATGCGCTCCCCCCGCCCCCCGTCCCCGGAACGGTCCGCCGAACTGCGACGGCGGTTCACCGAGGAGGCCCGCTCCGAGCAGCCGGACCTGTCCGCGCTCTGCCTGCTGGTCGGTGCGGAGGCGGACGGCACGCTGGACGAGGCGGGCATGGACACCGCGCAGATCGAGCTGGACGCGCTGGCCGGCCGGCTCCCCTACCGGCCCGGCTCCCCGCACGCCTGGGCGACGGCGCTGCGGGAGCTGCTGGGCGAGCGGTGCGGATTCCACGGCACCCCGGGCGACTACCGGCGCCTGGAGTCGTCGCTGCTGCACGAGGTGCTGCGCCGCCGGCGCGGGCTGCCGATCCTGCTGTCGGTGGTGTGGCTGGAGGTGGCCCGGCGGGCGGGCGCCCCGGTGTACGGGGTCGCGCTGCCCGGACATTTCGTGGTGGGCCTCGGAAAGGCGGAGCAGCGGGTGCTCGTCGATCCCTTCGACGGGGGGCGGGTGCTGACCGGGGCCGACGCGGATCTGCTGGTCGCCGGGGCCACGGGGGCACCGCTGGACGCGTCGATGCTGACGCCGGCCGATCCGCTGGACGTCGTCCTGCGCATCCTGAACAACATCCGGGCCTGGGCGTCCGCCCGCCCGGAGCGGTCGGACGTGGCGCTGTGGGCGGTGGAGCTGTCCCTGCTGCTCCCCTCCCGGCCGGCCCGGCTGCGGTACGAGCGGGCTCAGCTGCTGGTGCAGCGCGGTGACTTCGCCGACGGCGCGGACGAGCTGGAGGCGTACGCCGAGGTGGTGGCCGCGGTGGACGAGCCGACCGCGGAGCGGATCCGGGGCCAGGCCCGAGCGGCACGGGCCCTGCTCAACTAGGGGGCGATCTCGGCCAGGGGGTCTGGAGCACCGATCGCATGACTATCTTGACATAGGTATGCCCGGATACTTATCATCTTCTGGTGTCCAGCAGCAGTGCCCCCGAACAGCGCGTCGCGCACGTGAGCTCCGAGCTCGCGGCGTGCCTGCCCGCGCTGCACCGGGCCCTGGACCGGCGGGTGGCGAGCGAGTATCCGCACCCGAAGCCGTCCGAGGGGCAGCTCGCCCTGCTGAGGTTCGTCGCCCGGCGTGAGGGCGCCACGGTGCGCGAGGCGGCCGAGGCGCTGCTGATGAAGCCCAACAACGTCAGCGCGCTGGTCTCCCAGCTCACGGAGCGGGGAGAGCTGGAGCGGCGGCAGGACGGCGCCGACAAGCGGATCGCCCACCTCCACCTCACCGAGGCCTCGCGGCAGCGCATCGCCGAGGTGGACACTCTCGAGCAGAGCCATCTCGGCCGGGCACTGCAGTCCCTCACCGACGGTGAGCTGGACGCACTCGGTTCCGCCGTCGGCGCGCTGAAAGCACTGGCCCGGCACCTCCACCCGGCCGCCCACTGACGAGGGCCTCACCGCTCCTCTCCCTTTCCCCAGGGCAGTCCGTCCCCCCGAAGCAGTGCTGCTTCGGGGCGGTTCCCCGTGGGCCGACCCGCTCACGGCCCGGCCCCGCACACCCGACTGCCCGGCTGCCCGGCTGCCCGGCTGCCCGCCCGCGGTCGTGCGCCGCGCGGTTCGTTCGTCCCCTTCAGAGAAAGAAACGGCTTCCTTCATGGCGTCCACACCCGTGGATCACTCCGCCCCCGCCCCCGGCACGGCTGCCTCCCCGCAGTCGACGCTCGAGCGGCTCCGGGCCAACCCCTGGCTCGCGCTGATCGCGGTCTCGTTCGGCCTGCTCATGGTGCAGCTCGACGGTTCCGTCGTCGCCATCGCCAACCCGGCGATCGGCAAGGACCTCGGGGCCAGCACCGCGGAACTGCAGTGGGTCACCAACTCCTACCTGATCGCGCTCGCCGCCTCGATGATCCTCGGCGGCAAGCTCGGCGACCGGTTCGGCCGGCGCTTCTACTACCTCGTCGGCATCGGCGGCTTCGTCGTCACCTCGGTCGCCATCGGCCTGGTCGGCAGCATCGAGGGCGTCATCGTCTTCCGCGCCCTGCAGGGTGTGGCGGGCGGCATCCTGATGCCCAACACCCTGGGCATCCTGCGCGCCGTCTTCCCGCCGAAGCGGTTCCCCCTCGCGGTGGGCATCTGGGGCATGGTCTCGGCCGTGTCGACCTCGCTGGGCCCGATCGTCGGCGGGCTGCTCGTCGAGCACGTCGACTGGGAGTCGGTCTTCTTCCTGAACCTGCCGATCGGCATCGTCGCGCTGGCGTTCAGCGCGGTGGTTCTCGCCGAGTCCAAGAACTCCACCGGTCACCATCGCTTCGACATCCCCGGTGTCGTCCTGCTGGCCGCGGGCATGGTCGCGCTCGTCTTCGGCATCATCAAGGGCGAAACCTGGGGCTGGACCTCCGCCGGGACCCTCGGCTCCATCGCCCTGGGTCTGGCGCTGCTGGTCGTCTTCGGCTGGTACGAGACCCGGCGGGAGCACCCGCTGCTGCCGATGCGCCTGTTCCGCAACCGGTCGCTGACCACCGGCGCGGTCATGACCCTGCTGAACTTCTTCGTGATGCTCGGCGGCATCTTCTTCATCATGCTGTACCTGCAGAACGTGCGGGGCTACACGCCGGTCGAGGCCGGTGTCAGCACCCTGCCGATGTCGATCGCGTCGCTGTTCGCCTCGCCGATCGGCTCCCAGCTGACCGCCCGCTTCGGCGCACGCGTCACGATCCCGCTGGGTCTGACCCTCTCGGCCGCCGCCATGTTCTCCATGCTCACCTGGACCGTCGACTCGTCCTACGCGACGATGTGGCCGCCGTTCGTCGCGATGGGCCTCGGCGTCGGCATCGTGCTGCCCGCCACCGCCGCCGCGATCATCGGCAACGCGCCGGTCGAGGACGGCGGTGTGGCCTCCGGCCTGCAGTCCACGATGCTGCAGATCGGTGGCGCGCTCGGCACCTCGGTGCTGGTCACCGTGATCGCCGGCCGGGTCGGCTCCACGCTGTTCGGCGAGCTGACCGCCGCGGGGGTCCCGACGGACACCGCGCACGGCCTGCAGCAGGCCGAGGACGCCGTCACGATGGGCATCGCCCCGGTCGCCGGCGACATGCCGGCACAGCTCAGGGCCGCCGTCGTCGAGGGCAGCGGCCAGGCGTTCGTCAACGGTCTGCACTCCGCCGTCACCGTCACCGGCGTCCTGTGCGTCCTCGGTGCCGTGGCCGCCGTCATCGGCATCAAGAGCCGCGCCGAGGAGGCGAGGAACACGAGTGCCCGGTCGGCGGACGCCCCGGAGCCCGCGGTGGCCGTCGCCGCTCACTGACACCACAGCGCGCGTGCGGGCACGCATGCCCGGGAGGCGGCGCCGCCGGGGTCGAACTCGACTCCGGCGGCGCCGCCTCCGTGTCTTCCCGGGCCGCCCCCGCGCGGACACCGCCGCGGCGCGCGGGGCGGGGCCGACGCTGGGATGCTGGAAGGTGAAGCGCCGCGCGTGAGGCGGCCGACGGTGGGTGGTGAGCGCCATGGCCATCGACGACGTCCCGGAGCGGGACACCCCCGACCTCCCTGATGTCGATCCCCGGGGGGACCCGTTCCTGCGGACCCGGTACGCGGTCCCCCCGAGACCGGTCACGTTCCTGCGCCGGGAGCGTCTGATCCGGCATCTCGACGGTGCCCTCGCCACACCTCTGACGATCGTCAACGGGGCGGCGGGAGCCGGCAAGACCCTGCTCGTCGCGGACTGGGCGGCCGGCCTCGGCCGGCCCGTGGCCTGGCTCACCACCGACGCGCCGCATCTGCGGCCCGGCGTGTTCTGGGCGTACGTGCTGCGGGCCCTGCACACCGCCGGGGTGCCGGTCCCCGCGGCGGTGGGCTGCCCCGCCGACCCGAGCCGGGTGGACGAGGGGCTGCTGAACCGGCTGGCCGCCGAACTGAGCGGCCCGGCGGCGGCGCGGCGGCCGGCGGTCCTCGTGCTCGACGAGTTCGACCGGGTCGCCGCGCCGGAGACGGCCGCCCAGCTGGACTTCGTCCTGCGGCACGCGGGAGGGGGCCTGCGTCTGGTCGTGGTGTCCCGTACGGAACCGCTGCTGCCGCTGCACCGCTACCGGGCCGCCGGAGAGCTGACGGAGATCCGGGACGCGGAACTGGCGTTCACCGCGCGGGAGGCCGGTGAACTCCTCGACCGGCACGGGCTGTCCCTGCCCGCGTCCGTCGCGCACGCCCTCGTGGACCGTACCGGGGGGTGGGCCGCCGGGCTGCGGCTGTGCGCGCTGGCCGCGCGGGAGAGCCCCGACCCGGAGACGTATCTGAAGGAGTTCGAGGCCGGGCAGAGCACGGTGGCCGACTTCCTGCTGGCCGAGGTGCTGAACATCCAGCCGCCCGACACGCAGGACCTGCTGCTGCGGGTCAGTGTCCTGGAGCGGTTCTGCCCCGACCTCGCGAACGCGCTGACGGGGCGCTCGGACGCCGGGCCCGTGCTGCACTCCCTGCACCAGCGCAACGCCTTCGTGCAGCATCTCGGGCACTGCTGGTACGGCCTGCACCCGTTGTTCGCGGAGATCCTGCGGGCCCATCTGGCGATGCGGCACCCCGGTCTGGCACCGGAACTGCACCGGCGGGCCGCGCGCTGGCTGAAGGGCGCGGGATTCCTGCCGGAGACGCTCGTCCACGGCGCCGCCGCCGGTGACTGGGACTTCGCCGCCGGCACCCTGGTCTCCGATCTGGCCATCGGCCAGCTGTTCACCGGGCTGCGCTCGGCCGGTCTGGACGACCTGTTCTCCCGTATGGCGCCCGACGCGACGGGCCCCGCGCCGGAACTCGTCCGGGCGGCCCGCGACCTGGCCCACGGCGATCTGGACCGGGGGCCGGCCCGGCTGGAGCGCGCCGGGAGGCAGGTGGCCGAGGGGGCCGCCCCGGACCCGGTGGCGGCGCGGCTGTGCTGGGCGCTGTTGGAGGTGCTGGCGGCCCGGCTGACGGGGTCCCCGGCGCGTGCGGAGCGGGCCGCCCGGCTGGCCGGGGAGCTGCGCGGTGCCGTACCCGCCGACCTGCTGGACCGGCATCCCGAGCTCACCGCGCTGCTGCTGACCCACCTGGGCTCGGCCCGGCTGTGGGCGGGCCGCTTCGAGGACGCCCGGACGGCCCTGACCGCGGCCGCCACCGGGCCCGAGGGGGCGTCGACCGCGCTGCCCAGACAGGACGCCCTGGCCCAGCTCGCGCTGATCGACCAGCTCAACGGCTGGCCCGGCCGGGCGGAGCACAAGGCGTCCCAGGCGCTGGCCGAGACCGCGCGGTACAGCCTTCCCGGCCCGCCCGGCACCGGCATGGAGCGGCTGGTGCTGGCGGCGGTGGCGGTGGACCGCGACGAGCTGGACCGGGCGCAGGAACTGCTCGACGAGGCGGTCACCCCCACGGAGGGGGACGCCTCGCACGACCCGGTCGCGCTGGCGGGGCGGGCCGTCGCCACGGTCCGGCTGCTGCTGGCCCGCGGTGACGCGCGCGCCGCCGTCCGGGCGGCCCGGCCGGACGTCACCGCCGAGGTGCCCTCCCCCTGGGTGCGGGGCCACGCGGCGCTGGCGGAGGCCGCCGCGCACCTGGCCGAGGGACGGCCGCAGGCCGCCGCCGAGGCGCTCCGCGAGGTGCCCCTCGACCAGCCGGCCTGTGTCGTGGAGGCCGCCAGGCTGCAGCTCGCCGCGGGCCGCCCCGGTGAGGCGGCCGCACTCCTCGACGCACTGCAGGGCGCGGCCCGCACCGGCCCCGGCGTGTCCGTGCGGGCCGCCCTGGTACGGGCCTGGAACGGGCACCTGACGGGCGATCCGGCCACCGCCCGCCGGTGGCTCACCACGGCGCTGCGCGGCGCCCGGCACGGGCATCTGCGCCGCCCCTTCGTGGACGCCGGACCCTGGATCGCACCGCTGCTGGACACGGACCCGCTGCGGGGGCTGGCCGCGGGCTGGCTCGTCACCGGCTCCGCCGACGTGCCGCCGCCCCCGGTGCCGCCCGTGGTGGAGGAGCTGAGCGGCCGGGAGCGGGACGTGCTGCGGCGGCTGGCGCGGATGATGACGACCGAGGAGATCGCCGCCGACCTGTACGTGTCGGTCAACACGGTGAAGACCCACCTCAAGAGCGTCTACCGGAAGCTCGACGTCAACCGCCGCGCGGACGCCGTCCGCCGGGCCCGCGACCTGCGGCTGCTGTGAGCACGGCCGCCGCGCGCGGGCCGTTCACCGCCCCGCCCGCCGCCCCGCTCACCTGCCACGGGTGAGGGCGGGGCGGCCGGGCGGGGTGGACGATCGCAGGGTGGCAGCACGTCTGCCGCCGCTCCCGAGCCGTGGGAGGAGGGCGCATGCACTACGAGATCCGCGTCGACGGCCACATGTCGGACACGCTGACCGAGACCTTCCCCGAGCTGGACCATGTCGTGATGCGGGGCCAGACCGTGCTGTTCGGCCAGGTCGTCGACGAGGCACACCTGTACGGACTCCTGGCCCGCCTGCGCTCCCTGGGCCTGCGCGTCGTCGAAATGCGCCCGACCCCCCACTGACGCCCTGACGCCCGCGGGTCAGAGGGTCTCGACGGGGAGGCGGCCGGAGCGTACGGCGGTCGCGAGTTGTTCGAAGTCCCGCTCGTTGCGGTCGGCGTAGGCCTGGGCGAAGTCGGGGAGGGCCTGGTCGAAACGGTCGCTCGTGCCCAGGTAGGCGGCGATCGCGAGGGGATCGCCGGAGCGGGCGTGGGCGCGGGCCAGACTGCCGCCGCACCAGCCCCCGAAGAGGGCGAGCGTGCGGGCGTCCATGGTCTCCGGGCGCGCGATGCCCTTCCAGTCCCGCAGCTGGCGCACGTAGAAGTCCCGCTGCCGGTCGTCCAGGCCCCGTACCCGGGTCCAGCCCAGGAAGATGTCGCTGCTCGTCTGGATCAGGCGCTGCCCGGTCACCACGCGGCGGCCCTGGTTGTCGAAACGTTCGGCGTCCGTGTACGGCTCGAGCACCGACTCCTGCGCCTCCTTGGCCTGGAGCAGCAGCGGATCGTCGTCGTCCCGGCCGAGCAGGAGCAGGACCCAGCAGCGGGTGCCGACGCTGCCGACGCCGACCACCTTGCGGGCCGTGTCCACGAGCCGGTACCGGCGCAGCAGATGCCGGCGCTCGGAGGACAGGGTGTCCGCGTATCCCTTGAGGACGGAACGCAGTTCGCTCTCCTCGTCGCGGCCGGGCGCGTCGGCCAGCAGGTCGCGCAGCGGGGTGATCAGGGGCGGGTCCGGGGTGATCCGCCGGCCCTCGGGGGTGAGCCGGGTGAGCCGGTCGACGGCCTGGAGGTAGGTGTGGGCGCGGGCCCGCTCGGCGGCCCGTTCGGTACGGCGCCGGACGGACCGGTCGAGGGAGGAGGCGAGGAGTTCCCGCATCCGGTCGACGTCGTCCTGGGCGTACCAGATGTCCAGGGTGCGCATGCCGGCGAAGTCCCGCATCCGTTCGCGGTACGCCCGTGCGCAGGCGATGACCGTCTTGTTCTGCTCCCGCGCGGAGAAGCCGTTGGCTCGGCCGGCGATGACGAGGCTGGCGGCGAGCCGTTTGACGTCCCATTCGAAGGGGCCGGGGAAGGTCTCGTCGAAGTCGTTGATGTCGAAGACGAGATGCCGTTCCGGTGAGGCCAGCAGCCGGAAGTTCAGCAGGTGCGCGTCGCCGCACAGCTGCACCTCCAGCCCGCTGTGCGGCAGCGTGGCGAGGTCGGCGGCCATGATCGAGGCGGCGCCCCGGTAGAAGCGGAACGGCGACTCCAGCATGCGCCCGTACCGGATCGGGACCAGTTCGGGCACCCGCGTGGCCGACTGGCGCGCGAGCACGTCGACCGGGTCGAAGCGGTCGGGGCCGGGCGCGAACCGACTGTGCGCCGAGCGTGCGACGCGTTTGCGGGCCAGTCGGCCCCGCTCGGTCCGCTCGGCCGGGGAGAGGGCCGCGGCGACGGCGCTCGGTGCGGTCATGGTCCGGCCTCCTGGCTTCTGCCGGCTTCGGCCGGCTTCGGCGTACGTCCGCTCTCCAGCGCACCGCACTCCGTACCCCGCCGGGATCACCCGTCGGGGGTGAGGCGGCACGGTCGTCGCCGTGGGCAGCCTGGAACCGGCGCGCATCCCCGCGCCGGACGGAGGAGAGCCATGAGTCCCGTGACGTACCTCGCGTACGACTACCCCCTGCTCGGAGCCTTCTGGACCATGCTGCTGCTGTTCCTGTGGGTCATGTGGTTCGTGCTGCTGTTCCGGGTCGTCGTCGACATCTTCCGGGACGACTCGATGAGCGGCTGGGCCAAGACCGGCTGGATGATCTTCGTCATCGTGCTGCCCTTCGTCGGCGTGTTCGTCTACGTCATCGCCCGCGGCAAGAACATGGGGCGGCGGGAGATCGCGCAGGCCCGCGCGCAGCAGGAGGCGTTCGACAGCTACATCCGGGAGACCGCGGCGGGTCACGGCACACAGACCGGCACCGCCGACGAACTGCACCGGCTGTCCGAGATCCGCTCGCGCGGCGACCTCACCGACGAGGAGTTCAACCGGGCCAAGGAACTGGTGCTGAGCGGCCACGGCTCCGGGCACGCCCGCTGACCCGCCCCGGACCCGCCCCGGACCCACACCGGACCCACACCGGGCCCGCCCCCACGCCCCGCACCCCGACCGCACACGACGGAATGAGGTGGCGACATGGCCACACACGCTCCGCACGCACACGCACGCACCCGCACACCGTCCGCGAAACACCAGGTGGCCGGTGGAATGACCGTCTTCGGCGGCGTCATGCTGCTGCTCGCGGGGATCCTCGGCATCGTCCGGGGCATCTCCGCGATCGCCCAGGACGACGTCTTCGTCACCACGCAGAACTACGTCTTCAAGTTCGATCTCACGTCCTGGGGCTGGATCCACCTGGCCCTGGGCGTGCTGGCCGTGCTCGTCAGCGCCGGGCTCCTCCAGGCGAAGACGTGGGCGCGGGTGGCCGGGGTGGCGATCGGCGGGCTCATCATGATCGCCAACTTCATGTCGCTGCCGTACTACCCGGTCTGGTCGGTCGTGATGATCGGACTGTCCGGCTTCATGATCTGGGCGCTGTGCATGGTGCGTCCCAGGGACGTCTGAGGCGGGGACCCTCCGGGTGCGCCCCGGAAGCACTCGGCCCCGGCCGCCGCGTGACGGAGGTCACGCGGCGGCCGGGGCCGGTCCCGATCAGCTGGGGTCGGTCTCGATGACGGCGACGCGGTCGCCGGTGCTCGTCAGTGCCTGACGCAGGGCGGCGTAGACGTCCTGGGGCGTGACCGGTGTCTTCTCGCCGTTGCCCCGGGTGATCACCACACCGTCGAAGGTCTGGCCGTAGAGCTCCTCCAGGGCTTTCAGGTCGGGCTTGTCGACCAGCTTGCCGTCGACGGCCTCCACCCTGAGGAACTTCCACAGCGACTTCTGCGGACTCATCGCCACCGAGTGCGCCGCATCGGTCTGCACGGTCACATTGGCCGACATCGCCGGCTCGGCGTACTCCTTCATCATCCGGTCGACCTCGGCCTTGGAGACCGTGGGCTCCTGGATGGTGGTCGGGACCTTCACCGGGGAGGAGGAACCGGTCTCCACCTGGGTCCGGTACGCCGCCTCGATCGCGTCGACCGACTTGTCGACGTCGATGCCCGCGCCGGGCTCGCCGTAGACGGCGACGGCCTTGCCGGACTCGAACGTGATCGTGCCGTCGTTGCCGGAGCCGCCGCCCGCGGCCTCCAGGGCGGCCTGCAGCTTCTCCTCGTCGACGGGGATCTCGGGGTCGACGACGCGGCTGTTGCCGAAGAGCGAGCCGATCACGGAGACCGGGTTGTAGTCGCTCTTCGCCGCGGCGCTGACGGTGGCGTCGGTGTCGAGCTGCAGTCCGGCGTTGTCCGGCTGCAGTTCGACGGTCTTGTCGCCGACGGCCAGCTCGAGCGGCTTGTTCAACCGGTCGGCGAGGGCCTTGTCGAGCGTCTTCACGGCCTCGTCGCGGGTGCCGCCGCCGATGTCGACGCCGAGCACGGTGGTGCCCTTGGGCACGTCGGAGTGGTTCATCAGCAGACCGGCGCCGTAGGCGACCCCGAGGAGGAGGACGACGCCGCCGCCGAGCAGGGGGAGCTTGCTGCGTCCCTTCTTCTTCGGCGCCTTCGAGGACGCCGCCGGGGGCGGGGTCGGGGCGGCCGGCTCGGGGAACCTGGAGGGCGTGAGCGAGCCGCGGCCGCCGGCGGGGGTGTCGTCCGCGTCGAAGGCCGCGCTCGCCGGGACGACCGGGGCGTTCCTGGTGCCGGTGTACCCGGTGGCGCTGTCGTAGTGGGCGTCGTAGCCCGGGGCGTCCGGGTCGGGGGCGTGGATCTGCGGGGTGAGGCTCGCGGTGTCGTCGCTCAGCCCGCTGCCGGGGCCGCCCGCGCCGCGGGGGCCGCTGCCGCGCGGCGGGATCATCGGCCCCCGGCCGGTGACCGGGCCGGTCGTGGGCCCTTCGGGCCCGCCCTGGTACAGCGCCGGCCTGGACTGGCCGGGCTGACCGGACTGACCGGGCGGTCCGAACGGACCGGACGGGCTGGAGGGGCTGGACGCGCCGGGCTGCTCGGGAGCGCCGGAGTGCCCGGCCTGGCCGCCGCCGGCCAGCGCCTCGGTCACGTCGAAGGAACCGGTGCCGCCGCCGCGCCCGGGGGCCACCGGGCCGCCGGTCGCGCCGGAGAGCCCGCCGGCGCCGGGTGCGGAACCGTTCGTGCCGGTGGGGCCGCCGGGCCGGGCGCCGCTCGTCACACTCATGCCGCCGACCACGCCGGCCGGACGTCCACCCGGCCGCGCACCACCGGGCGCACCGGCGCCAGGGGCACCGGGGGCACCGGCGGGGCTGCCCGCGGGCGCCGCGGAGCCCGAACCGCTCGGCGCACCCGCCCCGTTGCCGGAGCCGCCGCCCGTACCGCCCTTGCCCGCGCCGGACTTGCGGGGTGCGAACCAGTCACTGGTCGGCTTCTCCGCCGGAGCCGACTGCTGCGGGGCCGGCTGCTGCGGAACCAGCTGCCCCGAGCCGCCGGACGGCGCGCCCGGAGCCGCCGGCGCGGGCGGCTCACCGGAACCGGAGCCGGGCCCGACGCCCGTACCGGTGCCCGCGGACCCGGGCGTCGGCGCCCGCCCCTCGGCACGGGTGTCGGACTGGGTTCCGCCGTCGTCCGTGCCCTCGCCGTCCGTGACGGGCTTGCGCACGACGACCGGCGGAATGGGCCTCGATCCGGGGATGTTGATCCGGATCCTGGTCGTCAGGGTGGTCTCGGTCTTGCGTTCGTCCGGACGCCGTTCGTCCGACCGCGCGGCCGGCCGGCCCGCGGCCGTCGCCTCGTCCGGAATCGCCGGAATCCCGTAGGGCGGAGTGCCCGACGGGTACGCGGCTCCGCCGCGCCCGTTGGGCCCGGTGGACGGAGTGTCAGTTTCACGACTCAAGGCAGGTTCTCCCGGTTGGCTCCGCCGCCCGTCACGACCTCACGGTGGGGTCCCCCCCGACTCGACCGGAGCCGAGAGTTCGGGGAGGCTCAGCGGCGCGCGCACCACCATACTGGCCACGTACGGCCCGTTTCTCAGGACCGCCGGGGAAACCCGCACGGGACCCGCACGCGCGTACCCCGGCGAAGTGGTACGTCACTTCCCAAGTCGGACGGTACGGCCGTTCGGTTGCCGCACCGGCGCGAGGGTGGCACAGATCACAGCGACGACGATGCCGCCGAGCAGGAAGAGATAGGACCCGGCTCCCGCGGCGAACAGGAAGTCGCCCTCCGGGCGGTTGGCGGTGAGCAGGAGGACGACGAGCACCCAGCCACCGGCGGCCGACGCGGCCCCGGCCCGGCTGCGGAGGACGATGCCCGCCGCGAGGCAGAGCCCGGCCTCGCCCGCGAGGGCGAGCAGTAGCCCGCCCGGGAACCAGGCGGGCTGCACCAGCGTCCCCGCCACACCCACCACGGCACCGAGGGCGAACAGCCCCAGGCAGGCGGCGAGCCGCCCGGCGGAGGGCAGTCGCAGCGGCTGGGCCAGCACCGAGACGGGCCGGTCCTGGCCGCTCCGGTCGCTCACGACGCCTCCCCCGCCCCGACTCCGGTGTCCACTCCCGCGAACAGGTCGCTCTCCCTGCCGACGGAGCGTTCTCCACGCACCAACTCGTAGTACTCGGTGGTGAACAGCGGCTGTGCGAGTGCGTTGGAGAGCACGAAGTACGGCTCGGCCACCGTGATCTGGGTGGCGTGCGCCCGCATCGCGGCGGCCTTGGCGGCGGCGTACGCCGTGCCGTCGACCTCGGTGGTGACGTGCACCTCGGAGACGACTCCGGGCAGGTCACCGATGCTGCCCGCCTTGTCGAACGGCAGCCCGGAGAGTTCGTCCTCCAGACGCGCGAAGGCCGCCTCGGCGACGGGGCGGGGCATCCGGTTCCAGTACACCTTGGGAACGTCCCACCCGTCCGCCTCGTCCGCTCCGGCCCCCGCGGCCAGCTCGACGGCGCGCATGGCGACGCGGTGCGCCTGGATGTGGTCGGGGTGCCCGTAGCCGCCGCGCTCGTCGTACGTGACGAGGACCTGGGGCCGGACCTCGCGGATCACCTCGGCGAGCAGACCGGCGGCCTGGTCGACGTCGGCCTGCCAGAAGCAGCCGGGATCGTCGTTGTCGGGCAGGCCCATCATCCCGGAGTCGCTGTAGCGCCCGGCACCGCCGAGCAGCCGGAAGTCGTCGACCCCGAGCGCGCGCATCGCCTCGGCCAGCTCCCCCATCCGGTGCTGCCCGAGGGCGGCACCGCTCAGGTGGGCCAGCTCGGGCGGAATGACCTCGCCGCGCTCACCGAGCGTGCAGGTGACCAGTGTCACGTGCACCCCCTCGGCGGCGTACCGGGCCATGGTGGCGCCGTTGTTGATCGACTCGTCGTCCGGATGGGCGTGCACGAGCATCATCCGCCGAGCGGAGCGAGAGGGGGGTCCCCCCGGCCGGAGGCTGGGGGAGGGCAGTTCCGTCATGGGGCCAGCCTACGAGTCGCCCGGCGGCCCCGCGGGCACGGCGCCGTCCCGCCCCCTGCCGGGCGGGAGTACCGTGAAGGCATCGGGAGAGTCGTCGCCGCCGACTCGAGTGTCGCGGCCGCTCTCGATCGAGGACGGGGCCGGAGGTGATCGCCTGTGATCATGAGGCGTATGCCCGGCGAGAGGGCCCGTGCCCGGCGCTGACGAGTCCTCCCGGAGTCCGGTCGGAGCGATCGGAAGGATCACCGTGGGGATTCCTCCGGACGGACCGGGTGAGGTCCTGGTGGCCGTACGCGGGGGCTCGGAGACCTACGCGGCGTGGTCGCGCACCAACACCCCCCTCGCAAGGAACGCACGGGTCGTCGTCGTCGACTCCCTCTCGGCACGCTCGGTGATCGTCGAGCCGCTACCGTCCTGAATCGCCCTGAATCGCCCTGAACGGCCCTGCAAAGGCCTTGAAAACATGTTGCGTCCCGCTGCTCGACGGGAGTTCTCCCATGCTGTTCTGGCAGGTCCCCGCGCCCAATGAGGCCATGCTCATATCCGGTACGAAACGGCAGGCGCAGGGAACGCAGTTCCGTATCGTCACAGGTCACGGCAGTTTCGTACTGCCGGTGATGCAGAAGGCCCGCATGCTGTCCCTGGCACTGCGGGAAGCGGAGATCGCGGAGGACTGCGTCACCCAGCAGGGCATCCAGCTGCATGTGCGCGCGGTCTGCGTGTTCAAGGTCGGCGACGACGCGGTCTCGATCGCCAATGCGGCCCGCCGCTTCCTCTCCGAGCAGGAGCAGATGGAGGAGCTCGTCGGCCGGATCTTCGCCGGACACCTCCGGTCCATCGTCGGCGGACTGACCGTCGAACAGATCATCCGGGAACGTGACCGGGTCGCCCAGGAAGTGATGGCGGGCAGCCACAGCGAGATGGAGAAACTCGGCATCGTCGTCGACGCGCTCCAGATCCAGGAGATCGAGGACGCCACCGGCTACATCAACAACCTCGCCGCCCCGCACGCCGCCGCGGTCGCCAGCCAGGCGCGCATCGCCCAGGCCAAGGCCGACCAGGAGGCGACCGAACGCGAACAGCAGGCGGCCGCCCTCAAGGCGGAGTACGAGCGGGACACCGCGATCAAGCGGGCCGGGTTCCTCGCCGAGACCGAGCAGTCCAAGGCCCGAGCCGCCCAGGCCGGCCCGCTCGCCGAGGCCGCGGCGTCCCACGAGGTCATCGAGGAGCAGACCGCGCTCGCCAAGCGCCGGGCCGAACTGGCGGCCCAGCGCCTCGAAGGAGAGGTCAGGCGCCCGGCGGACGCCGAGGCGTACCGGCAGCGCACCCTGGCCGAAGCCGCCCGGGACAGGGCCAAGTTCGAGGCGGACGGCAACGCCTACACCGAGCGGACACTCGCCCAGGCCCAGGCCGACGCGAACACCGCCCGCGCCCGCTCGCTGCGCGACGGCAACCAGGAACTGATCGCCGCCAACCGTGTGGTGGAGAACCTGCCGGCCCTCGCCGACGCGGCCGCCCGCGGCATGGCGGGCGCCCACCTCACCGTCCTCAACGGCACCGAGGGCGTCAGTCAGATGGCCGCGGGCCTGGTGAGCCAGGGCCTGGCCATTCTCGACACCCTCCAGAACACGAAGGACCCCACCGTCAACGGAAAGAGCAACCTGCGGATCCCCGGCCCGACCGCGTAGCGCCGGTCCTGCGGCCGGACCCGTCCACGGCCCGCGGCGGCCGGAAGGCTTCACTCACGCACGACGCGGCCGTCACCCTCGCATCACTCCTGAGGCGGGCGTGACGCTGCGGCGGCGACTTCTAGCAGCCCGCTTCGACGCCGCTGTTCACGAACGAGTGGACATTGATCGAGTAGCCGGCCCCGGTGGTGAGGTCGGGACGGCTTCCGTGGCCGTCCTCCTCGAGGCCCTCGGCGGTGAGGAAGGAGATGTGCAGGGACATTTCCTCTTTGACGAAGCACAGGTCGTCGGGCACGGCTTCGGGGTCCGGTTTCCAACCGTCCCGTGCCACTGCCGTCCGGTAGTGTGCGGCCACTTCGCCCTGCGTTCCGGGGAAGGCGTAGGTCCGGTCGGCGTACACCGCGACATCGCCGCTGTCCGCCCAGCAGCCGGCGTCGACCTTCTCGAAGCCCCGGGCGACGGTGGCCTCGGCGGGCCGGGAGTCGAGGATGTCGAGCGTGGCCATCTCCTTCACCCGGCCGTCGGTCCCCCCGCAGTCCCTGGCGAGTTCCTGCAGCATGCAGCCGGTGAGCGTTCCGGCCGCGAACACGGTCGACAGGAGCAGGGATATCGGGCGGACGGTACCTGTCCGTAAGGACACAGCGGGCTCCAGGAGGATGGCCGGGGCGGAAGTGACCCGCCGGGCGAGGTGGCTGTCCGTGCCACTCCGGAGCGGCACGGCCCAGTTCTACCAGGAACCGTCCTCCTCCTCCGCAGGCATCCCCACGTTCTTCACGGCACCGCAAGCCGGGCCAAGCCCCTTTCCCGAGGGCGGGGCCGAGTGCCCGGCCGCCCGTTCCAGCAGTGCCCGCGCCGGGTCCGCGGAGCGGAGGGCGGCCCTCTTGCCGATGACGTCTGCCTCGGTGATCTCGGATGTGCCCGGGACGGTGCCGGTGTCGTCCGTCGACCGAACGGCATCCCGCACGGCCCGGTGGAGGCGGGAGGCGCCCTGACGCACGCTCATGCCGGCCCGGCCTCCCTGCGTTCGGTTCCGGCAGTCGCGGCAACGGTCGGGGGCCCGGGAGGGGGGGTTGCTGTCCCGCCGGGTGGTGCAGGAGTCTTTGCGGTGCCGATGCTGCGGGGCCGGAGACGGATGTTCCGTGGAAAAGCGTGAGCACTCGGCGTCCAGGTGTCAGGCAAGCGCTCACATGAGCGACATCAGGACAGCGGCGGCCGAAGCGCTCACGCTTCGGGACGGTGTGTCAGGCCCGGGCGCGGGCACCTGCCCCGCCATCGCGCCCGGGAGCGGCATCAGGACTCCGGGTCCGGGCGCCCCCGGCGCAGGACGCTGGTGCACCAACTGATGATCGCGGCGTTGACCGCGGCCCCGATGACGAGCGAGGCGAAGAACATCGAGCCGTGTTCCGGCAGGACGAGGACGACGAGGCTGCCGGGGGCCGTGACGAGGAGCGGGAAGACGAGCGCCATCGCCTCGCCGGAGTCGTCGGTCACGCTCGCCACCACCGCCCACACGAGCACGGCCGCGCAGAGCCCGAGGTAGGCGAGCGCGACGAGACCGACGCGGTCGCGCAGCCGGCGCGGGAGGGACGGGCGGGAGTCCCCGTCGGTACCGGTCACGGGCACGCTCCCGGAGTGGGTCGAGCGGTCAGAGACGGGTGCCGGGCGGGTTCGGGCGGGCGGGGCGGAAATGATGCGCTTGGACATGGGAAATCCCCCTGGAATCGCGTGTGGTGGAGCATCGGACGCGCCCGCTCACCCAGGTACGACGTGTACGACGGGCAAGGACCGCTGAACGCGGCGAAGGCGCTGGTGGGGCGTGTTCGGGGAGGCGGTGGTCGGCCGCCTTCTCGATGTGATCGAGCCTAGGCCCGGGCACCCGGCGCGGTCGTCGCCCTGCGGGATGACCGGCGGATGGAACCGCGGGCAGAGCCTCTGCAACCCGGGTAAGAGACGGGAATCCGCCTTCAGCGGGAGCCGGGCCCCGCGTCCGCGGTCATAGCCTTGTCCAGCCATGAACCGAACCGACGACCGGTTTCTCCCGGTCCTGCTGCTCTGTGCCCAGGCCCTGGTGTGGCCGGGGGCACCGTTGGTGCGCGGGGCGGCCCCGTCCCCGGGCGCCCTCCTGGTGGCGGTGCTCGTCGCCGTGCCGGTGACGGCCGCGCTCGTCCTGCGCCGCAACCGTCCGGTGGTCGCCCTCCTCGTGGTCGTCGCCGCCTGCGCGCTGGGCGCCGGCCCGCTGCCCGCCGGGGCGACGGCGGTGCTCGGCACGGCCGGGGTGGGGCTGGCCCTGTTCACGGTGGCGGCCCGGCGGGACGCCTTCACCGCGGTGCTGTGCGTCCTGACGCTCACCGTCTGGCAGCCGCTGTACAACGTCAGCCTGCACGGGATCAGCAGCCGCGAGAGCCTCCACCTCGCCCTGACGGCGCTGCTGTACGCCGCCGCGTGCGGCGCCGGTGTCCGCGTACGACGGACCCGCCGTGCGCGCCGCGCCGCCGAGCGGTTGCGGCAGCGTACGGAGGCCGAGCGCCACCGCCTGCCGGCGGTCGAGCGGCGGCGCATGGAACGGGAGCTGCACGACGTCAGCGCCCACCATCTGACCGCCGTGGTCGTCACGGCGGGAGCTGCGCTCGGGCTGCGCGACCGCCGCCCCGAACTCGTGCGGGAGGCACTGGACTTCGCCGTCGGCACCGGTCACGAGGTGACCCGCGCGCTCCGTGCCGTACGGGCCCCGGCGCCCTCCCGCGAGGACGTTCCCTCACCGGAGGAGCGGCTGCAGGATCTGGTCGCGGGCTTCCGGCGCCTGGACCAGCGGATCGACTGTGAGATCGACCCGCTGCCGGACGGCACCGTCGCGGACGCGGCGTACGGCATCGTGCGCGAGGCGCTGACCAACGTGGCGCGGCACGCTCCCGGCGCGCGGACGACGGTGCGCGTCCGGTACGGCGACACCGGCACCGACGTCACGGTCACCAGCTCGGCAGCGCCGGCCGGTGCGGCGGCGCACGGCGCGGGACTCGGCGGCGGACGCGGCCAGGACTTCTTGCGCTCGCGGGCCCGTGAGGCGGGCGGCACCCTCGTCACCGGCCCCACGGCGGAGGGCGGTTGGGAGGTGCGCGCGGCTCTGCCGGGCCGGACCGGAGCCCCGGTGGAACGTTCCGTCCCGCGCGGTTACCGCCTGGCGCAGCTGACGGCCGCGTTCGGCCTGGTCGTCCAGCCGACGCTGCCGATGCTGGTGCTCCACCGGGAGGAGGCGCTGCAGCCCGGTGCGACGGTGCCCGCGGGCGTGTTCTTCGGGCTGCTCGCCGTGGCCCAGGCGGTCGCCCTGCTGTGGCTGCGCAGGTCGCCCCGCGCGGCCCGGGGTGCCCTGCTCGCCCTGGTCCCGCTCTGGCCGGCGGCGATGTCCGCGGGCCACTACACCGGCCCGGTGCTGCTGCCTCTCGCGCTGAGCCTGCCGGCCACCTGCGCGGTGCTCGTGGCGGACGCCGCCCGGAGGGCCGCCGCCCCGTCCCGTGCCGGAGCCCGCCCCCCGCACCCGGACGCGCGGGTCGTCGAGCGGCTGCGCGACCGGTTCGCCGAGATCCGCCCCCCGCACGCGCGGGCAGCGGACCCCGCCGGTCCGTCCGCCGTGGGCACCGGCACCCGCTCGCGCCTGACTCCGCCCGCCACCCGGCCGGTGAGGCGCCCGGTTCTCCCGGTCGCCGCCGTGGCCGTGCACGCGGGGGCCGCCACGGCGGCGGTCCTGGACCGGGGCACCGCACTCCCCGTCGTGGCGGTCGTCGCCGGGACGACGGCCGCGACGGCTCTGGTGGCCGGTGCGAGCCGCTGGGCCGGGACCCGGCGCGGCCGGCGCGAGCGGGCCGCCCGGGGCGCCCATCAGGACCGGCTCGTCACGTGGACCGAGGAGGCCGTCCGGGACGCGTGGGCCGAGCGTCGCAGGATCGCCGCCGGACTGGAGACCACCGTCCTCTCCTGCACCGCCGACATGGTCGCGGAGGCGGAGGCGGGCCGCCTCGACGCGACCGCCGACCGTGCCCGCGAGGCCCTGGCCGCGATGCGCGCCCTGCTCGACGCGGTCCGCGACGAGCAGGCGGAGCCCGCCCTGCGGCCCCAGCCCACCCTGCAGGCGCTCGACCTGCTCGCCCACCAGTGCCGGGCCACCGGCCGGGACGTGGAGATACGGCTGACCGACCGCGTACCGGCACGTCTTCCCACCGCCGTCGACCTGGCCGCCTACCACGCCGCCGAGACGGTTCTGGCCGTCGGCGGGGACGAACCCGCCGTTGTCGAACTGGACGCGGAAGCCGATACGTTGACGCTCACCGCCACCGGAGTGCCCGACACCGCGGACACGGCCGCCGACGAGCGGCTGGCCACTCGGGTGACCGCACTCGGCGGCACGCTGACCACCGGCCCCCGGGGCACCGTACGGATCCGGCTGCCCCTTGCGGGCGCGCCGGGCATCGAGGAGGGACAACGATGAGCCTCGACGTGCTGGTCGTCGACGACCAGGGCATCGTGCGGGCGGGATTCGCCGCCGTGATCGACGCCGAGGAGGACATGACGGTCGTCGGTGAGGCCGCCGACGGCGCCGCCGCGGTACGGCTCGCCCGGGAACTGTCGCCCGACGTGGTCGTCATGGACGTCCGCATGCCCGAACTGGACGGCATCGCCGCCACCCGCATCATCACCGGCCGCGAGGACGCGCCCAAGGTCCTGGTCCTGACCACCTTCGACCTCGACGTCTACGTCTTCGACGCGCTGCGCGCCGGCGCGTCGGGCTTCCTCCTCAAGGACGTCCACCCCGCCGAACTGCTCCGGGGAATCCGGGTGGTGGCGGCAGGGGAGAGCGTCCTCGCGCCGTCCGCGACCCGCCGCCTCATCGGCCACTACGCGTCCGGACGGGGCCCCGCGGTCCCGGCAGGCAGCTCCCCCGGGCTGGACAGCCTGACCGGCAGCCAGCGCACCGTCCTCACCCTGGTCGCCTCCGGCCTCACCAACGGGGAGATCGCCGAGCAGCTCGGCATCACCGTCGGCACCGTGAAGTCCCACGTCAACGCGCTGCTGCGGAAGCTCGGCCTGCGGGACCGCGTCCAGGCGACGATCCTCGCCTACGATCTCGGCCTCGCCCGCCCGAACCCGCCCGGCACCCGTCCCTGACCACTCGCCCCACTCCGGGAGGGCGCCCGTGACCGGTACCGACGGGGACTCCCGCCCGCCCCTCCCACGCCGGCTGCGCGACCGCGTCGGCCTCGTCGCGCCCGCCTACGCGGAGGGGATCCGCCGGGCAAGGTGGCTGTCCGTGCCACTCCGGAGCGGCACGGCCCAGTTCTACCAGGAACCGTCATTTTCCTCCGCAGGCATCCCCACGTTCTTCACGGCACCGCAAGCCGGGCCGAGTCCCTTTCCCGAGGGTGGTGCCGAGTGCCCGGCCGCCCGTTCCAGCAGTGCCCGCGCCGGGTCCGCGTAGCGGAGGGCGGCCCTCTCGTCGATGATGCCTGTCTTGGTGCTCGCGCATGTGCCCGGGACGGTGCCGGTGTCGTCCATCGACCGAACCGCATCCCGCACGGCCCGGTGGAGGCGGGAGACGCCCTGACGCACGCTCATGTCAACCGACCTCCCTGCATTCGGTTCGGCAGTCGCGACAGCGGTCGGGGCCCGGTACCGGGGCGCGGAAGCCGCGGTCGCAGCCGTCGCAGTTGCGCATCTCGTACCGGCCGGGTGAGGGCTCGGCCGGTGCACGGAAGGGCGGCGGGGGCGGCAGCTGGGCGGTGAGGCGGTGGGCCAGGAGGGCGGCGGGGCGGCGTACGCCCTCGGGCGGCAGGTCGGCGGTCAGGGCGTGGCGTACGGCGGCGGGGGTGACGTCCCGCTCCAGCCAGGCGGCGACGCCGGGCGCCAGGTGGGCCGTGTCGCAGGCGGAGAGGAACAGCCGGGGATCGTGGCGGTGGAGGCCGGCGAGGAGGTCGGTGGCGGCCTGGAGGAGCGTGGGGGCGGGGTACCCGGGGCCGGGTACGGCAGGGAGCTGCTTGCGGGGAGCTCGTTCCTCACGCGCCGCGCGCGGCGACTCCCGTTCCTCGCACGCTTCCTGCCGCTCCTGCTGTTGCGGTTCCGCCGCCGGACAGGTGGGTGTCCCGGCGTGGTGGCGGGCCGCCTCCGGCTGGTTGCAGGAGGTCGTGCGGGTGACGATCCGGCCGGAGGAGGTGCGTACGCGCTCGCGGCGCAGGTAGCCGTGGGCCTCCAGCTCGCGCAGGGCGGCGGCGATACGGGTGGCCCCCTCGGGGAACCGGGCGGAGAGGGTCTTGATGTCCGCCGGGGCGCCCTTCGGCAGCGACTGGAGGTGCGTACCGAGCCCGATGGCGAGCAGCGAGAGCTTCTGGTGCTGGGCGAGGTGGTTGCCGATGACCGTGAAGCGGGTGGTGTGGCGGGAGTTGTCGTGCTGGAGCCCACCGGTGCGGTGGCCCCGGTTCGGGCGCTGGTTGCCCGCGATACGGGCCTGGGCGCGCGGGTGCGCGCTAGGGTTCTGGGTACCCATCGGGAAGTCCTGTCTTCCTCGGTGGTCAGGCCCTCGCACTGGGATTGCAGTCCCGGCGGGGGCCGTCGCATGTCTGCTGTTGTCCTGCGCTGAGCGTCGGTCCTCGACGGCCCGAAAATCCAGCCGAACCGGAGATGTTCACCCGCCCGAGTGAGTGCACGCCACGGGCGGGAGGGGTGGGGCTTGGTGGGGTTCTTTCCCCCTCGTTCTTTGTCTTTTCAGCCGTCGACGCCGCCGGAACCCGCGATGTCGCGTTCCGGTGGCGTCAGGCTCAGTTCGGCCCATACGGTTTTCCGCGGGAACCGCCCCTCGACCACTCCCCAGCGGTCGGCGAGCGCCTCGACGAGCAGCAGCCCACGCCCCGACTCGGCCCCGTCATCGGGCGCTTGGAGTGCGGGCAGCCGCTCGCCGCGCGTGTCTGTGACCTCGATGCGGAGCGTGCCTCCGACCACGTAGAGCGTCAGGCGGAAACTGCGCCCGGGAAGCCGGCCATGAGTGGCCGCGTTGGCCGCCAGCTCCGCCACGACATGGCTCGCCGCCTCCTGCGGAAGCCCCCAGTCCCGGAGCGCGTCCGCCGCGAGCAGACGGGCGAGGCGGGCACCGCGCGGGGTGGACGACAGCAGCACGGTGAAGTCGCGGATTCCGCTGTCGGGTTGGGATCTGGTCTCGGCAATTTCCTGATTCACGTCACTCAGCGTGGCCGACCGGACATACCGTGATGAGTAATCACGGCGCTGCGTAGGGTGACCGTCCACGGCTTGCCCGGCCTTGTCCGAACTGTCGACGCGGCCCCTCACCCGCACGTCGTGACGATACTGCGCGGCACAACGGAGGAGCGCGACATGTCGGTGAACGGCGAGGCGGTGCGGGTCACGACCGAGGCGGACCAGACGGATGAACCGGGATGGGAGGTCGACCCGGACGACGACTGGGCACTCGCGGTAGTGGCCACCGTGGGACGGCAGTTGAGGCTCCGCCGGGAGGCGGCGGGCATGAGGGTCGGCGACTTCGCGGTGGCGGTCGGTTACGGCGACGACCTCGTGTACAAGATCGAGAGCGGCAAGCGCATCCCCCGGCCCGAGTTCTTGGACACGGCGGACGAGCTGTTCAATGCCGGTGGCCTCATCTCGGCGATGAAGGAGGACGTGAAGAAGGTCCGGTACCCGAAGAAGGTGCGGGACTTGGCGCAGATGGAAGGGCGGGCGGTTGAGCTCCAGCTGTATGACCCCGTGAACATCCACGGCCTCTTGCAGACGCCGGATTACACGCAAGCTCTGTTCCGGATGCGGCGACCTCGATACTCCGAGGAGGAAGTCGAACGAGGTGTAGCTGCTCGCATGGCCCGTAAATCTGTCTTCGAGCGCGACTCGGCACCCGAACTCAGCTTTATCCAGGACGAGTGGACGCTCAGGAGGCGGCTCGGGGGGACAATGGTGGTACGCCAGCAGCTCGAACACCTGCTTGAGCTGGGGAAGTTGCCGAACGTCGAGATCCAGGTGATGCCGGTGGACCGCGAGGAGCACGCCGGTGTGGACGGGGCGATCGAAGTGCTGAAGTTCGAGGATGGAACGGCGGTGGGCCGCTCACCGGGCGTTGCCCACGGCCGAGCGGTTTCCGACCCGAGGCAACTCCGTATCCTTGAACTCCGTTATGGCATCATCCGGGCGCAGGCTCTCACACCACGCGAGTCGGCCGTGTTCATCGACCAACTGCTGGGGGAGACATGATCCGCAACACCTCGTCCAGGGACGCTAGCGACCTGACGTGGTTCAAGAGCAGCTACAGCAGCGGGGCGGAGACGGACTCCTGCGTCGAGATCGCCACCCAGCCCGGCACCATCCACGTCCGTGACTCCAAGGACGTGGACGGCGGCCGGCTGGCCTTCGCCCCCTCCGCGTGGGCCGACTTCGTCCCGTACGCGGTAAGGGGCTGACCCAGCGACCCGCTGCTCGACCTCCAGTACGCCCACTTCGCCGCCCAGGAAACGGGCGATGGCGGTGAACTCGTCGAGGGCGGACTGGAGGTCGCAGACGATCACCTCGGGCGGGGCCCTTCATTCACGTGATGTCGAAGTTGACCTTGTCGCGAGCGGTCAGATCCTCGTAGCCGAACGGATTGCATGCCTGCACCCAGTGGGCCCGCGTCCACTCCGGAACCCACCCGGACAAACGGTGGTGAACCGTTGCTGGACGCTTGTTCACCGCGCCCCACAGCCAGGACGCATCAAATCGACCCCCTCGCATCGATACAGGGGTGCCATTCGATACATGACCGCTATGGAAAACCCCTGCTTGGAGCGGCGGCTGGCAAGCCGCTCTCCCACGTTCACTACGGCACAGGCACGCCAGGCACTGTTCTCTCCCCGCGACCTGGCGTCCTTGGTCGCTGAGGGGGAGATAGACGAACTGTCCCGTGGTATGTACCGACAGGCCGACGCACCCGAGACCGCACACACGGACCTGCTGGCCGTGTGCACTCGGGCACCCCGTGCCGTCGTGTGCGGTGAGTCCGCTCTGGCCCTGCACGAGCTGATCGACGACATCCCCACGGCGGTACACATCGCCGTGCCACGCGGTTCACGCCGCCCCACGATTTCCTATCCGCCGACCGTAGTGGCGCAGTACGCCGCCAAGACCTTCGGTCTCGGCGTCGAACGGTTCGAAGCAGCCCCCGGAGAGACCATCCCCCTTTACAGCGCTGCCCGCAGCACGGTCGACGCCATGCGCCACCGCAACCGCATCGACGAGACCCTCGCCCTGTCCGCACTCGGCCGCTACCTGCGCCGCAACGGACGCGGCGGGGTCAGCGAACTCCAGCACATCGCCCACGAACTGGGCGCTCTCTCCGTCATCCGCCCCGCAGTAGAGGCGGTGCTCGCCTGATGGCCAACCCGACACGCGACACCACTGCCGGGCGCGTCTACAACGACCTGCGCAACCTGGCCCGCCGCAACAACCGGTCCACGGACGAGGTAATGGTCGAGTACGTCCTCGAACGGTTCCTCTACCGACTGGGGACATCACCCCTCGGCCGGGAGCACTTCGTCCTCAAAGGCGCCCTGCTGCTCGCCCAGTTCGGCGCCCGTCGGACGACCCGCGACATCGACATCCTCGGCCGCGCGTTCCCCGCCGAAGAGACCGAGATCATCCGCAGGATCGCCGCCACCACCGACCTCGCCGAGCGCCGCCAGACCTCCTACACCGCATGGCGCCGCCGACAAGGTCCCGCCACGATCGGCTACCCCGAACGCTTCACTGACGTCGTCCGGCAGGTCACCGCCTTCGCAGACCCGCTCCTCAACGGCGATTCCGCCACCCGCACATGGGATGCAGCGAACCTCGCATGGTCGTGAACCAGCCCGTCCAATGATCAGCCGTGCGGACTGGAGGTCGCGGACGATGTGTTCTCGACGCGCCTAGTACTCCAGCAGGATTTCGCTGTCTGACCTGCGAGGTTCACCGGGCGGCTGGAATACTGGTATGCCTTTCCATCTTCTTCCCCCGAGGGAGGCTCTGATGACAGACACCGACGAGTGGTCCTTCACCGTGGACGAGGACGGCATGGTCTTCGCCGTCGCACCCTCCGGTGTGCCGGAGAACGTGCGGCTCGCCGTCGAGACCTTGCTGGTTCCCTTCAGCGACTCGGCCGTCGCCGTGGAGGGCTATCTGCGCGAGTGGCGGCGGATGGCGGAGGAGTTCGGCGACGACTACGCCCTGTCGACCACGAGTGCGCAGGTCAGCCGCGTGGGGCCGGATGAGATCGAACTTGGGGACATGTACGGGCAGTTCGAGGACTGTCGGATGAGTGCCCATGAGTTCGAGAGGATGCTCGGACAGCTGATCGGCTTCCTGAAGTCGCTCCACCGCGAGGGCGAATCGCACAGATTGATCACGACCCGATAAGCCCCCTAGCAGGGCCGCCGGCATTGCGGCTGACCGCCCATCCAGGGGGAGATCATCTACCGAGACCGGGGGGTCGCCTGTCACCTGGACTGGTCGGTGCCCCGCCGGGTGGTGTGGGGGATCCCCACGGCCCCGACGCTGCGAGGCCGGAGAGGGTGCCCTATGGAAAAGCGTGAGCACTCGGCCGCCAAGTGCCACTTAAGCGCTCAAACGAGCGGCATCAGGACAGTAACGGCCAAAGTGTTCACGGTTCTGAGACAGTGTGTCCTCCCCCGGGCATGGACGCGTGTCCCGGCGCCCACGTCGAGCCCGCCGGACAGGCTGATGCCGAGGCCGTCCGGCTACGGCGTCGCCGTCAAGTGGGGGAGGAGAATGAGCGGCATGGTCATGGTGAAAGGCATCGATGCCCGCGGCATGCAGCACTGCGAGACGACGGCGCTGGGGGTGCTGCTGCGGCACGAGGGGATCGACCTGTCCGAGCCCATGCTGTTCGGGCTCGGCTCCGGGCTGTCCTTCGTCTACTGGGACAGCAAGGCCATGGGGTTTCCCTTCCTGGGAGGCCGGGTCAAGCCGTTCGAGCTCACCAGGAACCTGGCCGCCGCCCTCGGGCTCGAGCTGCTGGTCGAGGAGACCACCTCCCCGCGCAAGGCATGGCGGAACGTGGCGGGACCCCTCGACGCCGGTCGGCCGGTCGGCCTTCAACTCGACAGCTACCACCTGGACTACTTCAGCACCGAGGTGCACTTCGGCGGGCACATCGTGGCCATGTACGGCTACGACGAGCAGGACGCCTACCTGGTGGACACCGACCAGCAGGGCGGAGCCGTCTCCACCGGCCTCGCCGGCCTGGCCAGAGCCAGGGCCGCGCGCGGCCCCATGACCGCCAGGCACCGCTCCTTCACCCTCACAGTGCCCGGCGGCCCGGCGTCACCGCGGGACAGGGTCATCCCCGCGATCAGGACCTGCGCCGACGCCTTCCTGAACCCGCCCATCGCGAACCTGGGCCACCGGGGCATCGAGAAGACCGCCGGGCAGGTGCCGAAGTGGCTGCAGCGCAGCGACGATCCGCGGGAGGACCTGTCACGGACCGCCGTCCTCATGGAGAGGGCCGGTACCGGCGGCGCCCTGTTCCGCACTCTCTACCGGGACTTCCTCGCCGAGTGCGCCCAGCTGATCGACAGCGGCCACCTGCGCACCGGCCACGCCCTGTACGCCGAGGCCGCCACCCTCTGGACGCAGGTGGCCGCACTCGTCGCGGCAGCGGGCGAATCCGGTGACGCGAGGAACCTCGTACAGGCCGGCTCCGTCCTCCACGACCTCTCACGCATCGAACGCGAGGCGATGCAGGCACTCAGCCTGCTCTAGGTCCGGTCAGGGGGCGGGGGCAGGGCGACGGCCCGGAGGAAGTTCTGCGCGAAGACCTCGATGGCCTCTTCCGTGGAAGGCAGCTCCGCGCCGGGCAGGTGCGCGGCGGCGGGGCGCAGCAGGAAGTGGGAGAGGACGGGGCCCGTCATCTGCTGGATCAGCAGCAGCAGGGGGAGGTCCCGGATCCGTCCCGCGGCGATCTCTTCGGTCAGCCACTGCCCGACGCCGTCGAGTACCCGCGGGAAGAATCGCCGGTACACGGACTGGACCAGCGGGTCCTCGGGGCGTGAGAGGGCGTCGGCGAGCATGGCGGGCAGGACCCGCGGCTCACGACCGAGGGCATCGGCCAGCAGACGGTAGACCCTGCGGACCGTCTCCGGCAGGTCCTCGTGCGGGCCGGCGAGGACGGCTTCGACGTCCAGGATCGGGCCGTAGCGCTCGTAGACCGCCTGCAGCAGTTCGTCCCGTCCGCCGAACGCCGCGTACAGGCTGTGCACGGAGCACCGGGCGTCGGCGGCCACGCGTTCCAGGGTGGCCGCGGTCAGGCCGTGCTCGCTGATGAGCCCGGCCGCGGCCTCCACGGCGCGCAGCCGGACCGGCTTCTGGCCTCCGGGATCCACTCCGGCCGCCCGTACCGCCTCGTCCAGCGCACGACGGGTGCCACCGAGCCGTCGCATCAAGGTGCTGCGGGAGATGCCCGCTTCCTCGGCGACGGCCAGCAGCGGGACGTCGGCCACCGGCACGCCCCGGGTGCGGGAGACGCGCAGTGCCGCCCTTACCACTTCTTCCGGCACCGCTCCTGCAGAGAACTCGCTGATACTTGACACATGGATAAGGTTACCCTGTAATCGAGTTTCATTCCAGGGTGGTGCCGCCCGTGCGGGGCGGCGCGAGACCACCGATTCCCGTCACCGCCCTGCCCGGCGCCGGTGCCTGTGCCCGGCGACGCGTCCGCAGGCCGGAAGGAGACCGCGACCGCCATGTCCGATCACCCCACCCCTCCCCCCGCGCCCCCGACGGGGACCGAGGCCCCGCAGCCCGGCGCCGCACGGAAACTGGTCGCCGCCCTGCTCGGTCTGACGGCCGTGGTCACCCTGATGCTCTGCGCGTTCGCCCTGCCCAGCGTCAACGGCGGCCCTCACAAGGCCCCGATAGGCGTCTCGGGGCCGCAGGCCGCCGCCCGGTCACTGGAGAAGACGCTCGACGGGGACGAGTGGGACGTCACCGTCTACGACAGCGCCGAGGCCCTCACCTCCGCCGTCAAGGACCGTGAGATCATCGGCGGCCTCGTCCTGGCCCCCGAGGGGATCGACGTCTACACGGCCACCGCGGGCGCCCCCCTGGCCGGCGGCGCGCTGACCGCCATGGCCCACTCCGTCGCCGCCGAGCAGCAGACGAAGCCCACCGTCCACGAACTCGCGCCCTTCCCCGAGGACGACCCCCGCGGGGCCGGGTTCTCCGCCGCCGCACTGCCGCTGGTCTTCGGCGGGATGATCCCCGCCGTCCTCCTCGCCCGGCTCTTCCCCGGCCGCACCGGCCTGCGCACACGGCTGGCCGGTGCCGTGCTCTTCTCCCTGTTCGCCGGAACCGCGGTCACCGCGTTCCTCCAGTGGGGGACCGGCTCGCTGGCGGGCGACTACTGGATCACCGCCCTCGGGCTGAGCCTGGGCCTGGCCGCCCTCTCCATGACCTTCGTCGGTCTGGAGGCCCTGACCGGCATGGCCGGCTTCGGGGTCGGCGCGGCCGTGATGATGCTCCTGGGCAACCCCCTGTCCGGTCTGGGCACCGGCCCGTACTGGCTGCCCGGTGGCTGGGCAGCCCTCGGGCAGCTCCTGCCGCCGGGTGCGTCCGGCAGCCTGCTGCGCGCCAACGCCTTCTTCGACGGCACCGGAGCGGGGGCCCCTGCCCTGGTCCTCACCGCCTGGGTCGTGCTCGGTCTGGTCCTGATCCTCATCGCCGACCGCCGCGGCGCCAGGACCGTCCGCACCGGTGCGGCATCCGCGGAACCGGCGCCCGCTGCGGCCTGAACAGCCCGAGGGCACCGATCAGGCGGACCACAGGCGCGTCCACCTCAGCGGACGCCAAAAAGCCGGCGCCCCGCGGTCAGGTCCGTGACCGCGGGCGCTCCCCGGTCAAGCGGGCGAGCCGGGCGGTGCCGAACCACAGCAGTACGGCGGTGGCGAGCAGCACGAAGGCGGCGCAGTTCGCGATGGTCGGGTTCACCCAGGCCGGGACCAGGTCGTAGTGCGCGTTGCACTTGTTGCTCAGCGGGAACAGCTCGCTGAACGCCTCGGGGTGGGCCTCCAGGTAGGCGCTGTCGTACGTCTGATGGTGGGCGTGCGCGCATGTCTCGCCGACGTCGAGTCCGCCGCTGAGCAACCCCCGGAGCCAGGCCGCGAAGCCGACGAACAGCGCCAGGGACCACAGGCGCGCCCACCACAGCGGACGCCGCCACGATCCGTCCCGCAGGCCCGTGGGGATGCGGTAGAGGTTCACCAGGCTCCACAGCAGCCAGAGGACCAGCAGCCCCATGACGGCGAGCAGCCCGGCTTCCTTCACCTGCACCTGTCGGTCCCAGCGTGTCGCGTCGGTGCCCCCGCGGGGCGTGGAGTCGGGCCGGACGGGGCCGGCCGGTTCAGAAGCTGATGCTGCCGATCATCCCCGCGATGTTGGTCGTCAACTCACTGATCGTGGGCGCGATCGTCGACGACGCCATGTAGAAGCCGAGGAGCATGCAGACGACCGCATGCCCGGTCTTGAGGCCCGACTTCTTGATCAGCAGGAAGACGATGATCGCCAGCAGCACCACCGCCGAAATCGAGAGTGCCACGGCGGTTCACCTCCAAGGACCCCAGGACTCGGGGGGGTAGGGATATGGGGGCAGATACATCCACACAGCAGCCAGCAGGTTCATACCCACTATGCGCTAACGATCATAACTATCCGTACGTGCGCATCGGTCGGCGCACGGCCGCACAAGGGGGCGCATGGCCAATATGGTCATGGCATGACGACCGATGCTGACTCCTTCCCCCGACGGCACGCCCGCACCCAACGCTTCACGCTCGGCGCGCCGCGTGCGTTCACCGTGGCACCCGACGGCTCCCGGGTGGTGTTCCTGCTCTCGGGTTCCGGTACGGACCGGGCGAATTCGCTGTGGGTCCTCGACCCGGAGGGCGGCGGGGAGCGCGTGGCGGCCGACCCGCGGGCCCTCCTGGGCGGCGCCTCGGAGCACCTGTCGGCCGAGGAGCGGGCCCGGCGCGAGCGCAGCCGCGAGGGGGGCGCCGGCATCGTCGGCTACGCCACCGACGCGGCCGTGGAGTTGGCCTCTTTCGCCTTGTCAGGGCGGCTTTTCACGGCCGAGCTGCAGGCCGGGACGGCACGTGAACTGCCCACGCCGGGACCGGTGATCGACCCCCGTCCGTCGCCCGACGGGCGGCACGTCGCCTATGTCGCGCAGGGTGCGCTGCGGGTCGTCGGGGCGGAGGGGCAGGACGACCGGGCGCTGGCGACGCCCGAGGCGGACCATGTCACCTACGGTCTGGCGGAGTTCATCGCGGCCGAGGAGATGCACCGGCTGCGGGGCTTCTGGTGGGCGCCGGAGTCGGACCGGCTGCTGGTGGCGCACGTGGACGACACGCCGGTACAGCGGTGGTGGATCTCCGACCCCGCCCATCCGGGACGTGAGCCGCACCCCGTCCGCTACCCGGCGGCGGGCACCCCGAACGCGGACGTACGGCTGTTCGTGATCGGGCTGGACGGGACGCGCACGGAGGTCTCCTGGGACCGTGCACGGTATCCCTATCTGGCGCATGTGCACTGGTCAGCGGCGGGTGCGCCGCTGCTGCTCGTACAGGCGCGCGACCAGCGCGGGCAGTTGGTCCTGGCGGTGGACCCGGACTCCGGGGCGACCCGGATGGTGCACGCCGACGAAGATCCGGATTGGCTTGAACTTTTCCCCGGGGTGCCCTGCTGGAGCCCCTCCGGGCAGCTGGTCCGGATCGCGGACGAGGGGGGCGCACGACGACTCGCCGTGGGTGAACGACCGCTCACCGGAGGGCAGTTGCACATCCGGGCCGTGTTGGACGTCTCCGACGACGAGGTGCTGGTCTCGGCGTCGGCGGGCGAGGAGGCGGCCGAGCCGGAGATCGGCGAGGTGCACGTCTACCGGGTGAACGAGCTCGGCGTGGAGCGCGTCTCGCAGGAGCCCGGCGTGCACTCCGCGGTACGCGCCGGGGGCGTCACCGTGCTCGTCTCCGCGACACCGGATCGGCCAGGTTCCCGGGCGGTGGTGCTGCGTGACGGGAAACCGACGGCGACTGTCCCCTCGCACGCCGAAGATCCCGGTATGTCCCCACGGGTGACCCTCACGCAGGGGGGCGCACGCAAAATCCCGTGCGCCGTGCTTATGCCCCGGGACTACTCCGGTGACGCTCCGCTCCCCGTCCTCATGGACCCCTACGGCGGTCCGCACGGCCAGCGGGTGCTGGCCGCCCACAACCCCCATCTGACCTCGCAGTGGTTCGCCGACCAGGGCTTCGCAGTGGTCGTCGCCGACGGCCGCGGCACCCCCGGCCGCTCCCCGGCCTGGGAGAAGGCGGTCCACCACGACTTCACGCTCACCCTGGACGACCAGATCGAGGCGCTCCAGGACCTCGCCGCCTCCCACCCCCTCGACCTCTCCCGGGTGGCGATCCGCGGCTGGTCCTACGGCGGTTACCTCGCGGCGCTGGCCGTGCTCCGCCGCCCCGACGTCTTCCACGCCGGCATCGCGGGCGCCCCGGTGACGGACTGGACGCTGTACGACACCCACTACACGGAGCGGTACCTGGGCGACCCGGCCGCGCACCCGGAGACGTACACGAAGAGCTCGCTGGTCACCGCCGAGGGCCTCTCCTCCCCCGCCGACCGGCACCGCCCGCTGATGATCGTGCACGGTCTGGCCGACGACAACGTGGTCGCCGCCCACTCCCTGCGCCTGTCCTCCGCCCTCCTCGCCACCGGCCGCCCCCACGAGGTCCTCCCCCTCTCGGGCGTCACCCACATCACCCCCCAGGAACAGGTCGCGGAGAACCTGCTTCTGCTCCAGGTGGACTTCCTCAAACGCTCACTGGGCCTCACGGGCTGATCCCCGAAGGGGCCTGCGCCGGGCGGGCGCACCTCACTTGTCCGCCTGCCCGGCGACGGGCCGAAGCCGCCACGTCATCACCGCGCGCCCCGCCAGGGCCACCAGGGCGGTGATCGCTGCCAGCCGTACGACGGTCCATGTCGCACCGACCACGGGGTCCTGCAGCGGCGCTTCGACGCCGAGTCGCTCCGACATCTCGACGACGGCCAGCAGGGGAACCAGCATCCGGAAGGGCAGGCCGCGCGGTCCGGGATTCCGTGCCAGGTTCCCGGCCAGCCCCAGAACGGGCCCCGTGACACAGGCGACCCCGCACCAGAGCAGCGTCTTCGAGGCGAACGCGCTCCAGAGGACGTAGGGCGCCGCCCCGGTGGGGTCGTCCAAGTCCACTGTCAGGTACGTTCCTTGGCCCAGCTTCGTCAGGTAGTACGCGATCACCGCGGTGACCAGGGACGCGGTGGCCAGGAGGACCGCCTCACCCCTGGACTTCCGGGCGAGGCCGACGCAGAACGCCAGCGCGGCCCAGGACCATCCGGCGGACAGGACCAGATGGACGGCGTGGCCGACCGGATGGGTGACGTCGATCAGAAGGGGCCCGAGCACCCCGACCACCACACCGACGGTCAACGCGACCGAGAAGACCAGGGTGCGGGAACGGAGGCGGGAGCCTGTGAGTAAAGCCGACACGGTGTCCGGAGGGTCCTTTCACTGACCGGGGCAGGCGTGTGGAGCCCCTGCCCGCCCGGAGCCTACGGACGGCCGCCGCCGGAAGACACCGGCAGCACGGTTTCAGGACTCCGAGGAACATCTGGTGGCCGCAGCACCACGGGGGCGGCCGGTGCGTCACCCCCTCCCTCCCGGCGCTCGCCCCGGTGGCAGACTTTCGATCTGCCGCACTGGCGCGAGGGGCGTCAGGGGGCGAGGGGGTGTGGCTTGTGCACGGGCGGGTGCATGACCTGGTGTGGGGGACGGTTCGAGTCGTGGTGGCCGTCGTGCTGCTCGGTTCGGCCTGGCAGATGGCACGGATCTCGGAGCGCGCAGGCGCAGCCGACCTCGCCTTCCGACACCTGGAGATACACGATGCCGAAGGGGGGGACACGGGCGGTCTGAAGGTGTGCGGGGACCGGTACCAGGAGCCCTTCTGCCTGCGGGCGGAGCACGTCACCGTGGACGACGTGCTGCTGAAGCTGAACAAGAAGACCGGGGCGGCCCGCTACCGGTTCGAGTTCGGCCGGTCCGACGGGCGCACGCTGGATCTGTCGCTGGACGTCGACAGCGAGGACCGGGACGTCGTCGAGGCCGCCGGTGGGCGTGGGAAGGCGACCCTGTACTGGTGGCGTGACTCGTTGCGGCTGCTGAAGGTGTCGGCCGACGGTCACGAGCGGACGATCCGCGCAGCGCACTACCCGGGTCGGGAGTTCGCGCCGCCCGCCGCGTTCGGCTCGGTCCTCGTCGGGCTGGGCGTGGCGGCCCTGTGGGCGGGGCTGTGGCGGATCGTGCGCGGGGGCGCGTCCCGGCTGAGCTGGCCGTGGCAGACGACGGCACCGGGGGTGACCTTCGTCCTGGCAGGGCTGGGCGGGGCCCTGGGCGCGCTGTTCGCGACGCACTCGCACTCGGTCCGCACGATGGTGTGGACCGCGGGTGCCGTGGGTGCGGTGAGCGCGGTGGGCATGGCCTGCTGGGCCTACCGGTGGACGCGGCGCAGCTTGCCGGAGGTGGACCGGATGGAGCCGGTTGTGCCGGTGGACGAGCACCGCTTCCCGGGTGTCGTGTGGGGACCGGGTCCGTGGAAGGCGCTGTCGATCGGGTGGCTCCGGGCGGGCCCGCGGGGACTCGCCGCTGTGCCCCCCGGACCGGCCATCGGTACCGGCACCTTCGGAGTCCAGCCGTTCCCCGGGCCGTTGCGGCTGGTCCGGGTGCGGACACCGCACAGGGACGACCCGCTGCGCATGCGGTTCAACAACTCCTGGCGTCAGTCGGACGGGGCGGCTCAGGGGTCGTTCGTGGTCGTCGCCGAGTGCGAGGCCCTGGGCGGGCCGGTGCCCGGGGCGCGCGTGCTGATCGGCGCGGGCAGGGACGACATGCCCTACGTGCTCGGTGCGCTGTCTGCGGCCACGTCGTTCCGCCCCGACCGGGACGACCAGGACAGCCCCGGCGTCCAGGGCTCGTCGCGCGACGGCAGTACGGCGAGCCCGTAGGGCATGGCGGTCCCTGCCGGTCCCGGGATCGACCCGGTCCGGGCATCCTGCCGCTTCACGGGCCCGGAGCGGTCTCCGGTGGCACCACCTGTTTCTCCTCGGCGAAGTGGCAGGCCGAGGGGTGGGCCGCCGGGCCGCCGGCGGTGCGGAAGGCCTCGGGGACCGCGAGCAGGGGGACCTCCGTCGCGCAACGTTCCCGGGCCTTCCAGCAGCGGGTGCGGAAGCGGCAGCCGGAGGGGATGTTCGTGGGGGACGGGACGTCTCCGGTGAGGATGATCCGTTCGCGGTGTGCGCGGGCCTCCGGGTCGGGGACGGGGACGGCGGAGAGCAGGGCCTGGGTGTAGGGGTGGGTGGGATGGTCGTAGATCTGGGTGTCGGTGCCGGTCTCGACGATCCGGCCGAGGTACATCACGCCGACCCGGTCGGAGATGTGCCGGACGATCGACAGGTCGTGCGCGATGAAGACGAACGCCAGGTCGAACTCGCTTTGGAGCCGGTCCATCAGGTTGACGACCTGGGCCTGGACCGAGACGTCCAGTGCGGAGACCGGTTCGTCGGCGACGATCACCTCGGGGCGCAGCGCCAACCCGCGGGCGATGCCGATGCGCTGGCGCTGGCCGCCGGAGAACTGGTGCGGATAGCGGTTGATGTACTCCGGGTTGAGGCCGACCACGTCGAGGAGGTCCTGGACGCGTCGGCGCCGCTCGCCCTTGGGGGCGATCTCGGGGTGGATCTCGTACGGCTCCCCGATGATGTCGCCCACCGTCATCCGGGGGTTGAGGGAGGTGTAGGGGTCCTGGAACACCATCTGGATGTTGCGGCGGACGGCCTTGAGGGCCTTCCCGGACAGCCGGGTGACGTCCTCGCCCTTGTAGCGGATCGCGCCGGCCGTCGGGCGCTCCAGGTGGACCAGCATCTTCGCGACGGTGGACTTGCCGCAGCCGGACTCGCCGACGATGCCCAGGGTCTCGCCCCGGCCGAGGGCGAAGTCGACGCCGTCGACGGCCTTCACGGCGCCGACCTGCTTGCGGAACACGATGCCCCGGGTCAGCGGGTAGTGCTTGACCAGGCCGGACACCTCCAGGAGCGGCTCAGTCATCCAGGCACTCCCGCCAGAAGTGGCAGGCGCTCCCCCGTGCCTGCGAGACCTCGTACAGCGGGGGCTCGTCGGTCCGGCAGACGTCGCGGGCCATCGGGCAGCGGGGGTGGAAGGCGCAACCCGGCGGGATGTTCATGAGGTTGGGCGGCAGGCCCTTGATGGCGTAGAGCTGCCGGCCCTTCTGGTCGAGGCGGGGGATGGAGTCCAGCAGGCCCCGGGTGTACGGGTGGGCGGGGGACTTGTAGATGTCGTGCACGGGGGCCGACTCGACGATCCGGCCCGCGTACATGACGACGATCCGGTCGGCGACGTCGGCGACCACACCGAGGTCGTGGGTGATGAGGACGAGCCCCATGCGGTACTCGCGCTGCAGCTCCGCGAGGAGTTCCATGACCTGGGCCTGGACGGTGACGTCGAGGGCGGTGGTCGGTTCGTCGGCGATGATCAGGGCCGGTTCCAGGGCCAGCGCCATGGCGATCATGATGCGCTGGCGCATGCCTCCGGAGAACTGGTGCGGGTACTGCCCGACCCGCTCCCGGGCGGCCGGGATGCGCACCCGGTCCATCAGCTCGACGGCCCGGGCCCGCGCCGCCTTCTTCGACATCCCCCGGTGCACGACGAACATCTCGCCGAGCTGGTCGCCGACGGAGAGCACGGGGTTGAGGGAGGACAGCGCGTCCTGGAAGATCATCGCCATCTCGGCGCCCCGGACCCTGCGGCGCTCGTTCTCCTTCAGCTCCAGCAGGTCGCGGCCCCGGAAGACGACCTCGCCGCCGGTGATCCTGCCGGGCGGCGTGTCGAGGATGCCCATGACGGCCTGCGCGGTCACCGACTTGCCGGAGCCGGACTCGCCGAGCACGGCGAGCGTCTCGCCCGCGTCGACGCCGTAGCCGACGCCGTTGACGGCCCTGGCGACCCCGTCCCTGGTGTGGAACTCCACGTGCAGGTCGCGCACTTCGAGCAGCATGACGGCGGCTCACCTCAGCTTCGGGTCGAGGGCGTCGCGCACCGCGTCGCCGAGCATGATGAACGCCAGGACGGTGATCGCGAGGGCGCCGGAGGGCCACAGCAGCGCGTGCGGGGCGTTGCGGACGTAGGGGGAGGCGGCGGAGATGTCGATGCCCCAGGAGACGCTGGGCGGCTTCAGGCCGACGCCGAGGTAGGACAGGGTCGCCTCCAGCGAGATGTACGTGCCGAGCGCGATGGTCGCCACGACGATGACCGGGGCGATCGCGTTGGGCGCGATGTGCCGCAGCACCAGGCGGGAGTTGGAGGCGCCGAGCGCCCGCGCGGCCTGGACGTAGTCGTTCTGCTGGGCGGTGATGACCGAGCCGCGGGCGATCCGGGACAGCTGCGGCCAGCCGAGCAGCACGATGAAGCCGATGACCGGCCAGACGGTGTTGCTGGTGGTGACGGACAGCAGCACCAGACCGCCGAGGACGACGGGGATGGCGAAGAAGACGTCCGTGACGCGGGACAGGACCGAGTCCCACGCCCCGCCGAAGAACCCGGCCAGCGCGCCGAGGACGCTGCCCAGCACCGCGACGCCGAGCGTGGCGAGGACGCCGACCGCGACGGACGTGCGGGCGCCGTAGACGGTGCGGGTGTAGACGTCGCAGCCCTGGCCGTCGAAGCCGAAGGGGTGGCCGGGCTGCGAGCCCTCCTGGGCCTTGGCGAGGTCGCAGGTGAGGGGGCTGCCGGGGGCGATCAGCGAGGGCCACAGGGAGATGAGGACCAGGAAGAGGATGATCAGGGCCGAGACGACGAAGACGGGGTTGCGGCGCAGGTCGCGCCAGGCGTCGGACCAGAGGGACCGCGGCTTGCCCTGCGGGCCCGTTCCCTGCGGGCCGTCCGGGGTGCGCGCGAGGGTCTCGGCCTCGTCGACGCCCAGGTCCATGCCGCCGCCCATGCCGGTCCCCGCGACGGCGCGGTCGGGGTCGTAGTGCTGCTCAGGCATAGCGGATCCTCGGGTCGAGCACGGCGTAGAGGAGGTCGACGACGAGGTTGGCGACCAGGAACACCAGCACGAGCACGGTCACGAAGCCGACGACGGTCTGGGTGTTCTGCCGCAGGATGCCCTGGTAGATCTGGTAGCCGACGCCGTGGATGTTGAAGATCCGCTCGGTGACGATCGCGCCGCCCATGAGGAAGCCGATGTCCGCCCCGATGAAGGTGACCACGGGGATGAGGGAGTTGCGCAGCAGGTGCCGGGTGATCACCCGGTGCCGGGGCAGGCCCTTGGCGACGGCGGTGCGGACGTAGTCGGAGCGCCGGTTCTCGGCGATGGAGGTGCGGGTCAGCCGGGTGACGTAGGCGAGGGAGACGGAGGCCAGCACCAGTCCGGGCAGGATCAGTTCGTCGAGGGGCGCCGCGGAGGAGACCGACGGCCTGATCCAGCCCCACTTCACCCCCAGCAGCAGCTGGAGCAGCAGACCGGTGACGAAGGTGGGGACGGAGATGACGACGAGGGTGAGCAGCAGGACGCCGGTGTCGACGGGGCGCCCCCGGCGCAGCCCGGTGACCACGCCGAGGGCGATGCCGATGACGATCTCGAAGAGGATCGCGACGACCGTGAGGCGGATGGTGACGGGGAACGCGGTCGCCATCAGCTCGGTGACCTCCTGGCCGTTGAACGCCGTACCGAAGTCGCCGGTGAAGACGTTCCCCATATAGGTCAGGTACTGCTGCCAGACGGGCTTGTCGAGGCCGAACTCCTTCTTCAGCTGGGCGGCCGTCGCCGGGTCGCAGCGCCGTTCGCCGCAGAGTCCGGCGATGGGGTCGCCCATCACGTTCACCATGAGGAAGATCAGCAGCGTGGCCCCGACGAACACCGGGATCATCTGGAGCAGACGCCGGACGACGTAGCGTCCCACGGCGGGTCAGCTCACCTTGATCTGGTCGTACACGGGGACGCTGAAGGGGTTGAGCTTCACGTCGGACAGCCGGTCCGACCAGCCCGCGCTGCCGTTCTGGTACCAGAGCGGGATGGCGGCCATGTTGTCGCGGACGACCCCCTCGGCCTGCTGGAACAGGCCGACGGCCTTCGCGTTGTCGGTCTCGCGGTTGGCCCGGTCGACGAGGTCGTCGAACTGCTTGTCGGACCACTTGCCGTCGTTGGAGGAGGCGTCGGTGTAGTAGAGCGGCTGGAGGAAGTTCTGGATGAGCGGGTAGTCCATCTGCCAGCCGGCCCGGAACGGGCCGCTCATCTTCTGCTGGGTGATCTGGTTGCGGAAGTCGGCGAAGGTGCCGACCGGGTTGCCGGTGCAGGCGCGTTCGTCGTCCAGTGCGTTGTTGATGGAGTTGCAGACGGCGTCGATCCAGTCCTTGTGGGAGCCGGTGTCCGCGTTGTACGTGAGGGTGAAGCGGCCGCCGGGCAGGCCGCCGCCCTCCTGGATGAGCTTCTTGGCCTCGTCGGGGTGGTACTCGCAGGCGTCCCCGCACAGGCCGGCCTGGTGGCCGCCGTCCTTGCCGAGGACCGGGGAGGTCCAGTCGGTGGCGGGGGTGCGGGTCCTGGCGAAGATGGTCTTGGTGATCTGGTCCCGGTCGATCGCCATGGACAGGCCCTTGCGGACCTTCTCCGAGCCTGAGGTGTTCCAGGCCTCGTCGTAGAACGGGAAGGCGAGGGTCTGGATGATGCCGGCGGGGGTGTTGAGGTAGCGGTCGCCGAGGTCGTTCCTGACGTTCTTCAGCTGGGCGGCGGGGACGTCGTCGACCAGGTCGAGGTTGCCGGCGATGAGGTCGGTGTAGGCGGTGTTGTTGTCGGTGTAGACCCTGAGGTCGACGCCGCCGTTCTGCGCCTTGTCGTCGCCGGGGTAGTCGTCCCACCGGCGCAGGGACATCTGCGAGCCCTTGGCGTACGAGTCGACCAGGTACGGGCCGTTGCCGACCGGCTTGGCGACCCAGGCGGCGTGGTCCTCGAAGAAGGCCCGGGGCAGCGGGGCGAAGGCGGCGTAGCCGAGGGTGTCGGGGAAGGTGGAGAACTTCTGGGTGAGCTTGACGGTGAAGGTGCGGCCGTCGACGACCTTCAGGCCGGAGAGGGTGTCGGCGCTCTGCTCGCCCTCCTCGGGGTGGACCTTGTCGTAGCCCTCGATGTAGCCGAAGAAGTAGGCGTTGCGCTGGTTGTTCCTCAGGCCGGCGCCGTAGTTCCAGGCGTCGACGAAGGACTTCGCGGTGATCTTCTCGCCGTTGCTGAAGGTCCAGCCGTCCTTGACGGTGATGGTGAAGTTCTGCGAGTCCGAGGTCTCGATCTTCTCGGCGAGCATGTCCTGGGCCTCGCCGGTCTCGGGGTCGTAGCGCTTGAGCCCCCGGAAGATCATGTCGAGGACCTTGCCGCCCTGCACCTCGTTGGTGTTGGACGGCTCCAGCGGGTTCTGCGGGTCGCCCCAGGAGGCGCTCAGCACCGCGCCCGCGTCACCGCTGCCGCCGCCGTCCCCGCCGCCTCCGCAGGCCGTCGCCGCGAGGGCTGCCGCCACCGCGCACACGGCCCATCTGGCGTGCGTGGCTCCGCGCATGGAGTGCCTCCTCGTACGTACGCGGTGGTGCACCGATCCGTCGCACCCATATCAACGCAAAAGGAGCATCGCGTGGACGTGTGACACCTGCGCGGACGGAACTCCAGCCGTATGTACGTATGAGCGGTTCTCCGTACGGGCGGATGTCTGTACGGAGGAGGGGGCGGGTCCGGGAACGCCGGAACCCGGCACCCCCGTGCGGGGGTGCCGGGTTCCGGGCAGGCGGTCGGGCGAGGACGTCAGCCCGCGTGGACGACGTCCTTCTCCTCGGCGAAGTGGCAGGCCGACTCGTGGGCCGCCGGGGTGTCCGATCCCTTGAAGCGCTCGGGGACCGCCAGCAGCGGGATCTCCTCGGCGCACTTGTCCTGCGCCTTCCAGCAGCGGGTGCGGAAGCGGCAGCCCGACGGCGGGTTGGCCGGCGAGGGCACGTCACCGGTGAGGATGATCCGCTCCCGGCCCTCGCGGGCCGCCGGGTCCGGCACCGGGACCGCCGACAGCAGCGCCTGGGTGTAGGGGTGCGTCGGGTGGTCGTAGATCTGGGTGTCGGTGCCGATCTCGGCCATCTTGCCGAGGTACATCACGCCGACCCGGTCGGAGATGTGCCGGACGATCGACAGGTCGTGCGCGATGAAGAGGTACGACAGGTTGAACTCGTCCTGCAGCCCCTCCATCAGGTTGATGACCTGGGCCTGGACCGAGACGTCCAGCGCGGAGACCGGCTCGTCGCAGATGATGATCTCGGGGTTCAGGGCCAGGCCGCGGGCGATGCCGATGCGCTGGCGCTGACCGCCGGAGAACTGGTGCGGGTACCGGTTGATGTACTCCGGGTTGAGGCCGACGACGTCGAGGAGGTCCTGGACCTTCTTGCGCCGCTCGCCCTTGGGGGCGACCTCGGGGTGGATGTCGAAGGTCTCCCCGATGATGTCGCCCACCGTCATCCGGGGGTTGAGGGAGGTGTACGGGTCCTGGAACACCATCTGGATGTTCCGGCGGACCGCCTTCAGCGCGCGCCCGGACAGCTTGGTGATGTCCTGGCCCTTGTAGAAGACCTCGCCGGCGGTGGCCCGCTCCAGGTTCATCAGGAGCTTGGCCACCGTGGACTTGCCGCAGCCCGACTCGCCCACGATGCCCAGGGTCTCGCCCTGGTACAGGTCGAAGGAGATGCCGTCGACGGCCTTCACCGCGCCGACCTGCTTCTTGAACAGGATGCCCTGGGTGAGCGGGAAGTGCTTCACCAGGTTGCGCACCTGGAGGATCGGCTCACCGCGCTCCACCGGCACCTCGAGCGCGGCGACCTCCTCCGCCTCGGTCCGGGCCTCGACGACCTCCACCTCGGAGACGTTCGGCGTGGCGTCGACCGGCGCGTCGTTCTTGCTGAGCTCAGCCATGGAGCGTCTCCTTCCAGAAGTGGCACGCCGAGCCACGGCCGACCAGCTCGGTTCCGTCCGGCCCGGTGACCGGGTGCAGCGGCGGGACGTCCGTACGGCAGACGTCCTCGGCCCTGGGGCAGCGCGGGTTGAACGCGCAGCCGCTCGGGATGCGCGTCAGGTTCGGCGGCAGACCCTTGATCGCGTACAGCTCCTGGCCCTTCTGGTCCAGGCGCGGGATCGAGTCCAGCAGGCCCCTGGTGTAGGGGTGCGCCGGCTTCTTGTAGAGCTCGTGCACCGGGGCCTGCTCCACGATGCGGCCCGCGTACATCACCGCGATCTTGTCCGCGACGTCGGCGACCACACCGAGGTCGTGGGTGATCAGGATGAGCCCCATGTGGTACTCGCGCTGCAGCTCCGCCAGCAGGTCCATCACCTGGGCCTGGACGGTCACGTCCAGGGCGGTGGTGGGCTCGTCGGCGATGATCAGGTCGGGCTCCAGGGCCAGCGCCATGGCGATCATGATGCGCTGGCGCATGCCGCCGGAGAACTGGTGCGGGTAGTCGTTCACCCGCGCCGCGGCGGCCGGGATCTTCACCCGGTCCATCATCTCGACGGCCCGGGCCTTGGCCTCCTTCTTGGACAGGCCCTGGTGCACCCGGTACATCTCGCCGAGCTGGTAGCCCACCGAGAGCACGGGGTTGAGCGAGGAGAGCGCGTCCTGGAAGATCATGGCGATCTTCCGGCCGCGGATCCTGCGCCGCTCCTCCTCGGACATCTTCAGCATGTCCTGGCCGCGGAACATGATCTCGCCCTGCGGGATGCGCCCGGGCGGCATGTCGAGGATGCCCATGACCGCCTGCGCGGTCACGGACTTGCCCGAGCCGGACTCGCCGAGCACGGCGAGGGTCTCGCCGGCGTTCACGGAGTAGTTGACCCCGTTGACGGCCTTGGCGACGCCGTCCCGCGTGTGGAACTCCACGTGCAGGTCACGGACGTCCAGCAGGGGGCCGTCGAAGCCCTCGGCACTGGGCTCGAGGACGACGTCCTTCTTGTCGATGATGCTCATGTACGCCTCCCTCAGCGCAGCTTGGGGTCGAGGGCGTTGCGTACCGCATCGCCGAACATGAGGAACGAGAGCACCGTGATCGACACCATCACCGAGGGGATGATGAGCGTGAACGGCGCGTTGCGCAGCTGCTGGCGGCCGGTGGCCACGTCCACGCCCCACGACACGGTGGGTTCGGCGAGACCGACACCGAGGAAGGACAGCGTGGCCTCGGCCGCGATGTAGCCGCCCAGGGCGATGGTCGCGACGACGATGATGGGCGCGAGGGCGTTCGGCAGGATGTGCCGGAACATGATGCGGCTGGTGGACGCGCCCAGCGCCTTGGCGGCCATGACGTAGTCGGCCTGCTTGACGGTGATCACCGAGCCGCGGGCGACACGGGCGATGGAGGTCCAGCCGAGGAAGGCCAGGGCCAGGATCACGACCCAGATGGTGCGGTTCTCGAACGTCGTCAGGATCACCAGGGCACCCAGCAGGAAGGGGATGCCGAAGAAGACGTCGGTGACACGGGACAGCAGGCTGTCGATCCAGCCGCCGAAGTAACCGGCGATCATGCCCATGAGCGTGCCGAACACGGTCACCAGGACGGTGACGCCGACACCGACCACGATCGAGGCGCGGGCACCGTAGATGATGCGCGCGTAGATCGAGCGGCCCTGGCCGTCGTAGCCGAGCCAGTCCTCGGCGAAGAAGTGGCTCCAGTTCGGCGGCTGCAGGTAGTGCGTGGCCAGGTCCGCGTCGCGCGGTGAGGCGCTGGTGAACAGGCCCGGCGCGAACGACATGACCAGAAGCAGCAGGATGAGCGCGGAGGAGATCAGGAACATGGGCTGACGCCGCAGGTCGTACCAGGCGTCGCTCCACAGGCTGCGCGCCTTGTCGGGCGCGGGGCCGGCTTCGACGGCGGCGGCCGGTGCGGGGCCCGCGGCGGTCGTCTTGTCGGCGAGGGTCTTCTCGGGTTCGGCGGTCTTCTCAGGCATACCGGATCCTCGGGTCCAGGACCGCGTACAGCAGGTCGACGAGCAGGCTGGTGGCGAGGTACACCAGAACGATCAGCGAGGCGATGCCGACGACGGTCGCGCCCTCGCGGCGGATGAGCGCCTCGAAGACGGCGTTGCCGACGCCCTTCACGTTGAAGATGCCCTCGGTGACGATGGCACCCGTCATCAGGTTGCCGATGTCGGTACCGAGGAAGGTGACCACGGGGATGAGCGAGTTGCGCATCAGGTGGACGCCGACGACACGGCGCTTCGGCAGGCCCTTGGCGACCGCCGTGCGCATGTAGTCGGCACGCAGGTTCTCCGCCATCGACGTGCGCGTCAGACGCGCGACGTAGGCGAGCGAGAGGGAGGCCAGCACGATGGCGGGCAGCAGGAGTTCGCCGAAGTTCTCGGAGTCGCGCACGTTGGGCTGGGTGATCTGCCACTGGAAGGCGAACAGGTACTGCATCAGGAAGCCCAGCACGAAGGACGGCATCGAGATGAGGACCAGGGTCAGCGCCAGCAGTCCGCGGTCCTGCAGCGTGTTCGGGCGCAGACCGGCGACGACGCCGAGACCGATACCGACGAGCACGATGAAGGCGAACGCGAACAGCGTGAGCCGGATGGTGACCGGGAACGCGTCGGCGATGATGTCGGCGACGGGACGTTCACTGACGATCTCCGTACCGAAGTCGCCCTGGACCAGACCGCCCAGATAGTTGGCGTACTGCTGCCAGAGGGGCAGGTCCAGCCCGAGCTCCTTTCTCTTGTTGGCGACGACCGCGGGATCGAACGCCTGATCTCCCATGAGGGCCCTGACGGGATCGCCGGGCAGGACGTACATCATGAGGAAGATCAACAAGGTTGACCCGATGAATACCGGGATCATCTGGAGCAGTCGTCGTACGACATAACGCCCCATGCGTGCCTCCGTGAGGGGTGTGCTACGGCCGAAGGGGCCGTCCATGAGGGGACGGCCCCGGTCGGCCCCCGTCACCGCCGGGAACCGGCGGTGACGGACAACGGCCGAGAGTGTTGAGGCCCGTGGCCTCCTTACTTGACGGTGACCTCGGTGAGCGTGATGTCACCGTGGTAGTCGACGCTGACGTTGTCGACCGCCTCACCGTGGCCGCCGTTGATGCGGTAGTACCAGAGCGGGATGGCCGGCATCTTCTCGAGGAGCTTCTTCTCGACGTTCTGGTAGGCCGCCACGGCCTCCTCCAGGGACTCCGCCTTGTCACCCTCGGCCATCAGACCGTCGATCTCCTTGTCGGAGAAACGACCGTTGTTGGACTCGGCCTTGGAGTGGTAGAGCTCCTTGATGAAGTTCACGTTGACCGGGTAGTCGGCCACCCAGCCGCCACGGTACATGCCCTTGACCTGGTTGTTGTCACGGGCCTCGAGGTCCGTGGGGAAGTCCGGCTTCGCGTCGCCGACGCAGTCGATCCCGGTGGCCTTGCGGATGGACTCGCAGACCGCGGTCACCCACTCCTTGTGGCCGCCGTCACTGTTGTACTGGATGGAGAACTTGTTGCCCGGGACGCCGCCGCCGTCCTTGATGAGCTTCTTGGCCTTCTCCGGGTTGTACGTGAACACCTCGGTGTCCAGGTCCTGGTTGCCCTTGACCTCCGGCGGGGTGAAGCTCGTCGCCGGCGTACGGGTGTTGTTCAGGACGGTCTTGGTGATCGTGTCACGGTCGATCGCCATGGACAGACCCTGGAGCACCTTGGGGTCGATGTCCTTGAACGTCTTGGTGTAGAACGCCGGCACCAGTGTCTGGATGGCCGCGTACGGCTGCTCGATGGCGCCGGCACCGAGGTCCGACTTGTACTTCGGCAGGTCCGTCGGACCGACCTGGCGGATGATGTCCAGGTTGCCGGAGACGACGTCCCGGTAGGCCGCCTCGACGGTCGAGTAGTTCTTGAACTGCAGACCCTTGTTCTGGGCCTTGTTCGGACCCTGGTAGTCCGCGTACGCCTTGACCTGGATGAGCTTCTTGTGGTCCCACTTCTCGAACTCGTAGGGACCGTTGCCGACCGGCTTCTGGCCGAAGGCCTTCGGGTCGTCGAAGAAGACCTTGGGCATCGGCGCCCAGGTGGTGTACCCCAGCTTGTAGTTGAAGTACGGGACGCGCTCGTTCAGCTCGATCGTGAAGGTGTGGTCGTCCACGACCTTCAGACCGGACATCGCGTCGGCCTTCGGCTCACCCTTCTCCGGGTGGACGTCGGCGTAGCCCTTGATGTCCGAGAACCAGAAGGAGTTCTGCTGGTTGTTCTTGATGTTGGCGTACCAGTTCCAGGCGTCGACGTACGACTTCGCCGTGACTTCCTCGCCGTTGTGGAACTTCCAGCCCTTCTTGAGCTTGACCGTCCAGCTCTTCGAGTCCTCGGTCTCGACGGACTCGGCGTTGGTGTAGACCAGCTCACCCTTGGCGTCGAAGTCGAGCAGCTGGGTGAACAGCGACCGGATCACGTAGGCGCCGTTGGACTCGTTGGTGTCGGCCGGCATCAGCGGCTTCTGCGGCTCACCGACGTCGATCGAGACGTAACCGGCGGGGGCGGAGCCCTTCGCCTTCTCCTTGTCACCGCCGTCGCCGCCGCCACAAGCAGTGGCAGCCAGCGCCACGACTATCGCACCCGCGACCCACTTGGCGCTCTTGGCACCGCGCATGGGTTCCTCCTCATGAGTCCATTGGTTCACCGCAAAGAGGAGCACACGACATATCACCGTCCACCGCCCGTCGCCGGTGTCGGAGATCGTCAAGTGCCCCCGCGCTCGTGAGTCGGCGCCTTCAGCGCGTGACCCGTTCGTCCGAGCTCTACGCGCCTAACTATCTGCCATGCGCCAGGAGCGAACCACACCCACGAGGTCTCGGTTCGATCACAGCTGAGGCCTACATCTTCCAAAATCCGGACAAAGGGTTTGGTGAAAGATCCCTGCGAAACGGACTTGTTACACATCTATCGGGGGTGCGTGTCCGCATATCGGACGCGAATGCGGGGAAAACCCGTTGCAGATAGCGTGGCCGCCGTGCACGCTACCCTTCAGGGTTGCCGTGCGTTCAACATGCTTGGCCGGCAAAGCCGTTGGCCGACGAGACGCGGCTTCCGCCTTTCCCGGACATCGCCGGGCGCGTCGGCCGTCGCAACTGGCCCGCCTCCAGAGCAGAGTAGTGCGAGTCAGCCAGTTCAGGGTCGCCTCCCAGCCAGATCGAGGGTTATCCCTACCTTTCCCTTCCGGGATTCCGGCGTGCGATTCCGCACACGCACAAGAACGGCGCCGGGCACCCCTGCAATAGGGGTGCCCGGCGCCGTTCTCACGTGTGCGGCGTTGCGGGTCAGCCGTGCTTGGCGCGGCTCGCGGCGCGGGCGCGCTCACGGCCGTCCAGGTTCACCTTGCGGATGCGGATGGACTCCGGGGTCACCTCGACGCACTCGTCGTCGCGGCAGAACTCCAGCGACTGCTCCAGCGACAGCTTGCGCGGCGGGACGATCGCCTCGAACGAGTCGGCCGAGGCCGACCGCATGTTGGTGAGCTTCTTCTCCTTGGTGATGTTGACGTCCATGTCGTCGGCACGGGAGTTCTCACCGACGATCATGCCCTCGTACACCTCGGTGCCGGGATCGGTGAACAGCACACCGCGCTCCTGCAGGTTGGTCATCGCGAACGCGGTGACCGCGCCGGCCCGGTCGGCGACCAGGGAGCCGTTGTTACGGGTCGTGAGCGGCCCGAACCAGGGCTCGTGGCCCTCGTGGATGGAGTGCGCGATACCGGTGCCGCGGGTCTGGGTGAGGAACTCGGTGCGGAAGCCGATCAGTCCGCGCGAGGGCACCACGAACTCCAGGCGCACCCAGCCGGAGCCGTGGTTCGACATGTTGTCCATGCGGCCCTTGCGGACGCCCATGAGCTGCGTGACCGCGCCCATGTGCTCCTCGGGCACGTCGACCGTCATCCGCTCGACGGGCTCGTGCACCTTGCCGTCGATCTCCCGGGTGACCACCTGCGGCTTGCCGATGGTGAGCTCGAAGCCCTCCCGGCGCATCTGCTCGACCAGGATCGCCAGCGCCAGTTCGCCTCGGCCCTGCACCTCCCAGGCGTCGGGACGGCCGGTGTCCAGGACGCGCAGCGAGACGTTGCCGATCAGCTCGCGGTCCAGGCGGTCCTTGACCTGGCGGGCGGTGACCTTGCGGTCCTTCACGGCCGCCTTCGCGTCGGCGCCCTTGCCGGTGCTGCCGCGGCCGACCAGCGGCGAGGTGTTGGTGCCGATGGTCATGGAGATCGCGGGCTCGTCCACCATGATCAGCGGCAGCGAAACCGGGTTCTCCGGGTCGGCCAGGGTCTCGCCGATCATGATGTCCGGGATGCCGGCGACCGCGCAGATGTCACCGGGGCCGGCCTTCTCGGCGGGCTTGCGGGTGAGCGCCTCGGTCATCATCAGCTCGGAGATCCGCACGTTCTGCACGGACCCGTCGCGCTTCATCCAGGCGACCGTCTGGCCCTTCTTCAGCTCGCCCTGGTGGACGCGGAGCAGGGCGATCCGGCCGAGGAAGTTGTCGGCGTCCAGGTTGGTGACGTGGGCCTGGAGCGGGGCGCCCTCGTCGTAGGTGGGGGCCGGGATGTGCGACAGGATGGTGGAGAAGAACGGCTCGAGCGAGTCCGAGTCCGTCGGGACCGTGCCGTCCGCCGGCTTGGTCAGCGAGGCGATGCCGTCCCGGCCGCAGGCGTAGACGATCGGGAACTCGATCTGGTCCTCGTCGGCGTCCAGGTCGAGGAAGAGGTCGTAGGCCTCGTTGACGACCTCGTCGATGCGGGAGTCCGGCCGGTCCGTCTTGTTGATGCACAGGATGATCGGCAGCCTCGCCTGGAGCGCCTTGCGCAGCACGAAGCGGGTCTGGGGCAGCGGGCCCTCGGAGGAGTCCACGAGCAGCACGACACCGTCGACCATCGACAGGGCGCGCTCGACCTCGCCGCCGAAGTCGGCGTGGCCGGGGGTGTCGATGATGTTGATCGTGATCGGGTCCCCGCCGTCCTTGGGGTGGTACTTCACCGCCGTGTTCTTGGCGAGGATCGTGATGCCCTTCTCACGTTCCAGGTCGCCGGAGTCCATCATGCGCTCGTCGACCTGGTCGAGCTGGTGGGCGGCGAAGGCACCTGCCTGCTTGAGCATGCCGTCGACGATGGTGGTCTTGCCGTGGTCGACGTGGGCAATGATGGCGACGTTGCGAATGTCGTGACGCTGGATGGACGAAGCCATGGGTTGGCGTACTCCCGAAATGGTGAGAAGCGCCCTGCGCAGACGGCTGTGGTGCGCGGGCCCTGCCGGGCTGAACACGCCACGGCCTCTCCCCATGTTACGGGCCCGTGGAACCGGACACTCGCGCCTCCTCCGCCCGGGGCGCTTCGAGGGGCCGGTGACGTTCCCGTCGTCATGGCCGCTCCCCGCGCTCAGGGGCGGCCCGGGGCCCGTGCGGCGGGCGTCGTCAGGAACCCCGTGGTCCGGCCCCGTCGCAGTTCAGCAGTGCGGGAAACCGTCCCCCGCGCCCGCCCCGTCCGCGGGCCGCCCGTGCTGGGCGCCCCGCCGGGGGCGGGGCGTGCGAAAAAAGTGCCGAGATCTCCCTCACGTCGGCGCGGTGGCCGGGACTACCGCGCCGAGGAGGAGACCGAGGGCTTCCTCGTCTTCTCCGCCGGTGTCCCGGCCGGGCCCCGCGCGCTCTTCTTCAGGAAGCCCATGTCCTCGTAGACGGGGGTGCGGAAACCGAAGGCGCCCGCGTTGGCCAGGCCCTTCCGGGCCGCGGTGAGCTGGGGGCGCTGGTAGAGGGGGATCGATCCGGCCGCCGCCCAGATGCGGGAGTCGGCCTTGCGGAGCAGCTCGGCGCGTTTCGCGTCGTTGAGCGTCGTGAGGGCCTGGTCGAAGAGCTGGTCGACCTGGTCGGTGCCGACACGGGTGTAGTTCTGCCCGACGTTCAGCGAGCCGTCGGCGGACGGGACCGGCTTGGCGTAGACCGGGCGGGCGTCGGTGGCGGGGAAGGCGGTCGCGGGCCAGGAGTAGAGGGCGAGGTCGTACTCACCGGCGGCGATGTGGTCCGTGAAGTAGCTCTCGTCGTCGACCGTGGAGATGTCGGTGCGGATACCGACCCGCTCCAGCATCCGTGCGATCCGGTCGGCCACGGCGCCCAGGATCTGGGAGCCGGGTCCGGAGGGGAGCACGAAGTCGAGCGTGAGCGCCTTGCCGTCCTTGGCGAGCGGGGCGTTCTCCGCCTGGGCGGGGGCGGCGGTGCCCTTGGGTGCGTAGGCGCCGGGGGCGCTGTCCCGGTGCAGCCGGGTGTGCTCGGTGCTGTCCTGGGCGAGGTGCTCCGCCGTGCCGCCGTCACCGCTCTTGTCGTCGTCCGCCGCGTCGTCCTTCGCCGCGTCGTCCTTCGCCGCGTCGTCCTTCGCCGCGTCGTCCTTCGCCGCGTCGTCCTCGCCGACGGTGTACGTGCCGTCGTCGTCGCGCTTCGACCCGCTCTTGGAGCTCTTGTCGGACGACCCGGCCTTCTCGCCCTCCGCACCGGCCGCCTTCTCGCCGTCCTCTTCCTCCGTGTCCCCCTCCTCCTTGTCCCCCTTCTTCTCGTCCTTCTCGTCCTTCTCGTCCTTCCCGTCTTTCCCGGCCTTCCCGGCCTTCTCCTCCTTCTCGGCCTTCTCGGCCTTCTCCTTCTTCTCGTCCTTCTCCTGGTCGACCGGGCCCCCCGGCACCCAGCCGGCGTCCGCGAGCAGGGCGCGCGCCTCCGCGGTGTCCTGGGCGCCGAGGGCGCCGCTCCCGTCGGCGTAGGCGGCCTGCCCGGACAGCGCGACATGGCTGCCGACAGGCTCGGCGGGCAGGTCGAGCGGTTCGAGGACCGCCTTCGCCAGGGCCTCCCGGTCCAGGGCGCGGGCCACGGCGCGGCGGACCCGCTCGTCGGCGAGCGGGCCTTCGTCGCCGTTGAGGGCGAGCTGGGTGTAGGCGGGCTCCAGCGACTTGCGCACCTCGAACCCGCTGAGGGTCTTCTGCTGACGTGCGTGCGTCGCGGCGGCCTTGCGCTGCTGCTTGCGGGCGGAGATCTCCTTGTCGGCGGCGTCCTCGTCGGAGCCGTTCGCGACGGCCCAGGAGCGCAGGGCGTGGGCGGCGGACCGGCCGGCGGCGAGCGGGCCGGCCAAGGGCGCGCTCACCCGTTCGGCCTCTCCCTTCCCGTCCGGTTCGCTCTTCCGCTCGCCGCCCTCCTCGCTCCCGCGTGCGCTTTCGCCCCGCGGGCCGGCGGCGACGATGCGGCGGGCGCCGGTGGCGTCGATCTCGGCCAGGTCCAGGGTGCCGGCGGTGAGCGCGGCGATCCGTTCGTCGCGGGGCACCGCGCGCAGCACGATCGTCGAGAGCCGGGGCGGCTCGCCCCACCAGCGGGCGTTGCGGGTGAGGGTGACCTCGTCGCCCTTACGGTCGACCTTCTTCACCTCGAACGGGCCGGCGGTGACCTTCAGCTTCTTGCGGGCCCCGTCGTTGAAGGAGTCCGGGGCACCCATGACGTCCTTCGGGTACAGCGGGGTGAACAGGGACTTCCAGTCGGCGTAGGGGCGGCTGAAGGTGACCTTGACCTCCAGGTCGTCCTTGCCGCGCTCGATCTTCTCGATGCGGTCGTAGCCGGCGTTGCGGGCGGTCCAGTAGGCGGTGTCCTCGCCGGACAGGGCGCGCCACTGGGCGGCGAAGTCGGCGGCGCCGATCTCGCGGCCGTCGCTCCAGACGGCCTGCTGGTTGAGCCGGTAGAGGACGACCTGCCGGGGCTCGGTCTCGACGACCTCGGCGGACTCCAGGTAGTCGGCGTTGCGCACCGGGCGGCCCCGGTCGTCCATCCGGTACATCGACGGCAGGACGGCCTGCGCGATCCGGGTGGTGGTGGCGTCGGCGTCCGACTGGAAGGTGTTCAGGGTGTCCGGGACGGTGTCCACCGCCCAGCGCAGGGTGCCGCCGTCGGCGATCGACGTGCGGTCGGCGCGGGCGACGTCCCCCGCGGCGAGGGGCCGGCCGGCCGGGTCGTCGGAACTGCATCCGGCCAGCGCGGGCACCACGAGAGCGCCCGCGGTGAGGAAGACGACCGAGCGCATGACCGCGCGCGGGGCGACGCCGTCGTGGGACATCTCTGGTTACCTCCGGGGAGCCACGGACGTTATGATCACTTTTGTCTGTATCTTTGGTGTTCATCTGATGTATGCGGCCACTGAAGAGGAAAGGGTTCGGCAACCGAGAGCGACACGACGACCACGGGCGGGAAGCTCACCCGTACGGAGCAGCGCACCGCACGATGCACCCCTGCGCCTCGGCCAATCGGTGCACATCCCTTCACAGCGCAAGGTGTGACGCGCGACACTCTCAGGCGCATGAACGTTGCCGCCTTGGGCCTGAAGGACCCTGAAGGACCCGCGGGAAGTGAGGGCAAGTCATGTCCGTGCACGACGAACTGGCATCCGTCCAGCGCAGCCTCGACGACCTGATCCGGTCGGTGGGACGCCTGGAGAAACAGCTCGGCAGCGGCGGCCTGGAGATGCGCCGCGTCCGATCCGACACCAATCATCTGCGGGAGAGCGTCGCTCTGCTGCGGGAGACGGCCACGGCCGGGACCACCGCACCGAAGCGGCCCGATCTCGTCACCATCTCCGACACGCCGTACGACCCCTCCCTGTGGGTGGACTCGGACGACGAGGGCCTCGGCGTCCGCGACCGCCGCGCCCCCTGACCCCCGCCGGACCCGCAGTGCCCCCCTGACCCCTACCGGAGCGGACAAGTGGCCACTGGTACGGAACCCCCTGCCACCGAACCCCACCCCCGACGTACCGGTGTGCGCACCGGTACCCGCGCCGCGATCGCCGCTCCGCATCTGCGGACCGACCGCTGGTGGCTGGCCCCGGCCGCCACCGCGGCCGGTCTGCTCGCCTTCGTCGTCTACTCGACCTGGCGGGCCTTCGCGAACGCCGACTACTACGCGGCGCCGTACGTCTCGCCGTTCTACTCCCCGTGCCTCGCGGAGAACTGCGAGACGATGCGCGCCGGACCCAACTGGGAGCTGTTCGGCGGCTGGTGGGGCATCTCACCGGCGATCATCATCCTGGTCTTCCCGCTCGGCTTCCGCCTGACCTGCTACTACTACCGCAAGGCCTACTACCGGGGCTTCTGGGCCGCACCGCCGGCCTGCGCGGTGGCCGAGCCGCACCGGAAGTACTCCGGGGAGACCCGCTTCCCGCTGATCCTGCAGAACGTCCACCGGTACTTCTTCTACGCGGCGCTCCTGGTCGCCGGGGTGCTGACCTACGACACCGTCCTCGCCTTCCGCGACGAGCACTACGCGTGGGGCCACATGGGGCTCGGCACCCTCGTCTTCCTGGTCAACATCGCACTGATCTGGCTGTACACCATCTCCTGTCACTCCTGCCGGCACATCGTCGGCGGAAAACTCAAGCACTTCTCGAAGCATCCCGTGCGCTACCGGATGTGGCAGTGGGTGAGCCGGCTGAACGCCCGGCACATGCAGCTCGCCTGGGCGTCGCTGGTGAGCGTGGCGGTCGCCGACTTCTACGTCTATCTCCTCGCGTCCGGCGCCTTCGACGATCCGCGCTTCTTCTGATGAGTGGGGCCCTTTGAGATGACCGTGGTCGACCGGCAGGAATGGGACGTCGTCGTGGTCGGTGCGGGCGGCGCCGGGCTGCGCGCCGCCATCGAGGCACGCGAGCGGGGGGCGCGTACGGCGGTGATCTGCAAGTCGCTGTTCGGCAAGGCGCACACCGTGATGGCCGAGGGCGGCATCGCCGCCGCCATGGCCAACGCCAACGAGCACGACACCTGGCAGGTCCACTTCCGCGACACCATGCGCGGCGGGAAGTTCCTCAACCAGTGGCGGATGGCCGAGCTGCACGCCCGGGAGGCGCCGCAGCGGGTGTGGGAGCTGGAGACCTGGGGCGCCCTGTTCGACCGGACCAAGGACGGCCGGATCTCGCAGCGCAACTTCGGCGGCCACGAGTACCCCCGCCTCGCGCACGTCGGCGACCGCACCGGCCTGGAGCTGATCCGCACCCTCCAGCAGCGGATCGTCGCGCTCCAGCAGGAGGACTTCCGGGAGACCGGGGAGTACGAGTCCCGGCTGAAGGTCTTCCAGGAGTGCACGGTCACCCGGGTGCTGAAGGACGGGCCCCGTGTCTCCGGCGTCTTCGGCTACGAGCGGGAGTCCGGCCGTTTCTTCGTGCTGGAGGCGCCCGCCGTGGTCCTCGCGACGGGTGGCATCGGCAAGTCGTTCAAGGTGACGTCGAACTCGTGGGAGTACACCGGGGACGGCCACGCGCTGGCGCTGCTGGCCGGGGCCCCGCTGCTCAACATGGAGTTCGTGCAGTTCCATCCGACGGGCATGGTCTGGCCGCCGTCGGTGAAGGGCATCCTGGTCACCGAGTCGGTGCGCGGCGACGGCGGGGTGCTGCGCAACTCCGAGGGCAAGCGGTTCATGTTCGACTACGTGCCGGACGTCTTCAAGGAGAAGTACGCCGAGTCCGAGGAGGAGGGCGACCGCTGGTACGACGACCCGGACCGCAACCGGCGTCCCCCCGAACTGCTCCCCCGCGACGAGGTCGCCCGCGCGATCAACGCCGAGGTCAAGGCGGGCCGCGGCTCCCCGCACGGCGGGGTCTTCCTGGACGTGTCCACCCGGATGCCCGCCGACGTCATCAAGCGCCGGCTGCCGTCGATGTACCACCAGTTCAAGGAGCTGGCGGACGTCGACATCACGGCGGAGGCGATGGAGGTCGGGCCGACCTGCCACTACGTGATGGGCGGCATCGCCGTCGACTCCGACACGGCGGCGACGCGCGGGGTGCCGGGGCTGTTCGCGGCCGGTGAGGTGGCCGGCGGGATGCACGGCTCCAACCGGCTGGGCGGGAACTCCCTGTCCGACCTGCTGGTGTTCGGGCGCCGGGCGGGCCTGCACGCGGCCGAGCACGCGGGGGCGTACCCCGCCGGGCGGGATGCCGGGGCAGGCGCCGGGCGGCCCCGGGTGGACGACGCCCAGGTCGACGCCGCGGCGGCGGAGGCCCTGCGCCCCTTCTCCGCCGAGGCCGGGGCCGGGGCCGGGGAGCCGGCGAAGGGGCCGGCGCCCGCTCCGGAGAACCCGTACACCCTGCACCAGGAACTCCAGCAGACGATGAACGACCTGGTCGGCATCATCCGCCGGGAGCACGAGATGGAGGAGGCCCTGCACAAGCTCGCCGAGCTGCGGGGGCGGGCGCGCCGGGCCGGGGTCGAGGGGCACCGGCAGTTCAACCCGGGCTGGCACCTCGCCCTGGACCTGCGGAACATGCTGCTGGTCAGCGAGTGTGTGGCACGGGCCGCGCGGGAGCGCACCGAGTCGCGCGGCGGGCACACCCGCGAGGACCACTCCGCGATGGAACGCGCCTGGCGCAACGTCAATCTGCTGTGCGCGATGACCGATCCCACCGGCGGCACCGCGGCCACCGCCCCGGAGCGCGGCCAGATCACCCTGACCCGGGAGACCACCGAACCCATCCGCCCCGACCTGCTCGCCCTCTTCGAGAAGGAGGAGCTGGTCAAGTACCTCGCCGAAGAGGAGCTGTACGAGTGAGCAGCTATGAGGCCCGCTTCAAGGTGTGGCGGGGGGATGTCGGGGGCGGCGGCCTGGAGGACTTCCGGGTCGAGGTGAACGACGGCGAGGTGGTCCTCGACATCGTCCACCGGCTCCAGGCCACCCAGGCCCCCGACCTGGCCGTGCGCTGGAACTGCAAGGCCGGCAAGTGCGGTTCGTGCTCGGCGGAGATCAACGGGCGTCCCCGGCTGCTGTGCATGACCCGGATGTCGGTGTTCGACCGGGACGAGACGATCACGGTGACCCCGCTGCGGGCCTTCCCGGTGATCCGCGACCTGGTGACCGACGTCGGCTTCAACTACACGAAGGCCCGTCAGGTGCCCGCCTTCGTACCGCCGGAGGGCCTCGGGCCCGGCGAGTACCGGATGACGCAGGAGGACGTGGACCGCTCCCAGGAGTTCCGCAAGTGCATCGAGTGCTTCCTGTGCCAGGACGTCTGCCATGTGGTCCGCGACCACGAGGAGAACAAGCAGGCGTTCGCGGGGCCGCGGTTCCTGATGCGGGTGGCGGAGCTGGACATGCATCCGCTGGACGCCGCCGAGGACACCGGCCTGGACCGCGGGGCCACGGCCCAGGACGAGCACGGACTCGGCTACTGCAACATCACCAAGTGCTGCACGGAGGTGTGCCCCGAAGGCATCAAGATCACGGACAACGCGCTGATCCCGCTGAAGGAACGGGCGGCCGACCGCAAGTACGACCCGCTGGTGTGGCTGGGATCGAAGATCAGGCGGCGTTAGAGTCGTCAGGGGGTCACCCAGCCCTCCCGGTACTCGTCCCAGTTCGTCTCCGTCGCCGCGAAGTCGATGTACGGGGCGACACCGAAGAGCTTCCGGTCGGCGTCCGTTCGGGAGAGGCCGAGGCGGACGCCGCGCACGGCGGCGGCGACGGTCTCGGCATGGCCCCAGTGGCTGAAGTTGCTCTCGTGGTAGAAGGGCAGGCCCATCAGCAGATGAGTGGTGGGCGGGGTGACCTCCAGGGCGAGGGAGGTCTGCAGGGCCACGTAACCGCCGTACGTGCCCTCCAGCGGCTGCGCCGTGTCGTACGACATCACGACGATCTGGTCGACGCGCCGGGCGACCTGGCCGAAGAACTCCTGGGACCACCACTTGGGGTGCTCGGCGAAGAGACCGGCGACGGTGTGCAGGGCCGGCAGCGGGTCGATCTGGTGGGCGGCCACGGACAGTTGCGCGTCCCGGGCACGGGTGACGGCCCGCAGGTCGTCCAGGAGGGAGAGGTAGTCCCGGTCGCCGGAGTGCAGGGGCTCCAGGTCGAGGTGGACGCCGTCGTAGCCCACGTCCAGGACCTGACCGGCGCTGCGGACGACGGCGGCGCGGGTGGCAGTGCGTTCCAGGCGCATGCCGTCGGGGCCCTCGGTGGCGAGGACGTCGCCGAGGAAGGCCTGGACGCGGACGCCGGGCAGCTCGCGGTGCACGGCGTCGATCAGCCAGCCGGCCTCGGGGTACCGGGACTCGGGCAGGGTGCCGTCGTGCTCCATGGGTCCCGTGTGGACGTACAGGTCGCGGATGCCGGTGCCGTCGAGCCGACGGGCCAGCGCGGTGACGTCGGCGTCCTTCTTCCGCCCGTCGACCCAGGCGTGCCCGAGCCAGAGGGCGTCCCGGCCCCGGGTGTACGTCCCGTCGGCGGGGTCGCCGGCGAAGTTGACCCGCAGCACCGCCCCGGCGGTCAGCAGCGGCACCAGGACGACGAGCACGACCGCGAGCGCGGCCCACATGAGCCGGCGCTTCCAGCTCCGGGGCCGTCCACCCGGCCGGTCCCGGGTGTGCTCCGCGTCAGCGGGTCCGGGGGCGGCCGACTCCGCGGGTTCAGTGGGCTCCGTGCGTTCAGTGGACTTCGTGGGCTCCGTACCTGACATCGCGCGTCCCCTCCGCCGCCGGCCCGTCCGGGCCGCACGGCTGATCTTGCGGAGGAGGACGAGGACGGGGGGCCCGCGGTTGCGTTTCAGGCGTCGGGGGAAGCGTGCCGTTCGTGCACGTGTCCGTCCAGGGGGGAGGCGGGTGGTGCGGCCGGGAGGACACCGGTCCGTGCGAAACCGGCCTTCTCGGCGACGCGGCAGGACGCCATGTTGTCGGCCTGGTGCACCAGTTCCAGGCGGGTCAGGCCTTCCCGGGCGAAGGCCTCGAACGCCCAGTCGGTCAGCGCCGTCAGAGCCCGGTGGGCCACTCCCCGGCCGCGGGCGTGTGCCGCGGTCCAGTAACCCACCTCGGCACAACCCGATCCCCTGGCCGCGTACTTGAGGACGACGTGGCCGACGAGCCGCGGCGTGGAGCCGGGAACTCCCGTCTCCCGCACGGCGAACGCGAACCTGTCCCCCGTCTCCCAGCCCCGCTGCTGTGCCGTCACCCAGCGCGTCGCGCTCGCCTCGTCGTGCACGTCGGCGCTCGTCCAGCGGCGCATCGCCTCGTCCTGGAACAACTCGGCCAGGCCGGCGGAGTCCTCCGGGTTCCAGGGCCGCAGGGTGAGGGTGTCGGCTGCCAGGCGTAACGGGATCGAGGACATGGGTGCGAGCGTAGCCGGACGGCGGTCGGTCGACGTGTCGGGGTCAGTACAGGCTCAGGAGGGCTTCGGAGGGGTCGGGGAGGGGGGTTTCGCCGTTGGGGAGGGGGAGTTCGAACCAGACGGTCTTGCCGCGGGGGGTGCGGCGGGAGCCCCAGGCCGCGCTGAGCAGGCCGACGAGCTGGAGGCCGCGGCCGCCCTCGTCGGTGTCGCGGGCGCGGCGGCGGCGCGGCTGGACCAGGCCGGCGTCCCAGACCTCGCAGACCAGGGTGCGGTCGAGCAGGAGGCGGAGCCTGATCTCTCCCTCGCCGTAGCGCAGGGCGTTGGTGACCAGCTCGCTGACCAGGAGTTCCGCGGTGTCGACGAGGGGTTCCAGGCCCCAGGCGAGCAGGCGCGTGCGGGCGTGCTCGCGGGCGCGGCCCACGCTGCGGGGCTCGCGCGGCAGCGTCCAGTCGCCGACGGAGTCGGCGGGCAGTCCCTGGACCCTGGCCATCAGCAGCGCGATGTCGTCCTCGCCGTGGTGGGTGTCGAGGGTGTTGAGGACGTGGTCGCAGACGTCCTCCAGGTCCCGGTGGGTGCCGGCGTGCGGTGCCGTCGTCGCGGGGTGGTGGCCGGACGGCGGGTGGGGCGGGTCGGTGAGGGCGCCCACGAAGGCCTGGAGGCCCTCGTCGAGGGGGTGGTCGCGGCTTTCGACCAGCCCGTCCGTGTAGAGCGCGAGCAGGGCGCCCTCGGGCAGTTCGACCTCGACCTCCTCGAAGGGCTCCCCGCCGACGCCGAGCGGCATGCCCGGCGGCACGTCCAGCATCAGGGCGGCCTCCCCCGGTTCGACCAGGACCGGGGGCAGATGGCCCGCGTTGGCGAAGGTGCACCGCCTGGTCACCGGGTCGTAGACCGCGTAGACGCAGGTCGCCAGGTAGACCTCGGAGAGGTCGGCCTCCCGGGGGCGGCGGGCGGCCCGGGTCGCCTGCTGGACCCCTCCGGGGGCGCCGAGCCCCTGGACGATCTCGTCCAGATGGGAGAGCACCTCGGCGGGTTCGAGGTCGAGCTGGGCCAGGGTGCGGACGGCGCTGCGCAGTTCGCCCATGGCCACCGCCGCGCGCAGTCCCCGCCCCATCACGTCCCCGACGACCAACGCGGTGCGGTGGCCGGGCAGTTCGATGACGTCGAACCAGTCGCCGCCGACCTCGCCGGACCGGCCGGTCGCCGCGCTGCCGGGCAGGTAGCGGCAGGCGATGTCGAGGCCGGAGGCCTCCGGGTCGCCGGGCGGCAGCAGGGACCGCTGCAGCAGCAGGGCGCGTTCGTGCTCGCGCCGGTAGAGGCGGGCGTTGTCGATGCAGACGGCGGCGCGCGCGGCCAGTTCCACGGCGAGGTCGCGGTCGCGGTCCCCGAACGGCTCGCTGCCCTTGGTACGGGCGAACTGGGCGAGCCCGACCACCGTGTCGTGGGCGACCATCGGCACGGCGAGCGTGGTCCGCACCAGCCCGCCCTCCTCGCCCGGCACCAGTCGCGGGCGGCCGGTGCGCAGGGCGTCCGCGCACGGCGAGTTGAACGCGTAGTTGTGGACGGCGCCCAGCTTGACGGGTTCGCCGGTGACGCTGAACGGAGCTCCGGAGACGGCGCTGGCGAAGGCGACGCGGCGCACGTCCGCACTGCCGTCGGCCAGTCCCGGCGGGGTCTCGTCGCCGGCCAGCAGCCCCTGGTAGAGGTCGACGGTGGCCAGGTCGCAGAAGCCGGGGACGACCACGTCCAGGAGTTCACGGGCCGTGGTCTCCAGGTCGAGGGAATTGCCGATCCGGGCGCCGGCCTCGTTGAGCAGGGCGAGGTTGCGCCGTGCCGCGGCGGCCTCGCGGGCGGCGGCACGGCGGGCGGTGATGTCGATTCCCAGCCAGGCGATGCCGATGGGACGGCCGCTGCCGCTGTGCACGCGGTAGAGGTTGACCGACCAGTGGCGGTGCCCGTCGGTGTCCGGGACGAATCCGGTGACGTGCATGTCCGTGATGGACTCGCCGGTCTCCAGCACCCTGCGCATGGTCGCGGCCACCCGCTCGGCCTCGGCGCGCGGCAGGTAGTCGTGGACGCCCTTGCCCCGGTGGTCGTCGGGCACGCCGCCGAAGGTGGACGCGAACTGCTGGTTGGCGCGGCGCACCCGCAGGTCGGGGTCGATCAGCAGGAAGCCGAAAGGAGATTGGCCGAATATGGCCTGCGAGGCGGCGAGATCGGTCTCGATGCTGCGCAGGGTGCGCACGTCGACGACGATGCAGACGGCTGCCTTCTCGCCGTCCTCGGTGCGCGTCGGCATGACGTAGACCTCGGCGACCCCCTCCCGGTCGGGCTCGTCGTCCACGGTGTCGGGGATCCGGAAGGGCACGACTCCGGTCCACTCCCGGCCGTCGAGGATCTCGGCCATCTTGCGCTGGCCCCGCTCACGCCGGTCCGGGTCGACGAACGCCGCGATGGGGTCCATGCCGACGGCCCGCGCCGCCGGGATGCCGAGGAGCTGTTCGGCGCGCAGGCTCCACTGGTCGACCAGTCCGTCGGGGCCGATGGAGAAGGACGCGACCCTTATGTAGTCGTACATGGAGCCGGGAGGGCTGCTCTGCCACATCCCGTCGACGGCCGGACCGCCGACGGAGGGAGGAGTGCCGGAAGGGGCGACGGAAGAGGCGTCGGCGGCCAGGGCCTCGACGGGAGAAACGCCGGCGGACGGAACTCCGCCGGACGTGGGATCGCCTGAAGTGAGGCCGTCAGTGGCCTCGGCCCTTGCGCCGTCCGACGGGTCCTTGGACTCCGTGGCCTTCGCTGGTATCTCGCTCACGCGAACCGTCCCCTCCAGCTCACCGCGTCCGGCACCGGTCGCCGGGGGCGGCTGCCCGCAGTATCCAGCACTACGGCGCCGCACAACACGGTGTTCACGATCACAGCACGCTCCCGATGCTTTTCGGTCCGAACTGTGAGAACACTCCCAGTCTTCTAACCAGCGGACACGTCGTCGAACCCCCTTCTTCGACAACCATCAGGGGCCGGAACCGGCCGCTCGACAGGAGTGGCCCGCGCGTACACGGGCGAGGCATGGCACAGCGCCTCGTTTCAGCCGGGCGCGAACGCCTCACTCGGGCACCGTGAGTTCGAACCACACGGTCTTGCCGACCTCGCCCGGCCGGGTGCCCCAGCGGCGGGTGGTGCGGGCGACGAGCTGCAGCCCGCGCCCGCCCTCGTCCTCGGCCCGGGCGACCCGCTCGTGCGGGAGGTCCGGCAGCGGGTCGGAGACCTCGACCCGCAGGACGCCGTCCGGTCCGGAGGAACGCGACAGGCAGACGCCGATGGGACCGGTTGCGTGCCGCAGGGCGTTGGTGACCAGCTCGCTGACCAGCAGGGCCGCCAGGTCACCGACGCCGTCGAGCCCCCAGCCGTGCAACTGCGCGCGGACCGTGGAGCGCGCGGCACCCACGGCACCCGGCTCCGCGGGGAAGGTCCACGTGACCCGGTCGCCTTCGGTGTCGATCACGCGGACCACTTCCGTCACTCGGGGCTGACAACAGGCTCCCCATATCAGCCTTCATGGGGCCAATAGGCACATACCCGGGATACCGGTCCGAGTACCGCGCGTACGGGCATCGGTCATCGGGCACCGGTCATCTGGCACCGGGCACCGGGCACCGGGCCGTCAGCTCATCGGGCCGTCAGTTCGCCGGTTCGTCAGTTCGTCACCTCGAACGCACCGCGGGCCCCGCGCTCGGCGTCGCTCATGATGTGCGAGACGAACGGATAGGTACCCGCCTCGGGGAAGGTGAGTTCGACGAATCCTCCCGATCCCGGGGCCAGCGAGAGGATCTGCGCGCCGCCGTCGCCGGGATCGTCCGGGCGGAGCCGGTGGGCGCCCTCCTGGTACACCGTGTCGAACTGGCCGCCGACCACGTGGAAGGCGCTCGACCGGTTCGGTCCGGCGTCGAGCACCCACACCCGTACCCGCTCGCCGGTGCGCGCGGTCAGCCGGTCGCGGGCGTACTGGTGGGCGTATCCGTTGAAGACGACGGCGTCGGGCCGCTGGGCCGTCAGCTTGTCCGGGTCGGCGGTCCCGCCCTGCGGACCGAGGTAGAGCTCCGACTGGACCAGCAGGTACTCGCGGTCGGCCTCCGGCAGGTCCGGCGGATCGATGACGACGGCCCCGAACATGCCGTTGGCGATGTGCAGCGACATGGGCATCGTGGAGCAGTGGTACATCCACACACCGCTGCGGGTGGCGGTGAACCGGTAGGTCAGCGACTCGCCGGGCGGGATCGTGCGCATCGGCCGGTCCGGCGCCAGGGCTCCGGCGTGGAAGTCGACGGAGTGGCCGATCGTTCCGCTGTTGACGAGTTCGATCTCGAAGACGTCGCCGACCCGTCCGCGCAGCACGGGCCCGGGAGCGGTCCCGTCGAACGTCCACAGCCGCTGCCTGACGCCCGGGGCGACCTCGCGTACGGCGTCGCGCACGGTCAGGGTCCTGCGGTGTGTCCGGGGAGCGGTGTCCTCGCGTGCGGGCGGCAACTGCGCGTCACGGCCGGTGAATCCGGCGGGCGGTTGGGCCATGGGGTCGAAGGCCTCCTCGGCGGAGTTCCGCGCCGTCTCCTCGCCGCCGCTGCCGTCGGCGGCCGAAGCGCTCCCCTCGTGACTCTCGTGTCCCTCATGCCCCTCGCGCCCCTCGCGCCCCGCCGTGCCCTCCGCGGCCGGCCCGGGGGAACCGGTGGCCTCGACGGTGAGCACCATGCCCATCTGCCGGTGGCCCACCACGGAGCACCATCCGTCCAGGTCCCGTCCGACGACGCCCGCGTCGAGCGTGCCCTGCTTCCCCGGGGCCAGCCGGGCGGTGCGGGCGCCGGTCTCCAGGACCAGGTCGTGCTGGTCGGTCCCGAGGTTGTGCACCTCGATCACCAGCCGGTCGCCCGCGGGCACCTCGACGGTGTCCGGTGTGAAGCGCATGCCGCGAACGGTGACCGTCACCGTGGTGGTCCGGCCGGTGGGCGGCACCGCCTCGCCGTCCTCGGTGGCGGCCGCGGCATCGTCGGACGAGCCGGTCACGGGCAGGGAGCGTACGTCCGCCGCACCGCCGCCGGCGACGGCCAGCACCGCCACCGCCACACCGACGGCCACACCGCCCAGCACCCGGTACGGGCGCTGCCGCGGCACCGCGGGCCGGGCCTCCGGCTGGGGCGCCGACCGGGCCGCCGTCCGGGCCGTCGCCCTCGTCCGTACGGCTGTGACCAGCAGCGTCAGGAAGGCCACCAGCGCCCCCAGCAGCACCGTCGAACTGATCACGCGCACCACGCTCGGCACCGGCAGCACACACAGCAGCAGCGACAGGTTGACGAGGGTCAGCCGGGCCGGGCCGCCTCGCTCCAGTGCCGCGGTGGTGGCCCGTACGGCGGTGGGCCCGCCCCCGAGCACCACCGGCACCAGGAAACTCAGCGCGCCCATGAGCACCTGTGCCATCCAGCCCCCGGCCAGCGGGGCGGTCAGCGACGCCGTCCGCTCCACCACCGCGGGCCAGGACGGCGAGGTCAGCAGGATCGCCGTGAGCGCGGCCAGCGCGCCGAGCAGCCAGACCGTTCCCGCCGCCACCGACCAGGCCGCGAACGACGACGGCGTCCGTACCCGCGCCTCGCGGACCCGGGGGACGCCCCCGAGCACCAGCCCCGCCACGAAGACGCCGACCCCGGCCGCGGTCGGTGCCGGCGGCAGTGTGAGCGCCGCGAGGACGGCCGCGCCGAGGCCGCCGAGCAGGACCGGCAGGGCGGTGCGGGCCGCCTTCTCCGCGCCGTCCGCCACCCGGGTGCGCAGCATCGTCGGCCACAGGGTGACGAGGGTTCCGGCCACCGTGAGACCGAGCCAGCCGAGGAGGTTGACCATCTCGTGGGCGATCAGCAGGCGGGCGGCACCGTGGTCGGAGAGATCGCCGCGGGCCATGATCACGCCCATCGCCGCTCCCGCCGGCAGCAGCGCGGCGGCCGCGACGTAGTAGCGCACGGTCAGGGCGAAGCGGCTGGGCAGGGCCCGCCGCAGCAGGCGGACCAGCCAGACGGCGTGGACCGCGACGGCGGTGGCGACCAGCGTGCCGCCCGCGAGCACGACGGGCCAGTGGCCGGTGAGCAGGCCGGTGATCACGGCGACGGCCCCGGTGTTGAGGCCGGCCAGCCGCAGCGCCGCCGGGGCTCCCCGGTCGGCCTCGGGCAGCCGCAGTACGGAGGCGGCGAAGTGCCCCGACCAGATGACGACGGCGTTGCTCACCGCCCCGAGCAGCAGCAGATGGACGAGCAGCCAGCGGGCCGCCGGTACGAAGGGGTGGACCAGCGCGGCGACGGCGAAGAGCACCAGCCAGCCCACCACCACGGCGTTCACCCTCAGGTGCCAGGAGGCACGGGGTGGTCGCGACCGCCCGGACGACGGCATCCCTACGGGGATCCCGAGTGCTCCGGGGACTCCGGGTGCTCGAGGGGTTTCAGGTGCCCCGGGTGTATCGGGTGCCTCAGGCGTCTCGGGTGTCTCAGGGCTTCTGGAGGAGGGGTTCACGGTCATTGGGCCTGCTTCTCCGCGGGTCGTGGCTCGGTGCGCGGCGCCGCGCCGGCGGTCAGGAACAGGGCCGCCGCCGTCCCGACGAACAGCAGGACGGCGACGATGTCGAGGACCCCGCCCACCCGCCAGGCCGAGGGGGAGTCGCGCAGGTCACCGAGGAGGACGCGTAGCGCCAGCGAGAGGTGCAACAGCCAGGCGGGGACGGCCAGCACCGGGCGGTACGGCAGCGGGCGGCGCAGCACGGCGGGCAGGATCACCGGGGCGTGCGCCATGATCATCGAGATGACGAAGCCCAGGAAGACGCAGTGCACCAGGGCGTCGTAGCGGGGGCCGTCGGCGATCGGCCCGTCCAGCAGCCACAGCGCACCCGCCAGGCCGAGCCAGGCGTACCCGGCCAGCAGGCAGGCGGCCGAGAACCGGGGCAGCCCGGTCGAGCGCAGCATGCGGCGGGCGACGTCGTACGTGGTCAGCCAGGCGACCAGGGCGAGCAGTGCGACGGCGAGCAGCAGGGTGCCGGGGGCGGGCCACAGCAGGGTGGCGGCGGTGCCGGCCAGGACGGCCCCGACGCAGGCGAGGAAGGTCTGCTCGGTGCGCGGTGCCAGGAAGGCCACCCTGGCCAGTTCCAGCCGCTCCCCCGCGATGGTCAGCACCAGGAAGGCGACCAGCCAGGGCAGCAGCCGGGGCACGTCCAGTCCGCCCAGCCACAGCAGGGCCGCGCCGAGTGCCGAGACCGCGCCCGCGGCCTGGCCCGCCAGGGCGGGGCCGGGTTGGCGGCGCCAGAAGCGGACGTACAGGGCGAGCAGCAGGGCGGTGCCGAGGACGAACAGCCCCTGCCCGACGCGGAGGTCCGCCGGGCTGATCAGCAGCAGGCCGCCCGCGCCCAGCGAACCGGGGGAGAGGTACCCCCAGGGGCGGCCCAGCGCGACGGCCCGTTCGAGCGCGATCAGCGTCCCGACGAACCCCAGGACCATGAGCACGCCGTGGACCTCCGGCAGCCGGTCGGCGGTGACCGGGGCGGGCAGCCCGAGCAGCAGCAGCGCGGCGTCCAGCCCGGCCAGCAGGGCGAGCCCGGCCGGCAACAGCAGCACCGCCCGACGAGCACCGGCCCGACGGGCGGCCTGGGTCGGGGTCGGGGTCGGGGTCGGGATCGGGGTCGGGATCGGGTCCGGAGCCAGGTCCGGGTCCGGGTCCGGAGCCAGGTCCGGGTCCGGGGTCGGGTCCGGGTCCGGGTCCGGGTCCGGGGTCGGGGTCGGGTCCGGGTCCGGGTCCGGGTCCGGGGTCGGGGTCGGGTCCGGGTCCGGAGTTAGGTCCGGGTCCGGGGTTGGCTCCGGGGCTTCGGTGGGGGTCATCCGAGGTCCCCGTCCGGGTCGGTCGCGGCCTTCGGGCCTCCCCCTGCCGGGTCCGGGCCGGTGGCGTCCTCCGGGCCGGTGGCGAAGTGGAGGCGGCAGGCACCCGGCTCGGCGAAGGGGTGCAGGGAGACCCCCTCCGGGTCGCCGCCCAGCGCGGCGTAACCCGCCCGGGCCAGCCCCGCGTGGACGTTGCAGATCACACCGGGGTACTCGAGGGCGACCTCGATGAAGGGGCATCGCGGCAGCCGCACCCGTTCCTCGCCCTGCAGCCGCCCCGCCTCGTCGGCCTCCGGTGCGAAGCCGATCTCGTCGAGCAGCGCCAGCACCCGCTCGCGGGCCTCCGCCGGGCTCGCGGGAGGCTCCTGGCCGGCCGTCAGGGCGCGGCCCCACTCCTCCCCGGCGGCCAGGGCGTCCGCTCGCGGATCGGCGCCGGTCCGGGCGATCTGCGCGGCGAGCACGGCGGCCAGACCGGCGTACTCCCGGACGGCGGACCGCTGCGGCGGCTGGGAACGGTAGCGCCAGGCGGGTCGGCCGCGCCCGGCGGCCGGCGCCCGCTCGCGGACCGCGAGCCCGATCTCCACCAGCGCGTCCAGGTGCTCCCGGACGGTGTTGACGTGCAGCCCGCACTCGCGCGCGAGCGCGGTGGCCGTGGTGGGCCGCGGCTGACCGCGCAGGTGCTGGAGGACGGCGTTGCGCTGCCGGGACACGGGCGGCCGGTCATCGGCTCCGCCGCCCGGGAGTGGCGGCTTATTTTCCACGGACATGTCCGTAGTATATTCGAGGCGCAGCGTCCGTCCGGCCGCCCGGCTCGATCCGAGCCGCACGGCGCACCTCAACCGCTGGAGACTCCGCATGAGCACTCTCACCATCGCGTCGGACCCCGAGGAGGCCGCGGCCGTCGAAGCCGTCGAGGCTCACCACGCCCAGCTGGCAGGCGAGTTGGGCGGGCGGGTCACGATGCTGCTCGACGCGCTGGACCGCGACCCCGCCTCGGCCGAGGACATCCGGGCCGGCCTCGTCGCCTTCTGCGACCGGCAACTTCTCCCGCACGCCGAGGCCGAGGAGTCGGCCCTCTACCCCGCGGCGCACAGAACCGCGGAGGCCCGTCTGCTGATCGAGGGCATGCTCGCCGAGCACCGCAGGATCACGGAGCTGGTGGAGGCGCTGCGCTCCGCTCCCTCCCCGGCCCGCGCGGCGGGCGACGCCCGCGCGCTCCAGGTGCTCTTCGAGGAGCACCTGGACAAGGAGAACGACCTCGTACTGCCGCTGATCGCGGCCTCTTCCGAGGTCTCCCTCGCCGGACTGCTCGACGGGATGCACGACCTCCTGGGCGGCCATGACGACACCGAGGGCCACGCGGCCGCGGAAGGCGGGCAGCAGTCCGGCGGCGCCTGCGGCTGCGGTGGCCACGACGAGGCCGACGTGCCCGAACTGGACGCCCGCGCCGTCCCGCACGCCCTGCGCCACGCCACGGTCTTCGGCGCCCTCGACGCCGTTCCCGCGGGCCGCGCCATGGTGCTGATCGCCCCGCACGACCCGCTGCCACTGCTGGGCCAGCTCGAGCGGCGCAACCCCGGCGTCTTCGCGGTCGAGTACCTGGAGCGGGGCCCGGATGCCTGGCGCCTGCTGCTCACCCGCCGCTGAGCGGGCAGAACGGCGTCCGGGGCCTCACCGCGAACCGGCGGTGAGGCCCCGGACGTGCGCGCGAGGGCGGGCGGAGGGTGCGAGGTCCGGGCGGGCTAGGTGAGTTCGCCGGTGGCGGCCAGGTCGTCGAAGAGCAACTGGTCCACGGGGGGCACCAGCTCCCGGTCGGCGTACGAGAACCAGGCCATCTCCTCGATCTCGCTGCTCGGCTCCGGCTCCCCCTCGCCCTCGGCGGTGTAGCAGGCCATCCGGACGACCGCGCCCTCCGGAAGGCCGGGGGTCCCGAGGGTGCCGGGGATCGCCGCCTCGTACGTGCCCACGTGGACGGCCGTGTCCGGGTCGAGTACGACCGCGAGCTCTTCCTCGATCTCCCGCAGCAGCGTCTCGACGTCGCTCTCCGCCCCCTCGCGCTTGCCGCCGGGGATGTAGAAGACGTCCTTTCCGCGCGGGCGCGCGCACAGGATGCGGCCCTTCTCGATCCGCACCCAGGCCACCGTGTCGATCAGCACCGAACCCGTCCCGTTTCCGCTCGCCCGAACCGCAGTCGAACGGGACCCTACCGGGACGCGTGAGATCAGTCGGCGGCCGTCGCGTTCTGCCCGATGCGCTCGACCCAGTACAGCTGCTGGTGTCCGCGGGCGTCGAGACTGTCCGCGATCTTCTGTGCCTCGGCCCGGGTGGCGTACCGGCCCACGCGGTACCGGTTGCCGTTGTCGTCCTGCCGCACCACCAGCCAGGGAAGTGTGGCCGTGCCGTCGCTCATCGCGCCCCTCCACTTCCCGCCCGCGACCTGCGCCGCGCCCAGCCCGGTAAGGAAACCCCAATCCGCATATGCCCGAGCCTACGCCTTGCCTTTACGCAGCGAACATGGGTTTGCACAAAGAGGTACGCAACCGGCCAGTACCCAGGGGGCGCACGGTGGCGAACGCGCCGTACGCAAGCCCGACGTATCCGGTCAGCGGCATGCCGCCCCGGCCTCCCCGGCTCGGGGGCCACCTGCGAGAACGGCCAGATTTCTACGCTGCCCGACCGGGCACGCCGCCGCCCCTCCCCCCTCCCGGACGCGGGGACGGGGCGCAGGGGGAGCGCTTCGTGCCCGGCGGCGGCTCCGGGACGATCTCCCGGGACCTCCGCCCGCCATCTCCCGGAGCCGCCGCCCACGCTCTCCCGGGACGGGGCGGCTACTTCACCGGAAGGTGGTACGCGACCCGGTAGCGGTCGGCGGGGATCACCACGTCGGCCGTCTCGACCGGGCGGCCCGAGGCGTAGTACGTGCGCCGGACGACCAGGACGACGTGGCCGGGGACACCGCCCAGCGACGCCAGTTCCTCGGCGAGGCCGGGGCGGGCGCCGACCTCCTCGGTGACGTTGTCCACGATCACGTCGATGGCGCGCATGCGCTCGACCACGCCCATGCCGCCGAGCGGGCCCTCCTCGGGCAGCATCACGGGCGTCCGGCCGGTCAGGGCGAGCGGCTCCCAGGAGGTGGAGAGCATCATCGGCTCGCCCGCTTCCCGGAAGAGGTACCGGGTGCGCATCACCCGGTCGCCCGGCTCGATCTCGAGCCGCTCGGCGACGGCCCCGCAGGCATCGGCCTGCGCACTGCTCGACTCCCAGGTGCCCTGCACGCTCCCGTCCGCCTGCTCCTGCCGGAACGGGGTGGCGCCACGCTCCGGACGAAACCCCGAACGGGCGATGCGCCGGGGGACGGGCCGCTCCCGGACGTAGGTACCCGAGCCGGAGCGGCCCTCGACCAGGCCCTCCGCCATGAGCACCTTGCGCGCCTCCAGCGCGACCGTGTCGGAGACGCCGTACTCCTCGCGGATCCTCGCCTGGGACGGGAGACGGGTGTGCGGGGGCAGCCGACCGTCGACGATCTTCTTACGGAGATCACCCGCGACACGCAGATATGCCGGCTGCTCACCGAATGTCACTGGCCGCTCCCGTCAGGTTGTACAGATAGCGACAGGGTGGCAACCGCAGGTTGTACCGGGCAAGCGAAGGCCAGAGAATCACTCGAAGTGATGAAGGGTCCGCGCCATGGTCTTTACCCAGGCACTTTCTCCCCGTTACGGGAGCCCTCACACCTCGATACTGCCCTCGTCGGTCCTGCCGCCCCCGCCCCCGGTCCCGCCCTCGTCCTCGTCGTACTCCTCGTCGTACTCCTCGAACGTCGGCTGGGTGGTGGCCAGGTCCAGAGCCTTGCGTGCGGCGACCGTCTTGCGGGAATCGATGAGCTCCCACCCCTGAGCGGAGTGCTCGTAGAAGGCGTCCAGGCCGTCGGCCTCGGCGGCCTTCGCCCATACGGCCTCGGCCCTCTCGAGCTCCCCGGCGAGTTTCGTCACCGGCTCCTCGGCGCCGGCCGGCCACGGGTGGTCCCGCAGCATCCCGCTCTGCTCGGCGAGCGCCTCGGACATCCGCCCCGCCCACTTCTGATGGCCGGGCAGGTCCTCCTCGGCCTCCGCCAGGGGGATCTGGTCCAGCACCGCGTTGAGGACGTGCGTGGCCTTCAGATAGGCCACCTGGTCCGCGTCGAGCGTGGTCTCGTCCCGGCGCAGTGACCCGGTGAGGGTGGCGTCCGCGTCCCGGTTGCCGAACACACAGGTGATCGTGCGGTCGCCGTAGTCCCAGCCCTCCCGGGACGGCGTGAGGTAGTACACGTCCACGTCGGACGGCAGGGCCCAGGCGTCCATGGCGTAGGTGTCCCTGAGGGCGTAACACCGGTCGTCGGCGGTGTCGACGAGGCTGTCGTCGCCCGGGAAGGCGCCCTCGGGCAGGGTGACGAGGGCGAAGACCTCCCCGTCGTGCTCCTGAGAGCAGGGCACCTGGTCGGCCTCGATCGCCCAGCCCACCAGGCCGTCGGGCGAGTCGAAGCAGTCGCCCTTCTCCAGGACGAGGATCGTGTTGCCGCGCGCCCCCTCCTTGAAGCCCTCCCAGAAGTCGGCCACGGCGCCGGTGGAGAGCGACAGCACCCACAGCGCCAGCCCGACGGAGGACAGCACGGACCCGGCGATCGCCATGCCCCGGCCGCGCTCCGGGCGCCGCCGGATCTGCCACAGCGCGATCAGCCCCAGCACGAGTCCGACGGCCGGCAGGAAGCACAGCAGGCCGCACACCAGGGCCGCGATGGCGACTCCGTTAACAGCGCCGCCGGCGCTGCCGGCCGGGGGCTGGAACCCGTAGGGGCCGTACGGTGAATAAGGGCCGTGAGGGCCGTGAGGGCCATGGGGACCTTGGGGCCCGTAGGGGAACTGCGGTGGCGGAGGGGCCCCTTGCGGCTGCGGAGCGGCGAACGGACCCTGGGGGTGCTGCCCCTGGGGGTGCGGGCCCTGGAAGCCCTCGGGCTGACGGGGCCCGGGAGGCGGGGGTATGGACACGGGTGCCGTGCTCCTGGTTCTGCCGTGCTGACGCGGAGAGGTGCATACGCTGGACGCGGGCCGACATACGGCTCCGCGCGCATCGTAAGCGGGCCGGACCGGGCCGGGCCCGCGGGGCTCTGCACCTCCCAGGACCTCCCAGGACCTCCCGAGCCCCTCAGCACCTCTCTCCCGCATGCCACATGCCCCGCCCCCGCGGCGGGCGGCCGGGTCACCGACCCGGAGCCCGACCACGGGGACGAGGCACAGAACAGCACTGACGCGGGGTCAGGCCTGTGTCAGAACTGCAGGGCCCAGCCGTTGAGCCGGCCCGAGTCGAACCAGGCGTTGTCGCTCACCCGCAGCTTCCACGTGCCGTTCGCGGTCTCCGAGGAGGCGTCGACCGTGTACGTGGTCTTGATGTTGTCCGTGCTGCCGCCGGTGCCGTACGACTTCAGCGTGTACGCCGTGCCGTCGGGGGCGATCAGCTGGACCTGGAGGTCACCGATGTAGGTGTGGGTGATGTCCACGTCGACGGCCAGGTTCGAGGGTGCGTTGCCGGAGATACCCGAGACGGTGATCGGGGACTCGACGGTGGACCGGTCGGGGACGGCGACGCCCTGGGTGCTCTCGAAGCGGTCACCGGTGGGCGGCGGGGTGGTGCCGCCGCCCTCCCCCACGTTCAGCAGGAGGTTGGGGGAGCCGCTGCCCGGGTTGCCGACGACACCGGTGGTGGCGGCGGCCGTCAGCGCGGAGGAGACCTGGGCGGGGGTGGCCGAGGGGTTGGCGGCCAGGTGCAGGGCGGCCGCTCCGGCGACGTGCGGGCTCGCCATGGACGTACCGGAGATGGTGTTGGTGGCCGTGTCACCGGTGTGCCAGGCGGAGGTGATGGAGGAGCCCGGCGCGAACACGTCGAGGATCGAACCGTAGTTGGAGTAGCTGGCGCGGGCGTCGCCGGAGGTGGTGGCGCCGACGGTGATCGCCTCGGCGACGCGGGCCGGGGACTTGGTGGAGGCGTTGGTGGACTCGTTGCCCGCCGCGACGACGAAGGTGACGCCGGAGGCGACCGCGTTGCGCACGGCCGCGTCGAGGGCGCTGTCGGCACCGCCGCCGAGGGACATGTTGGCGACGGCGGGCTTGACCGCGTTCCGGGCGACCCAGTCGATGCCGGCGACGACCTGGGCGGTGGTGCCGGAGCCGGAGTTGTTCAGCACCCGGACGCCGACGACCTTCGCCTTCTTGGCCACGCCGTAGGCGTTGCCGGCGACGGTGCCCGCGACGTGGGTGCCGTGGCCGTTGCCGTCCTGGGCGGTGTTGTCGTTGTCGACGGCGTCGTAGCCGTAGGAGGCACGGCCGCCGAAGTCGCTGTGCGTGATGCGGACGCCGGTGTCGATGACGTAGGCGGTCACGCCCTCCCCGGCCGAGTCCGGGTAGGTGTACGCGTTGTTCAGCGGCAGGCTCCGCTGGTCGATGCGGTCCAGGCCCCAGGAGGGCGGGCTGGGCTGGGTCGCGGTGGTGTGGAAGGTGCGGTTCTGTATCACCGAGGCGACGGCCGGGTCGGCGGCGAGACGTTTCGCCTCGGCCTCGGAGGCCTCGACCTCGTAGCCGTTGAGAGCCTTGGTGTAGGTCCGCTCGATCTCGGCGCCGTACTTCTTCGCCAGGGCACGGCCCTCGGCGGAGCCGGCCTTGGCCTCGTCCGCCTTCAGGGTCACGATGAAGCTGCCGGCGACGGCGTTCGCCGCGCCCTCGTACTGGATGCGGCCTTCGGCAGCGGTGGGGGCCGCGCCGGCGGGGAGTGCGGCGACGAGCCCCGCCACGAGCGCCGCGCTGGTCGCGACGCCGAGGGTGGTCATTCTTCGCCGGGGATGACGCATCACTGCCATGTGAGGGTTCCTCCTCAGTCGGTGGTGCGCTGCTGTGGGGGGGTGGTGCGGTCGACGCACGTGCTGCGCGGGTGGCACAGCGAACCCAGCAGTGACCTGCCCATGACAACTCTCGGTGACCGGTCAACTCCGTGCGCCAGATGAAAGATTGAGGGTTCCACAGGAATCGCACAAGGGTCCTGCACGAACGAAACAGACCTGCCGTGCGCGCGTCATATTCCGCCGGGGCCGGAAACCGTCGTTGTCCCCCGTGCGAGCTACCCGCGGATGTCCACCTCGTGGTGACGACCCCGGGCCCCCGGATCCGTAGCGTTCCGGGCACCGCGGCACTCCGGCCGCGGATGTGGCGAAGAACCGTTCGAAGGATTGTTCATGAGACTGGTCTGGCAGTTCCTGGCCGTCGCGGCGGTCGCCCTGGTCGGCGGCCAGGCATCCCTGGCACTGGAGGACAAGCCGTGGCTGCTGTTCCCCGTCGGCCTCCTGACCTCCGTGCTCGCCCTGCTGGTCTACGCGTGGGTGGTACGGCGGACCGAGCGCCGCCCGGTCACGGAGCTGGCCCGCGAGGGCGCCTGGGCCCCGGTCCTGCGGGGGACGCTGATCGGCGTCGCGATGTTCGGGGCCGTCATCGCGAACATCACCTCCTTCGGGTACTACGACGTCCACGGCCTGGGCTCGCCGGCCGGCGCGGTGGGCCTGTTCGGTTTCATGGCCGCCGCCGCCGTGACCGAGGAACTGCTGTTCCGCGGCATCCTGTTCCGGTTCGTCGAGAAGCTCACCGGCTCGTGGATCGCGCTGCTGCTGACCGGCGCGCTGTTCGGGCTGATGCACCTGCCCAACAAGAACGCCACCCCCGCGGGCGCCCTCGCCATCGCGGTCGAGGCCGGCCTCATGCTCGCCGCCGCGTACGTCGCCACCCGCACTCTGTGGGTGCCGATCGGCGTGCACTTCGGCTGGAACTTCGCCGCGGCCGGCGTCTTCAGCACCGAGGTCTCGGGCAACGACACCGCGCAGGGTCTGCTGGACTCGTCGGTCTCGGGCTCGACGCTGATCACCGGCGGTGACTTCGGCCCCGAGGGAAGCGTCTACGCGGTGCTGTTCGGCCTGATGCTGACGGCGGTCTTCATGGGGCTGGCCCACCGGCGCGGCACCATCGTCCCCCGGCGGAAGCGGCGCACCGACCGGGACGGCCGTGACGGCCGCACCGACCGTGCCGACCGCTCCGGGACCTCCTCTACAATCCCTCGGTGACCGACATCCGGCGGGTCCCGGAACTGTGGCGCGGGTTCGACGTCACGGTCCGGGACCTCCCGCTCGCGCTGCTGCTCCTCACCCTGTCGCTCGTGCCGGCGTTCCACACGCACGGAACGCAGCTCGGCGGCCTGCCGGGCCGTTCGTTCGACGCGGTGGCCGCCGTGGCGGTCGTCCTCGAATGCCTCCCGCTCGCCGCGCGCAGACGGTGGCCGGCCGTCTGTCTCGCCCTGGTCTCGCTCGGCTTCGCCGTCGACCAGCTCCAGGGCTACCACACGGTCGCGGGCACGGCCCTGCCCATCGCGCTGCTGAGCGTGGGCTCCCATCTGGAACGGCACCGGCGCGTCACCGCGGTGGCCTTCTCCGCGGCGTACGCGGTGCTGGCGATCACCCTCCACCGGATCGGTCCGGGCGAACCACAGGGCGGGTTCGTGACGTTCTACCTGGTGCTGGCCCTCGCGTGGGGCATCGGGGCGTGGCAGCGCTCCACCCGGGCCGCGGAGACCGAACGCCGTCTGCGCCTCGCCGAGGACACACTCGTCGCCGAACGCACCCGGATCGCCCGCGAACTCCACGACGTGGTGACCCACCATGTGACGGCGATGGTCGTACAGGCCGAGTCGGCACGCTATCTGACCACCGCGCCCGAACGCCTCGACCAGGCCCTGAACGCCGTCGCCGACACCGGCCGGCACGCCATCACCGACCTGCGGCACCTGCTCGACCTGCTCAGCCCCGACCACGACACCGGCCACGGCACCGAGGCCAGGCACCCGCCCGCCGGCCGGCTCCGCACCCTCGTGGAGCAGACCCGCCGCGCCGGACAGCCGGTGGAGTTCACCGAGCAGGGCACTGCGGCGACCTCGCCCGGCAGCGCCGACCTGGTGGCCCACCGGGTCGTGCAGGAGGCCCTGACGAACGCCCTCAAGTACGCCCACGGCAGCCGTACTTCGGTCGAGGTGCTGCACGGTGAACGCGAGATCACCGTGGAGGTGGGCACGGACGGCTCCGGCTCGCGGGCCGGTTTCCCCACCGGCAGCGGGCGGGGCCTCGCCGGTCTCCGCGAACGGGTCGACGTCCTGGGCGGCGACTTCAGCGCGGGCCCGCGGGCGGACGGCGGCTTCGTCGTGCGGGCCCGCATCCCCGCGGGACGGCCGTCGTACCGCTCCCCCGGGTGAGCGGCCGTACCGGCGCCGCTCACCCGGCCCCGGCCACGTCGTCCGGGGTCAGGGCAGGGGCGTCCCGCCCGTCGCGTTGAGGATCTCCGCAGTGATGAAGCTCGCCTGCTCCGAGGCCAGATAGACATAGGCAGGTGCCATCTCCGCGGGCTGGGCGGGGCGGCCGAGAGGACTCTGCTTGCCGAACTCGGCGGTGTCCTCCAGCGTCGCGGGGATCAGCGGGGTCCACACGGGCCCGGGAGCCACGGCGTTCACCCGGATCCCGTCGGACACGAGCATCTGGGCCAGGCCCTGCGTGAACGTGACGATCCCCCCCTTCGTCATCGCGTAGTCGAGGAGATGAGGGGTGGGCTTGTAGGCCTGGACGGACGTGGTGTTGATGATCGAGCCGCCCGCCGGGATGTGCGGCAGGGAGAACTTGCAGAGCCAGAACATGCCGTGGAGGTTCGTGCGCACGACCCGGTCGAACTGCTCGGTGGAGATGCTGCCGATGCCCTTCGGCTGAGCCATCTGGTAGGCGGCGTTGTTGACGAGGACGTCGATGCGCCCGAACTCCGCCACCGCCCTCTCGACCAGCGACCGGCACTGGGACTCCTCGCGGATGTCGCAGGCGACGGCCACGGCGCGCCGGCCCGCCTCCTCCACGAGCCGCGTCGTCTCGCGCGCCTCGTCCTCCTCCTCCGGCAGATGGGTGAACAGGACGTCGGCGCCCTCCCGGGCGAACGCGAGGGCGACCGACCGGCCGATACCGGAGTCGCCTCCGGTGACCACGGTCCTCCGGTCCCGCAGCAGCCCGCTGCCGCGGTAGGAGTCCTCGCCGTGGTCGGGCGGCGGGTCCATCGGGCCGGTCCAGCCCGGGTGCGGCTGGTCCTGCGAGGGAAAGTCCGGCTGCGGGTGCAGGCTGGTGGGGTCCTGCGGTGCGTCGTTCCCGTTCGTCATCGTGTCGCCTTCCTGTGCACGTCGTCCTCCTGTTCGTGCCGCCCGCTGTCCGCACCGCACCCGGCCGTCACACGGGACGCTGGTTGTACGCCCGTGACGCGCGGTCGTTGAGCGCGCTGCCCCACGCGCGGACCTTGCGCGCCACCGGGTGGGACGGGGGCCCGACCTCGGCGCCCTTCCGGAGCCCTCGACGGCCGTCCCCGGCGGACGGCAGCATGCGGGTGGCCAGGGTGGCGGCCCGGGTGGTGAGCGCCGGTGCCACACCGTGCGCGAGGCCGGCCACACGGGCGGCGGGCGTGAGCACGATGCGCGTACGGCGCCGCTGGACGCCGCGGACGATGGCCTTCGCCGCCCGGCCGGCGTCCATGGACACCAACGGCATGCCCGCCACCGTCGAGAACCAGGCGAACTCCTTCTCCCGCTCACCCCCGAAGACGGCGTGCAGGTGTGAACCGGTGCGCATGAGGCCCGGATGGACGGCGGTGACGGTGACCCCGTCGCGGGCGGCTTCGGCATGGAGCCCCTCCGCCAGCGTTCCCACGGCGGACTTGGCGCAGGAGTACGGCAGCAGATGCGGGGCGGCGAGCAGCCCGCCGACCGAACCGATCAGCGCGAGCCGGCCGCCGGCCGGGCTCCTCCGCAGATACGGCAGCGCCTCCAGCGAGGTGTGCAGCGCACCGTAGAAGATCGTGTCCATCGCGGACCGGAACTCCTCGGCGCCGACGGCCTCCACGGGCGCCACCTGGATGATCCCGGCGTTGGCGATCACCAGGTCGACGCCTCCGTGTTCCCGGGCGGTGTCGCCGAGCACGTCCCGCACGGCCGTACGGTCCCGCACATCGCACACCGCGGTGCGGATGCGTGCCCCGCGGCGCCGGCGGATCAGGTCCGCCGCCCGGGTCAGCTCTTCGCCGTCCCGGGCGACTATCGTCACCGCGCAGTGCCGGGCCGCCAGCTCGTCCGCGAGGAGCAGCCCCAGCCCCCGCGAGCCGCCGGTGACCACGGCTGACAGTCCCTGGAGGGACGGGGAAGCGGTCAGAGGTGACATCACGGCCTCCTTCTACGGTGCGCGGCCCGCGCGGCTTCCTGTCGTCGCGGACCGGGGTGCCTCGCGGCCGAGTGCCCCTGTCGGGCGCGGTTAACGCCTGCGGCACGGTGCGCTGCGGCGGCACGGTGTGGCATGCCGCTGGTTGCGGGTACCCGCAGAGCACCGGTGCCCGTGTGACATCCGTGTGGGACATGCGCGATGCACGAGACAGACACGAGACAGAGGAGACGCGTCATGCCGTCCGGATCGAACGCCAAGCGAGAGCGGCAGTACGAGCACATCAAGGAGAGCGCCGAGGAGCGCGGCAGGTCCGAGGAGCGCGCGAAGGAGATCGCCGCGCGCACGGTGAACAAGGAGCGTGCACGCTCGGGTGAGGCCAGGACCTCGAGCAGGACCTCCACCCAGGACCCGAAGTCCGCCTCGCAGCGGGGCGGAGAGCGTTCCCACAGGGGTGCCCAGGGCCCCACGAAGGACCAGCTCTACGAAGAGGCGAAGAAGAAGAACATCGAAGGCCGTTCGTCCATGAACAAGCAACAACTGCGCAAGGCCGTCGGGCGCTGACCCTCCTGGCCCTCCTGGCCCTCCTGCCCGTCCTGGCCGTCCCGCCCGACAGGCCTCCCTGCCGACGCCGCGCGCCCGCCGCTACCGCTCCGGTGCGGGCGCGCGGCGACGGCGTTCGGCCGCGTTCGCCAGTTCGCACAGGAGCTGGTGCGTCTCGACGACGAGTTCGCCGCCCGTGGCGACCGCCGCCCCTTCCTCCCGCCGGATGTCCGTGGTCAGCGCGTCGTGGGCGGCCAGCGCTTCCCTCAGGGCGGTGTCCCGCCGGTCCGGCTGCGATGCAAAGGAGGGCCGTCCGGCCTTCTCCAGCATCTCCGCGTCCACGCGGCACACGGTCGCCGCCCGCCCCAGCACTTCGGCACAGCGGGCCAGGTACGCGGAGGAGGGGGCCACCAGGCGCGGCTCGTCGCCGGCCGCGCCCTCAAGGGTGCGGGTGATGGCGACGAGATGACCGCTGATCCGCTCCCAGGCCGTGTCCGCTTCGGCCGGGGGCAGCGCGGGACCGTTGCGGCGCATCCGCCACCCGGGGTTGAACCGGTAGCTCTCCGAGGTCCACCGCCTGGCGTCGGCCAGGGCCCGCACCGTCCCGCCCAGCCGCCAGGCGCGGTCGTGCCACTCCGCGGCGTCCGACAGCCCGTCCTCCGCACGGAGCCCCTCGGCCACCGAGGCCAGGAGCTCCCCACTGTGGTGGACCAGCGCGTGGAGGTTCTCCCGCACACTGCGCAGGTGCACCGGCGGCAGCACGAACGCGTTGACCGCGACACCGACCACGGCACCGATCAGCGTCTCGAGCAGCCGGTGGCCGACGGCTCCCGCCGTGGACGCGCCGTAGGTGATGACGAACAGGGCCGTGGTGGCGCCGTAGATGCCCTGGTCGCCCAGTCGGCGATAGGTGCCGATCAGCACCAGGGGCGGCAGGGTGAGGGCCATCGCGCCCAGGGTGGAGTTCCCGGTGACGGCCAGCGCCGCCGAGGCCCACAGCGTGCCCACCACGATGACGGCGAACTGCTGCACCCCCGAGTGCACCGACCGGTAGACGGTGCTCGCCACCAGCACGAGGGCGGTCCAGGGTGCCAGCAGGGCCATCGGCGCTTCGAGCCACCACCCGGTCAGCGCCCAGGCGGCGATCGCCGCGCCGGCGGCCTTGAGCGACTGCACCATGGTGTCCCGTTCGGCACCCGGGTGCCTCAGCGCGGAGCGGGCGCTACGGCCCACCGCGGCAAGCTCCCACCCCAGCAGGCGGGCCACCCTTCGAAGCCACACTGCCAACCGGTCTTCCTCCTGTTCCGCGTCCGGCCTCTCCCGGCCGCCCGCCTGGTGCGGCCTGCGCGTCGGCGACACCCCCCGCTCCCCCCTTCGCATCGGCGCGAGTACCCCGGCGCAGCCCGGGACACGCGCACCCGGCCGGCCGGGACGGTATAAAGAATTCCTATATCCGAGGAAACACTCTTCGCGGCTAGGCTCGTGCCTCAATCATCCGGGCCGGAATCCAGGCCTTTCTCATTTCGCCGCGCAAGAGGAGTCCATCCGTTGAACGCGATGTGGCGCGTACAGCCGAAGAATACGGCACTGCTCGTGATCGACATGCAGAACGATTTCGTTCTGGAGGGGTATCCGATGGAGGTGCCGATGGCACGCCGGCGGATACCGGAGATGCAGAAGGTTATTACCGGGTGCCGAGAGGCCGGTATTCCGGTGATCTACACCCAGCACATTCTGCTCGACACGTTCGACGTGTCGCCGCTGGAATCCACCTACAACCCGGCGCTGCTGACCGCGGGCATGCGCGGCGGCACGTTCGGCGCGCAGGTCGTCGACGCCCTCGCACCGGAGCCCGAGGACGTCGTCGTCCAGAAGCACCGCTACGACGCCTTCCACAACACGCGGCTGGAGAGCGTACTGGCCGGCATCTCGGGCCTGCGCCAGGTCGACACGGTGATCATCATCGGCACCCTCACCGAGGTCTGCTGCGACTCCACCGCGCGCGGCGCGTACATGCGCGACTTCAAGGTGGCTTTCGTCTCCGACGCCACCGGAGCGCGCAGCGACGCGGCACAGAAGGCGACGGAGGAAACCATGGGAACGTTCTTCGGCCGGGTCCTCAAGAGCGGAGAACTGGTCGCGGAAATCCGTGAAAGCGAAAGCAGAGAAGGAAGAGCGGCATGACGACAAAAGAGTACGACGTCCGCTATGAGCGCTCGGCTGTTCTGCTGCTGTCCCTGGGATTCGGTCTCGTCGGCCTGGACCGCTGGATCATCAGCCCGCTCTTCCCCTCGATGATGAAGGAACTCGGGCTCGACTACCAGGACCTGGGCAACATCATCGGCGTCCTCGGTCTGGCCTGGGGTTGTTCCTCTCTCCTCATGGGCGGTCTCTCCGACCGGCTGGGACGGCGCAGGGTCCTGGTCGGTTCGATCGTGTTCTTCTCGGTCTGCTCGCTGCTGACCGGCATGGTCGGCGGGCTCGTCAGCCTGCTCCTGGTGCGGGTCGTCATGGGCATCACCGAGGGGGCGTTCTCCCCGACCGCGGTGACCGCCACGGCGGAGGCTTCGCGGCCCGGGCGTCGAGGGTTGAACATGGGCATCCAGCAGAGCACCTTCGCTCTGTTCGGGGTCGGCCTGGGGCCCATCATCGCCACCCAGTTGCTGAGGATCCTGCCGAGCTGGCACTGGGTCTTCGCCATCATGCTGCTGCCCGGCCTGGTGCTGGCCTACTTCGTCTTCCGGACCATCCGCGAGCCGCACCAGTTGCCGGCCTTCGAGTCCGCCGTCGCCCCCGTCTCTCCCCAGGAACGGACCCGCTGGCTGGACGTCTTCCGCTACCGGAACATCCGGCTGGCCATCCTGGCGCTGTGCGGCGCGATGACCTGCATCTTCGTGCTGAGCGCGATGGTGCCGAGCTACCTGGTCGACCACCAGGGCATCGGAACCACCCAGATGGGCGTCATCGCCTCCGGCATCGGTTTCGGCGCCTTCGCGGGGCAGCTGGTCATCCCCGGGCTGTCCGACCGGTTCGGCCGCAAGCCCGTGGTCGTCGTCTCCCTGCTGATGGCGATGGCCATGCTGGTCGGCTTCATCCTGCAGGGGCCGGTGGTGCCGCTGCTGTTCCTGCTGCTGTTCTTCGTCGCCTTCGGCGCCAACGGCTGCCTGGCCCTGCTCGCCGGAACCGTGACCGTGGAGTCCGTCCCGGCCGGCCTGATGGGCGCCGCCGCGGGCACCGTCATGGGCGTCGCGGAGATCTTCGGCGGCGGGGTGGCCCCGTCCGTCGCCGGGTACCTGGCCCAGAACCACGGCATCCACACCGTCCTCTACCTGGCGCTGGGCGGACTGCTGCTCTGTGTGGTCGCCGCGTCCTTCCTCCAGGAGACGGCGCCGAAGAAGGCCGGCCGCACCGGCGGCACGGACCCGGCTGCCACGGCCCCCGCGGGCGCCTAGGGCCTGTCCACCGCCCAGGCCCCTGCCACCCGGACCGGGTGACCCGCGTGTGAGCGCCCGGTCACCCGGCTCCGGGCGCCTCGGCGTCCGCTTCGGCCAGGAACCCCGCGATCGACCGTGCGAACGCCTCGGTCACCCCGTGGTCCCGTCCCGCGTCGCTGATGCCCACGGTGACGTTGATCTCCGGCAGCAGTCCGGGCAGCGGGGTCGCGGGGAGGTCCGCGGCGCACCGTTTCCCGTCGGTGAGGACCACTCCGGCCGGGACGACCGTGATGCACTCGCCCAGCCGGATGAGCGCGTGCATGGTCCGGTAGTCGTCCACCACGTGGAACCGGGAGATCTCGTACGTCTCGATCAGCGTGGTGGTGATCCGCGCGTGGTGGGTCAGCACGGGGTTGTCGAACAGGACGAACCGGTAACGGGAGAGGAGGTCCTTCAGGGCCAGGGCGCTGATCTCCTCCAGGACGGTCCCCGGCGGATGGACCAGCGCCATGTCCTCGGCGCCGATGACCTCGGTGCCGAACGGGTGGTCGGGCTCCGTGGAGTAGAAGAGCCCGGCGTCGAGCTGGTTGAGTTCCAGCAGGTCGATGAGGGTGGTGGCGGGCCGGCTGGTGACCCGGAACTCGTCGGCTCCGTAGTCACCGAGCGCGCTGCTCACCACGGCCCGTACGGAGCGTTCGGACAGCCAGTCGTCCACGCCGAACATGACCCGGTGCGGATGGCCGGCCACTTCGGCGAAGCTCCGCGGCTTGGCCGGGTCCTTGTCGCCGAGGACCGCCGAGGCGTTCGACAGGTCCCGGATGAGCTGGGCGGCGTAGGGCAGGAAGTAGGACCCCTGGGGGGTGAGCACCACGCCGGTCCAGCCGCGTTCGAACAGCGCGAAACCGAGGCTCTCCTCCAGCCTGCGCAGCCGCTGGCTCATGGTCGGCTGGGCGACGTAGAGGGCGGCGGCGGCCTTGGAGATGCTCCGGTGCCTGGCCACCGCGAGGAAGGAGCGAAGGGCCTCGAGGTCCACGAATGCCCCCTCTCGGTCACGAGCAAACTGGATGAGACGGACCCTACTTCTTCCCGGAGCCCTTGTGACCTGCTACGGACCACGCAACCGCGGGCCGCTCGCCGCCCCGTTCCTCACCCCCACGCACGCCTCGCCCGGTGGGACAGCACCGCGACCGGCCCTGCCTGCAACAGCAGCACCACGGCCGTGCCCAGGGCCAAGGGGGACGCCGGCAGGTCGCCCGCGGCCCCGATCGCCCCGGCCGCCAGAGCGACACCCGCCCCGGTCACCACCAGCGGAAGAACGAACCAGCACCACAGAGCGCTGCCGTAACGCTGCGGACGGAGCAGGTGGGCGAGGCCCGCAAGCACCCCCAGGGCCGCCAGGTAACCCAGGTAGACGCTGGTGGCGGCGATCAGCTGAGGCTGGTACAGCGGTTCGTTCTGCGTCACCTGCCGCACGTCTCCTCGGGCGACGGCCACCACCTCGCCGCGCCAGACGGTTCCGATGACCCGGTCCCCCCGCTCCAGCCGGTGGAAGAGCGGCTTCTCGCCTCGCATCCGGACCGTTCCGTCCCAGCCGCCGGAGCCGGCCAAGGTCAGCTCGTGATCGTCCGAACCCTTCGCGTGCCTCACCGTCACCACGTCCTCCACCTGGAAGTCCACCGCGCGCAGGCACTCCTCCCCCTTCTCGTACGGCGCGGCCGACGAGCAGGGAACAGCGGCCCGGTAGGCCCGGTGGCGGGCGACATCCTCCGGAATGCCGGTGAACAGGTCGTGGCCGAGAAGCCCCAGGAAGAGCGCGACGATCAGGAGGACCGCGCCCCCCGCCTGCTTCCCCACCGTGTGCCAGGGCAGCATCGGCCCCATCCCGACCGACCCTCGCCCCCTCTCCCGCCGCACCAGGCGGGCACCCCCGCCCACCAGGCCCACCAGCACCGGCAGCAGACCGAGCAGGAGCAACGCGTCGGAGAGGGCCATCCGGTCGTTCCACGTCTCCACCGAGGTGAGATCCCCGCGGTTCGGGCCCTCCGCCTCGATCCAGCCCGTGCTCCATCCCTCAGGGCCGTCCCCTCGGGCCGGAGGGCCGAGCAGCGACGGATCGCGTCCGGGGTCGCAGAGGTACTCCCCCTCCCGCGGGCCGGCCCAGGGATCGTCCCACGCGACCACGCACCAACCGTCGGACTGCTCCTCCAGCACCACCAGCTCGACCAGCTCGATCTCGGTCGCCGTCTCGGACACGTAGCCCCCGGCCCCCACCAGCAGCAGCCCCAGAAGCAACACCCACCGGAACACCGGGCCCGCCCCCGCCGTCCTCACCGACCCACCCCCGGCACCCCGCACCCTTCGGACGGGCACAGTGTCCCCTCGGACGATGGACTTGATCAACGACGGTCTCAGGCAGTGGACGGCCCGTCGGCGGCCGGGCCGGTGATCCGCCGCTCGCCCCGTCCCTCACTCGGGTGCCGGGGGCCGCTCGCCGGTCATGCCCAGGCGTGCCTGTTCCTCCTCGACGATCCGGCGCGCCAACTCGGTGTCCGAGACGTCGACCGCGTCCGGGGTGGCTTCGGCCACGGCGCTGCGGCGGGCGTAGGCGTCGAACAGGCGGGTCTTGTCCTCCAGCATCCTCACCATGCGCTCGTCCACTCCCCCGGTGGCGAGGAGGCGGTGCACGCAGACCGGCCTGACCTGGCCCATGCGGTGGGCCCGGGCCACCGCCTGGTGCTCGAGGGTCGGCTTGATCTGGGGTTCGCAGAGGACGACGACCGAGGCGGCCTGCATGTTGAGGCCGACGCCCGCCGCCTGGATCTGCGCCAGGAGCACCGCGGGGCCCGGGACAGCGGCGAAGTCGTCGACGATCTGCTGCCGCCGTCCGGCCGGGACGCTTCCGGTGAGCGGACCGAACACCGCGGTGCCGTCAGCGGGTGCCGCGTCGGGTGCCGCGTCGAGTGTCTCCCTCACCACGCCCAGGACGTCCTTGAAGTAGGAGAAGACCACCGTCTTCTGCCCGTTCTCACCGGCCTCCTGGACGATCTCCCGGAGCCGTTCCAGCTTGGCCGACTTCCCGGGGCGCGCGTACGCGGCCCTGCGCATCGCCATGAAGTTGCCGGCGCGCACGGCCTCGCGGTAGGCCTCCTCGTCCGAGGCGCTCGGTTCCTCCCACTCGTCGGTCTGCTGGAGGCTCGGCAGTTCCGTCAGCACGTCCTCCTGGTTGCGTCGCAGGTAGACCGGGGCGACGGCCTTGCGGAAGGCGACCGATCCGGCCGGCGCGTCCCCCTCGCCGAGGGACTCCGCGACGTCGCCGTCGAGCATCCGGACCAGGTTGCGGAACTCCGCGACCCGGTTCTCCATCGGGGTTCCGGTCATGAAGAGGACGCGCTCGCAGTGTTCCGCCCACAGGGCGACCGCCTGGGACCGCTTGGCCTTCGGGTTCTTCACGGAGTGCGCCTCGTCGACCACGAGCAGCCCGACCTCGCCCCCTCCCGGCGCGGGGAATCCGCGCAGCGCGTCGAACGTGGTCACCCCGACCCCGCCCCGCCCCTTCCAGTCGGCGAACGCGTCGTGCCGGTCGGGGCCGTGGAGCACGCTGACCCGCAGGGCGCTGCGGCTCTCGATCTCCCGGGTCCAGTTCACCAGGACGCTCGCCGGGCAGACGACCATGAAGTGGCTCTGCCCCTCGGCGGCCAGATGGGCCAGCACCGCGATCGCCTGGATGGTCTTGCCGAGCCCCATCTCGTCGCCGAGTACCACCTTGTGCTGCGCGAGGGCGAACCGCGCGCCGAACGCCTGGTAACCGCGCAGGGAGACCCGCCGATGGGAGTCGTCGAGCCACAGGGTCCGTACCCGCTCGGCGATCTCGTCGGGCAGGAATCCCTCGGTGGCGGCCGCGTCGGGCGACCGCCCGGAGATCTCGGCGAGCAGGCTGTAGTACTCGGCCGAGCGGAGCTCGAAGTCCACCCAGGCCGCGACGTCGGAGGGGGGCCCGCGCAGCAGGTCCACCGAGGCCTGGGCGAGCAGTCCGGGCAGGCCCGCCTGCTCCTCCTCGTCCACCAGCACCCGGATCGCGGTGACCGCGGCCAGCGCGCGAGCCCTCTTCTCCCGGCCCGCCACGAGCATCCCGAGACGCCCGGCGGCGGGCCTGGCATCGGCCAGCGGCGGAGCGAGCCGCTCCGCCAGTGCGGTGGCCCTGTCGACGGCACGCCGGGTGTCCGGACCGGCCTCCACCAGTACGTGCAGGGCCCTGACGAGCGCGGTGGTGCTCGGTTCCGGCCGGTCCACGTCGATGTGGACGGCCACGCTCTCGTGCACGGCCTCGGACAGCCGGCGGGCGGCGGCGAGCATCCGGTCGACGGTGCGCTGCCCGACGCCGGGGATCTGCCGCAACCGGTAGGGGCCCGCTTCGAGCACGCTGCCCACGGTGCGCAGTCCGCTCTTCTCGACGCCTCCCAGCCGGAGCCGTCCTTCGGTGACGTCCTGCAGCCGGGCGACGGGGATGGCGTCGAGTTCCCGCTGCACCGCCGCGTCGTGCATCGGCTTCAGTGCCGCCCGCACCGCCTCGACGGCCCTGCCGTGGTCACCGGCCAGCGCCCGCGCCGCCTCGTGCAGTCGCGCTCCCCTCGCGACCGTCTCCCGCTCACCCCGCCCCACGCTTCCCGCCCTTCTCCTGCCCTCCCCGCATCCTCCCACCGCCCCCACCGGACCCCGTCGGACGCCCGCGGTGCGCTGCGGATCATCCCGACCCCACGCGCTCTCGGCCCCGGGCCCGGGTGCGGCCCGGGTGTGTAAGTGGCAGGAGAGCGGACAAACGCGCGGAATGAGCAACTATCCCGAGAGGACCACCCCGAGCGACAGCAGGTTCCCGTCCGCGGTCTCGTGGCGTGGCCCGTCCCGGGGTGGGGTTCCGGGTGGGGCTCCGGGTGCGGGTCCGTCCCCGATGCAGCCCCGGCGGGACGGCGACGGCAGCCTCGCCCACGTGGTGGAAACCCTGCTGGACAAGGGCCTCGTGCTCAACGCCGACATCATGGTCTCGGTGGCCGGGGTGGAGCTGCTGGGCATCCGTCTGCGCGCGGCGCTGGCCTCTTTCGAGACGGCTGCCCGCTACGGGCTGGAGTTCCCGTCCGGCACGGACACGGAGACCGCCGCGTGACGCCACACACGCGAGGAGAAGGAGACCTGCCCGGCCTGCGGCAAGCGCGCCCCGGTCGAGCAACTGCTGGACGAGTGGTGCCCCTGGTGCGGGTGGCGCAGCGCACAGGCCCAGGTGCGGAACCGCCCCGAGCACACACTCCCGGCGGCGGGGTCCGAACGCCGGGAGGAGCCCACCACCACCGCCGCCGATGACGATGACGAGGGTGAGGCGGAACGGCCTGACGGCTGACCCGGCACCGATGCGCCCCACCCGGGATCCGCGAGTCACCTTGGACGACCTGCGCATCGTGACGAGGTTCCGCCGGTCCTGGCAGGTGGCCACGGGCCCGGCCGATCCGGCCGTCATCGTGACGGTTTCTCACGCACCCGTCCGGACAGTTCTGCGCGGGCCCCGGGACGGTCGGCCCGTCCCGGGGCCCGCGCACGCTCGTCGTGGTCCGGGCCGTCGTGGTCCAGGCCGTGACGGTGTCAGTCCCGGCGGGTCTCCACGATGCGCAGGTCGTCGCTGACCGGGACAGTGCGCACCACGCGCAGGCCCGCCCGCTCGGCCAGGGCCCGGTAGTCCGACTCCGGCCGGTCCTGCCCGCCCACCAGGACGGTCAGCAGCAGGCCCCGGAACAGAGCCTCCTGGTCGGACTCCTCGTCCACCACGCCCTCGATGATCAGCAGGACGGAGTCCGGCCGCATCGCCTCCTTGATCTGCTCCAGGATGCGCACGATCGTGTCGTCGTCCCAGTCGTGCAGGGCGCGCTTGATCGTGTAGAGGTCCGCACCGGCCGGCACCTGTTCGAAGAAGTCCCCGGCGACGATCTCGTACCGCCCGGCGACGTCCGCCGCCTCCAGTCGCGCCTGTGCGAGCGGCACGATTTCGGGGCGTTCGAGGATCGTGCCGAACACCTCGGGGTGCTCGGTGAGGATCGCGGCCAGGAGACTGCCGAGCCCGCCGGCGACGTCGACCACCGTCCGGACCCCGGAGAAGTCGTACGTTCTGGCGACCCCGGTGCTCTCCTCCCGCGACACGGCGTTCATGGCCTCGTTGAACCGCTCCTTGGCCTCCGGATCGCTCTTGGTCAGCTCCCAGAACGACACCCCGTGGTTGGCGACCTCGAAGGAGGAGTCACCGGTGCGCACCGAGTGCAGGAGGTCGCCCCACGCGGCCCAGTGCCAGTTCGCCGCCATGAACCGCGCGTCGGTGGACTCGGCGTTGCCGGGCTCGGAGACGAGGACGGCCGACAGCGGCGACTGGGAGTAGGTGTGGCCGTCCGCGTGCCGCTGGAAGACCCCGAAGGTGGACAGTGCGCGCAGCAGGCGGCCCAGAGTCCGGGCGTGCGTGCCGGTCAGCTCGGCCAGTTCGGCCACTGTGCGCTCGCCCCGCTCCAGCAGGTCCGGCAGGCCCAGCTCGGTGGCGACGTGGATGGCGCGCGCCCGCCACGCTCCCTGGAGCAGTTCCACCATCTGCTTGTTCGGGCCCTTGTCCGCTGTGTCGACGTGCTCGTTCATCAGAGTCCTCTCGGGATACCCCCGGCTTCAGCCGGGGGAGGAACGAGACTCCTGCGGAGCAGGGCAGGAAGCGGAGTTTCGCCGTCAGGGCGAAACTCCGTGCTCTGACCCGCAGGTTTGGTCTTAAGCCGCGACCCCGCTAGTTTGCGAACGTGACCGCGACGTGCGTGAAGCGGGCGTTCAAGTACCGCTTCTCTCCAACCGATGCGCAGGCGGCCGAGCTGTCGCGCACGTTCGGCTGCGTACGGAAGGTCTACAACCTGGCGCTCGCCGCACGCACGGAAGCGTGGGCGCGGCAGGAGCGGGTGAACTACAACCAGACCTCGGCCATGCTGACCGCGTGGAAGAAGACCGAGGAGCTGGCCTACCTGTCCGAGGTGTCGTCGGTGCCGTTGCAGCAGACGCTGCGGCACCTGCAAGGCGCGTTCACCCACTTCTTCGCCAAGCGGGCCAAGTACCCGCGCTTCAAGTCGCGCAAGAAGTCGCGGAAGTCGGCGGAGTACACCACCAGTGGTTTCCGCTTCCGTGACGGCGAGCTGACCCTGGCGAAGATGGCCGATCCACTCGACATCGTGTGGTCCCGGCCGCTGCCCGAGGGGGCGTCGCCGTCCACGGTGACCGTTTCCCAGGACGCGGCCGGGCGCTGGTTCGTCTCCCTGCTGTGCGAGGACACCGGTGTGAAGCCGCTTGCCGCCACGGACAGCGCGGTCGGCGTGGATGTCGGCCTGGATCACCTGCTGACCCTGTCCACCGGCGAGAAGATCGCCAATCCGAGGCATGGGCGCTGCGACCGCGTGGCACTGGCCAAGGCCCAACGGAGACTGGCGAAGAAGGCCAAGGGTGACGGAGCGAACCGGCGCAAGGCCCGGCGCAAGGTCGCCAGGATCTACGCCAGGATCACCGACCGTCGCCGCGACGGCCTGCACAAGCTGACGACTCGTCTCGTTCGTGAGAACCAAACGATCGTGATCGAGGACCTGACCGTGCGCACCATGGTCAGGAACCGGAGTCTCGCCCGCGCCATCAGTGACGCGGCGTGGTCGGAATTCCGGAGCATGCTGGAGTACAAGGCAGCCTGGTACGGGCGGGAAGTGATCGCGGTCGACCGCTTCTTCCCCTCCTCCAGGCTGTGCTCCACCTGTGGCACCCTGCAGGAGAAGATGCCCCTGCACGTCCGCACCTGGACGTGTGACTGCGGAACGACCCACGACCGGGATGTGAACGCAGCACGCAACCTTCTGGCCGTCGGGCTGGCGGTGACAGTCTGTGGAGCTGGTGTAAGACCTCAACGGAGTTCTCCGGGCGGGCAGTCGGCGACGAAGCAGAAAGCATCACGGCGCGAGCCGTGAGAATCCCCCTCGCTCACGAGGGGGAGAAGTCAACCGTGTCTCCGTATCGCTCGGCTGGCTGGGTCGGCTGGTGAGCAGAGGAGGGGCGTCCCGAGGGCGGGCGGTTCCCGGGTGTCCCGGGGACCGCCCTGGGAGGTGAGGGGAGCTACACCTCTGTGGAAACCGGTGGGATGTTGTGGTTGACCCGGAACATGTTGCCGGGGTCCCACGTGGTCTTCAGGGCGCGCAGCCTCGCGTACGCCTCAGGGGTGTACGCCTGGCTCACATAGGCGGCGTCGGTGTGGGCGACGCCGGCCATGAAGTTGAGCATCCGGGTGCCGCTGTCCCAGCGCTCGAAGAGTTCCCCGACCCGGTCCTGGTCCGCCAGTACGGCATCGTCCTCGCCGACGCCCAGCACTCCGGCCGCGTACACCTGGAAGGGGGCGTCGACGTGGGCGACGGCGTTGGGCACCTTCGGGGGGCGGGCCAACGCTCCGCCGAGCTGGCGGAGTTCCAGGCCCACCGCGCTCTTCTTGCCGGGCCCGACCTGTGCGAGGACGGCGTCGACCACCTCGTGGTCGAAGCGGCTGAGCTGGAAGGTGTTGATGTGGTAACAGCCGGGCGTGGGCGGGTCGTTGTGGATGGTGCCGACCTCGGTGTACGGCATGTCGACGACCGTGTCGAGCAGCGTGGGGGCGAGGTCGCGCAGCGGCTGGACGAGCCGCTCGCCCTCCTCGGGCGAACCGAGGTAGCACAGCCGCAGGTGCAGGGCGAACTTCCCGCGCAACTCCTGCGGCACCCCGTCGGCGTCGGGCCAGTCGAGCATGAAGAACGAGGAGCTCATCTCCTCGGGCATCCCGGCGGCCCACTCGCTGTAGAAGTGCAGCGCCTCGGCGGCGGACTCGGCCGGGAAGAAGAGGCCGCCCCCGTAGATCCGCGACACCTCGAAGAGCTCGACCTCGATGGCGGTCACGACGCCGAAGTTGCCCTTGCCTCCGCGCAGCGCCCAGAAGAGGTCCGCGTTCTCCTCCTGGGTGGCGACCCGCAGTTCGCCGTCCGCGGTGACGACCTCGATGCGCCGTACGTGGTCGGCCGCGTACCCGTGGCGCCGCGACAGGACGCCGATGCCGCCGCCCAGTGTGTAGGAGACAGCGCCGACGAAGGGCGCCGAGCCGTTGAGCGGCGCGAGGCCGTGCTCGGCCGCGGCCGGCAGGACCTCCTCCCACAGCACCCCGGCCTCCAGCCGTGCCACGCGCCGCTCGGGGTCCACCTCGACCCCGTTCATCCCGCGGGTCGCCAGGAACAGGGTGTTCTCGTCGGCGGGCAGGGCCGCGCCGTGGCCCGTGGTCTGGACCGCGACCGCCCAGTCGTGGTCGCGCGCGAAGCCGACCGACGTCACGACGTCCTGCGCGTTCGCCACGGCGACGACCACCGCCGGGCGGTGCTCGACGGCGCGGTCGAAGCCGTTCACGCGCTCGGTGTATCCGGGCTCGTCCGGCAGGAAGACCTCACCCGTCACACTGTCAGCGAGTTTGCGCACCTCTTCGGGGGACAGGGCCGCCTTGTCCGACTCGCTCCTGTGCTCGCTCACTTGTCGCCCTTCTGTTCCGTGGTGCTGTTCGTGTGTTCCTCGCCCTGCCGCCACCCGCTCCGGTGATACAAACAGGGGTACAACAAGTACCGCGTGTCGGCGCGACAGTACTGAAGCCGTAGGGGCCCACAGGCCGGAACGAGCCACGACGACCGGCGCCGGTCCGGGTGCGCCGGCGTCGCCACGGACGTGTCGGTGGCCCCGCCCGCGCATCCGTTCGCGCGCTTGTCCGCGAGAAGGACGTTTCCCCTCACGCGAGTTCGCGCCGCTTGAGCAGGTTCATCAGTTCCGTCACCGACTCCTCGGCGCTCTGCCGGTACGCCGGAAGGGTGAGGTCGCACCGGGCGGGCGCCGCGTACGGGTCGTCCGCCCGGTCGGATCCGGTGGCGACGTGCACCTCCAGGCAGGTGGTGGCCGACCGGGTGTGGCGACGGCGGACGGCGTCCGTCTGCGTCGCGTCGGCGGCGGTCACCGCCACCAGGGCGAGGACGCCGTTGCGGGCCAGCACCTCGGCGACCAGGCCGACCCGCTGGACATCGGCGGCGCGCCGCACGCGGCCGGGTGCGGGGTCCGTGCCGAACAGGGTGTGCTGCTCGTCCCCGTCCAGGACGTGCACGCGCCGACCGGCCGCCTCCAGACGGCGGGCGAGCCCCGTCATGACGGTCGTCTTGCCCGCGCCCGGTGCTCCGGTGAGCCACAGGGTGGCGCCGGGCCAGCAGGTGCAGAAGGGGCGGTGGGATGTCATGGACCACTCCGAAGGGTCAGTGGTGGGGATTCGGCGCCGTCCGGGAGCGGGGAGACGATGGCGCGTACCACCGACGCCAGCCGCTGGTGGCGCAGGGCGTCGTGCGGAGGCTCGGCCGACTCGGCGCGCCAGGCCACGAAACCGTCGGGCCGCACCAGCAGGGCGCCACCGGGCCCCGTACCGCAGGACCGCGCGAAGTCGGCGGGCGAGGCGGGGTCGGTCAGGACGGTGTGGGCGGTCACCGGGACGCCGAGTTCGCCCGCGACCCCGGCGGCCGTGCACCCCCACCGGTCGTCGGTGGCGAGCAGGGTGAGGTGGGAACCGTCCGGGGTCGGCCCGCACAGGTCGAGGGTGGAGACCGGCTCCGCCCCCGGGTCGTGCGCGAGCCGTACCGGCAGGTGCGGCAGCCGGGTGCCGGGGGCTCCCGACAGGTCGAACTCGGGCGGGAAGGCTCCGTCGGGTGCCGCTTCGGAGCCGGGCACGGCCGTCGAGTGGTAGCGGTAGCCCATGATGATGAGGCGGGGGTCGCAGGGGACCGCGCCGTCGAGCCGTTCGGAGGGCACCCCGTCGAGGAGGAGGGTCTGCTGGGCGGTGGCGAAGCCGACCGGTCGCCGTTCGGTGTCGTAGGTGTCCAGGAGGCCGGGGGCGGCCCAGCCGCGCAGCACGGCCGCGATCTTCCAGGCCAGGTTGTGGGCGTCCTGCATCCCCATGTTGGAGCCGTAGCCGCCGGCCGGGGGGTGCAGGTGGGCGGAGTCCCCGACGAGGAAGACGGGGCCGCGACGGTAGCATTCGGCGATCTTGTGCCGGGCCTGCCAGCGCAGGGTCCCGGTGAGGTCCGCGGCCACCCCCGGGTCGCCGATCGCGGCGCGCACCAGGCTCAGGCACCGACCCGGGTCCGGGGGGCCCTCGCCGACGGCCCGGCTCTCCACGGCGGCCGCCCAGGTGTGTGCGCCGTTGAGCTGCATGACCGCCCCGGTGAACTCCGGATTCTCGATCATGCTCATGAAGAACCGGCGGCCCTTGACCAGGCGGCTGAGGTCCGCCCGGAAGAAGATGCTGGTGCGGGAGGCGACCGTGCCCAGCCCCGTGTCGGCGATGCCGACCCGGTCCGCGATCGTGCCGTGTGCCCCATCGGCGGCGATCAGGTAGCGGGCACCGAGCGTGTCCGTCCCCCCGTCCGGGCGGCGCACCCGGGCCAGCACCTCGTCCTCACGGACCGTCAGGCCGGTGAGTTCGTGACCGAAGCGCACGTCCGCGCCCTCCCGTACGGCGGCCTCGCGCAGCAGCGGCTCCATGCGGTCCTGACCGCACCAGTAGGGCGGGCAGGGGCCGGGGATCGCGAGTTCCTCCGCGCCGGTCTCCAGCACCTGGGCGCCGTCCAGCTCGCTGAGCGAGCGGACGGCGACCACCGTGCGGGGCAGCACGCGCTCGGGCTCGGTGTCGACGCGCGGGTCGTGGCCCGTGACGACCTCGAAACCGGCCTCGGCGACCGCGTCCTGCAGTCCGGCCTCGCGCAGCAGTTCGGCAGTGCGCCGGGTGACGTGCGTGGCGCGGGGCAGGGTGGACGTGCCGGCCCTGCGGTCGAGGAGGACGACCGGGACGCCGGCGCGGGCCAGGAACAGAGCGGCCGACAGCCCCGCCGGTCCGCCGCCGACGACCAGTACGGACATGGAGGCGGCCTCTCCGCTCAGCCCTTGCTCACCAGTTGGTCGCCGACCACGAGGTGGTCCAGGTTCATGGACGCGAAGGCCTCGACCGCCTCTTCGGGGGTCTCGACGATGGGCTGGCCGGCCACGTTGAAGGAGGTGTTGAGGATCACCGGACAGCCGGTGAGCCGCTCGAACTCGCCCAACAGGCGGTGGACGGAAGGATTCTGGTGCTCCTCCAGCGTCTGGTGCCGGGCCGTGCCGTCCACGTGGGTGGCGGAGGGGATGGCGTCGGGCCGGGTCACCTTCGTGACGATGAGCATGTACGGGGAGGGCTGGCCGAGGTCGAAGAACTCCGCGCTGCGCTCGGCGCGGATGACGGGGGCGTACGGGCGGAACCACTCGCGGAACTTGACGTGATCGTTGAGGTGGTCGCGCACGGAGGCCGGGAAGGGGGCGGCGAAGATGCTGCGGTGGCCCAGCGCCCGGGGCCCGAACTCGCTGCGGCCGTCCCACCAGCCCACGATCTTGCCGTCCGCCAGCAGCCCGGCGACCGTCCCGGGCAGGTCCTCGGGGGTGCGGGCGGGCAGCCCGGAGTCGGCGACGGCCCGCTGGGCCCGGGCGCGCGGGTACTCGGGGCCCAGATAGGCGTCGCGCAAGGCCGGCAGGCGGTCCATGGGCACGCCTTCGAGTTCGTGCAGCCCGTAGTAGGCGCAGCCGAGGCTGATGCCGTTGTCGCCGGCGGCGGGGACCACGAAGATCCGCTCGAAGGGAGTCTCCTTGAGGATGCGGCCGTTGGCGACGCTGTTGAGGGCCACTCCCCCGGCCAGGCACAGGTCGGTCAGACCGGTCCGCTCGTACAGGGCCCGGGCGCAGTGCACCAGGGCGTGTTCCAGCACCTCCTGGGCCGCCCGGGCGATCGCCGCCTTCGTGTCGAAGTCGGCGCCCTCGGCGAGCCGGGAGAGGACGTGCGTGGTCTTGCTCGCCGAGATGCTGACCCTGCCCTCGGGCAACAGCGTGACCAGTTCCGACAGTTCGTCGACGAAACGCTCGTCGCCGTAGGGGGCGAGCCCCATCGTCTTGCCGTCCTCGCTGACCGGGAACCGGGTCTTGGGACCCGTGTAGGCGAGGCCGATGGCGATGCTCGCGGTGCGGTAGAAGTGGCCGAGCGAGTTGTCGGTCTCGCCGGGCTGGTAGTAAGCGCTCTCCGAGCCCGCGTCCACGAGGTGGGTGCCGCTGACGCGGTCGACCAGCCGGATACCGTCCTCGTCGGCCACGTACGAACTGATGGTCTCGGCCTCGCGGGCACCGGCTCCGGTCTTGTCCCCGGTGGTCAGACTGCCGGAGTTGTCGCACACCAGCACGGCGGCGCGGGTCATGCCCGAGGCGCCGAACGCGCTGTAGGCATGGGCGAGATGGTGGTTGATCACCCGCACCCGGCGGCGGAAGGAGTGGTAGAAGGGGCGCGGCACCAGTTCGCAGGCGACCACGTGCTCCACATCGGCCGCGGTGGTGTCCATCTGTTCCAGGCACGCCCGGCGGCTGACGCCGGCCAGCAGGTCGGCGCCCAGACCGTACTTGCTGCGCATCAGGCGTTCCTCGTCGACCGCGACGAGACGCTCGCCGTCGGTGGCGCACGCCGCCCAGTCGTGACCTGATCCGCCGAGGCCCAGCACGGACATATCGCGTCCTTTCCCTTGGGGGACATCGATTCCATCGGGGGACATCGACCGAGACCTGCCAGAGCCCTGGCCCGGTGATGGAAGAACAAGCAGCGGCGGACCCCGCCCCGCGTGGCACGTGTGCCTCGCTCGTCAGCGGACGAGCTGAAACGGAACGGGTGCGAGAAGCGCTCTGAGAAGCGACAGACGTCGTAACGGATCTCTGAGAAGAAGGAGTTCAGGAAGCCGGAGCGGTGCGCAACTCTAATCAACCGGCGTCGCGCACTGTCAAGAACGGGGGCACCCCTCCACGGGCGGTTGTCCGAAATGCCGTCACCGCCCGGCCGAGGCCCCCGTCCGTCGCGCTCCGGCCCGGACACCGGCGCGGCCACCGGAACCGGAGGTGGTGCGCCGCGCCGCCCCTCCCGTTCAAGCTCCGTTCGGCCCGTGTCCTCCCCACTGCTTTCGGTCATCATCATCCAGAGGCAAGCAGGATAAATCCGGAGCATGTACGGTCACACCGTGCTATCGGCGGGGTCCCCGCGTCCCGCGGACCTCCTCTGCCGCGCCGCCCGGAACACAACGCACCACCGACATCCCGTACATGGCATGCCTGTATCCCCTGGACCGCCGGACGAGGGAGTGCTGGGTGACAAAGCAGCAACGTACGATCGTCATCATCACGGAGGGCGCGGCACCCGCACTGCTGGATCGCTGGTGTGCCGCCGGTCTCCTGCCCGGATACGCCCGGCTCCGTGCCGAGGGTTCCCACGGAGCGGTCTCCGCCGAGGGAACCCCCTACGAACCCCCGGGCCTGTTGAGCGTCCTCACCGGTCAACGGGCCGCCGACCACGGCTACTTCTCCTACTGGACCTGCCACGATCCCGAGTACGCGCCGCAGGTGCTCGGTTCCGCCGACCGCCGGCATCCGCTGCTGTGGCAGCAGGAGTCCTTCGCGGGTCTGCGCTTCGCCTCCATCGGCCTGTTCGGCACCCATCCCGTCGAGCCGATGGACGGGGCGGTGATCAGCTATCCGATGCGTGCGACCCTGCACGCCTGCCACCCGCGCGACCTTCAGCGCCGGCTGGCCAAGGAGGGCATCCGCCCGGTCCACGACGTCTCGATCTTCTGGACCGGCCAGCCCCGCGAACAGCTGCTGCCACACCTGCTGGAGGCGGACCGTCAGCGGGGCAAGGCGGCCCTCGCGCTGCTCCCCGAGTCGAACGTGGTGATCGTCAACCTCACCAGCATCGACCGCACCTCGCACATCTACTGGCAGGAACTGGAGCACGGGCCCGAACACGAGCAGGAGAGCGCGGTGTTCGCCGCGTACCGCACGAACGACCAGGTCATCCAGGACGCCCTCGCGCTGGCCGACGACCACACGGACGTGCTGGCCTTCTCCGAGATCGGATTCGGGCCGCTGCGCGACTACTGCTCCATCAACGACGACCTCGAACGGGCCGGTCTGCTGGCCAAGACCCCGGACGGGGGCATCGACTGGGCGCGCACGACGGCCTTCGAGGCGGTGCAGGGCACGCACGGGATGAACATCAACGTCCGCGGCCGCTACAAGCACGGCACGGTCCGCAAGCAGGACTACGAGCGGGTGCGCGCCGAGGTCGTCACGGCGCTCATGGAGACCCTCAACCCCCGGACCGGGCTCCCCTTCTTCGCCGCGGTGCACACCCGCGAGGAGGTGTACCCGGGCACCGCCACGGCCGGTGCCCCCGACCTGATCATGGAGCCGGCGGACTGGCGCTACCTCCCGCTGGGCGACCCCCGCTGGGCCACCCATGTGCACCGGACCTGGCAGAGCGGCTGGCACCGCCGCGAGTCGTTCTGGGCCGGCCTCGGCCCCGGCTTCGCCGCCGGCCACGCCGACGCGGCCGTGGCCTCGCCGGTCGACATTCCGGTCACCCTGAGCCGGCTGCACGGACGTGCCACCCCCGAGGGCTGGCCGGGCCGCGCGCTCGGGACACCCGCCTGACCACGCCCTTCCGTCACCGTTCGCGCCCTGTCTCCCCCCGCCACCGCGACTGCGCCGGCCGTCACCTTCGTCGCCGCGCCCGCCCCGCCTTCCCTTCCGTTTCCGCACTCTCACATTCTGTGGAGGTCTGACGTGCCCGAGGTACGAGCGCCAGAACGACGGCGTGAACAGCGCAGGTCCGTGGCCGAGCCGGGCGCGGGGACGAACCGGCGGGAGCTGGCCGACACGGCGCGGTTCACCGAGTGGCGGCCCGCCACCCCGGACGCGCTCTCCTGGGAGGGGCCGCAGGAGCAGGCTCCCGCCGAGCTGCTGCGCGCCGCGCTGGCGGAGGGACGGATCGGGCACCCCTGGGCCCACGGCTTTCCCCGGTACGCGTGGCACCGGGACGGCGACGTGGTCCACGAGTTCCGGCTGACCGGGCGGGCGCCCGGCGAGTACACCGGCTACACCCTGCACCCGAGCGAATGGCCGGAGGGCATCGCGTGAGCACACTTCCCGACCTGACCCTCAGCTGGAAATGGCAGCCGCCGCCCGCCGGGACCGAGGGCGAACTCGGCGCCACCTGGGCCGACCTGGAGATGTCCATCGGTGACCTTCCGCCACTGACGACGGTGGAGGACCCGCGGGCCGGCACCATCAGGCCGTACACGGTGGGCTCGCTGTACCCGCTCGCCGAGTGGATCGCCTTCAACTGGTGGTCGCTGCTGGCCGACGCGCGTCCCGGGACACAGATCTCGCAGCTGCGCTTCGCCTACCGCAACGGCGTCGGCGACTCCCGCGGCTCCTGGTGGTCGCGTTCCCGGCGGCACATCCTGCGCGCCGCCTGCGACGGCTTCCGCTGGCCCGACGTGCTGTTCGTGCCCGAGGGCCACCAGACCCGGATCGTGTGGATGCCCGACGGCGGCCCGGACCCGCGCGAGGGCACCCGCTTCCTGGGCCGGGGCAACGCCGTCGTCGGCAGCGCGTCCCTCGCCGAGACGCTGCACGGCTTCGTCGACGCCGTCGTCGCCCGGCTGGTCGAACGTGAGGTCAGCGGCACCCCGCTGCAGCAGGAGTGGGCCGCGATCCGGGCCACCGGCGAGGAGGAGGCGGAGTTCTGCCGCTGCGCCGCCCGCCTCGGACTCGATCCGTACACGGAGTCCGCCCCCTACGCACAGGCCATCGCACGGGCCCGCGGGGAGCTGCCCGAGGTGATGGGCCTCGACTTCTTCAACTCCGTCCACCCGGACCGGATCACCGACCAGCTCCAGTGGATCGAGCGGGCCCGGCGGGTCGCCGGCGACCCGCCGCCCGGCCGTCCCGCCGACTCGGCGATCGCGGAACTGCGGGACATCTGCGCGGACGTGCGTGAGCTGTTCTACGACCCGGACCGCCTGGAGAACCCCTGGCAGCTGGGCTACGAACTGGCCCACCGGGTCCGCGCCTGGGCCAAAGTGGCGGACACCGAGCGCTTCGACCCCGACACCCTGCTCACGTACTACACGGAGCCGGTGCCCTACGTCGACCGCGGGCTCGTGGCGTACGGCAGCCGGAACGCGGCGGCCGGCCCGGTCCTGGTCTCCAGCCGTCGCTACACCGAGCGGCCCCGGCGCTTCCTCCAGGCCCGCGCCCTGTGCCACTTCCTCTTCGACAACGACGAGGACTTCCTCATCGTGGCCTCGCACACGCACCGCCAGCACCTGGCCCGCGGCTTCGCGCTGGAGATCCTGGCCCCCGCCCAGGGCATCGCCACCCTGCTGGGCCGGCCGACCGGCCTGGTGACCGCCGAGGACGTGGAGCAGATCGCCGAGGACTACGGCGCCGGCACCATCGTGGTGGAGCACCAGCTCGACAACCGGGTGCTGGCCCAGGACTTCCCGTTCGAGCCGGTGGCACCGTCCGTGCGCAAGCTCACCGCCTACCCGCGAGGGGCGGGCCGGTGAGCGCGGCAGCGGGCGACGTCTTCCCCTATCCCGCGGGCCCGGGCGGCACCGTCCCGCCCCAGTACGGCCGGCTGCTCGCCGAGGACCCCGTCTCCCGGGTACGCCTGGCCGACGGGGGCGAGCTGTATCTCGTCACCCGGGACAGCGACGTACGGACCGTACTGACCGACCCGGTCTTCAGCCGGTACGCGGCGGCGGTCCTGCCCGGCAAGGGCTTCGGCCGGGGGCAGGGCACCGGGATCGTCGACCTCGACCCGCCGCAGCACACCGTCCTGCGCAGTCCGGTCGTCTCGGCGTTCGGCCCCGGCCGGGTGGCGCGCTGGCGCCCGCGCATCGAGGCGATCGCCGGGGAGCTGCTGTCCGGGCTGGGCGACGAGCCGGGCCCGGTGGACCTCGTGAGCTCCTACACCGCGCCGTTCGCCGGCCGCGTCGTCGTCGAGCTGCTGGGTTTCGAGGGAGCGCGGTGGCAGCGCGTCACCGGTGACGTCGAGACGCTGCTGATGTCCGGGGGCGCCGAGAGCCCGGAGGCCGCCGCCTGCCGGGACCGGCTCGGGGACGCCTTCACCACGCTGCTCAAGGAGCGCGACCGGGAACCGGGCGACGACGTCGCCACCGTGCTGCTCGGCCACGACGACCCGGAGGCGGGCGGCGGAGCGCTCACCGAGGCCCAACGGGTCACGCTGCTGCACGGACTCGTCATCTCCGGCTACATCGGCATCCGCGACCTGCTGGCGCGTCACCTGTACGGGGTGCTCACCACGCCCGGGTTCCGGGACCGGCTGGTGGCACAGCCCGAGCTGGTGCCCGGCGCCGTCGTGGAGTTGCTGCGGTTCTACCCGTCGAGCAACGACGGCCTGCTGCGGCTGGCCACGCGGGACGTGGAGCTGTCCGGGCGCACCGTGCCGGCGGGCAGCCCGGTGCTCCCCCTGGTCTCGGCCGCCTGCCGCGACCCGCGTCTCGTGGAGCGGCCCGATCAGCTCCTGGTGGACCGTGCGCGGACGCCGACGCTCGCCTTCGGCGCCGGGCCGCACCAGTGCCCGGCGGCCGACCTCGCCACCGTCCAGCTCGCCACCGGCATCGGGCGGCTGCTCGCCGCGTACCCCGGTGCCCGGCTCGCGGTCCCGGCCGAGGACGTGGAGCACACCTCCCGGCTGCTGCCGCTCGGCGTCACCGAGCTGCCCGTCCTGCTCCGCGCCCCGGCATGACCGCGGCGCCCGCCCGCGTGCTCCTGTGGTGCGTGTCCACCGAGGCCACGGCCCGGGTGACGGCCCACGCCCGGGAGCTGCTGCCGGCCCAGGACCGGGAGCGGATGGCCCGGCTGCGGTCGGCCGCGGACCGGGACGAGTTCGCCCTCAGCCACGCCGTGCTGGCGCGCTGTCTGGGCGCGCTGACCGGGGTGGCCCCGACCGCGCTGCGCTTCGCCGTACGCGGTGAGGGCAAGCCCGAGCTGCTCGGGCAGGGGCCCGGTGCCCGGCCGGCCTTCAGCCTCTCGCACACCGCGGGGCTGACCCTGCTCGCGGTGACGTGGGGCAGCGCGGTGGGGGCGGACGTGGAGCGGGTGCGGCCGGTGGCCGCCGCGAAGATCGCGCGGCGGTACTTCCCGGCCGAGGAGGCGGCGGCGGTGGCGGCCCGCCCCGTACGCACGGCGCCGGAGCTGTTCTTCCGGCTGTGGGTGCGCAAGGAGGCGAGCGTCAAGGCGTGGGGCGGGCGCCTCGTCCAGGGGCTGCGCACGCCCGTGTGCCCGACGGCACGGGAGTGGCCCTGCGACGTCACCACCCTGGGCGGCGACGGGCGCTCGTGGCGTGTGCGGGACCTGACCGGGGTGGCGGCGCCCTACCTCGCGGCGGTGGCCGTGCCCGGGGAGGAGGCGCGGGGGCGGATCGAGGTCCGCACCCTGACCGTCGACGAGTTCCTCGACCGGGGGCCGACGGCCGGTCGTGCCCTTCGGGAGTGACCTGCCCGCCGCGTCGCGAAGGCGGCCGCCCGGCGGGCGGGCAGCGTGAGCCGGATCCGGCGACCATGATCGAACTGGACCAGGAGGGCCCGATGGCCGAGCACTTCCCGAGGTACGTGGACGGCCGGCCGGCGCAGGCGTCCGACGGCGCGACCTTCCGGTCGTTCGAGCCGGCCACCCGGTGCCACCTCGCCGACGTGCCACGCTGCGGCGAGAGTGACGTGCACGAGGCGGTGGCCGCCGCGCGCCGGGCGTTCGACGAGGGCCCCTGGCCCCGGATGGAGCCCCGGGAGCGGGCGGCGGTGCTGCGACGGGTCGCCGAACGCCTCACCGAGGAGTCCGGGCGCCTGGCCGAACTGGAGGTGCGCGACAACGGCACGACGCTGCGCAAGGCACTGGGCGCGGACGTCCCCGGCGCCCGCGCGGCCTTCGCCTGGAGCGCCTGGTGGGCCGAGCGGCTGCCCGAACGGCTGGCCCAGGGACACAGCGGGGCCGGCGGCGGAGCGGACGCGCGGTATCTGCGCTGGCATCCGCTGGGCGTGGTGGCCGCGATCGTCCCGTGGAACCTGCCGCTGCTGCTGTCCGCGTGGCGCATCGCGCCCGCCATCGCGGCGGGCAACACCTGTGTGGTCAAACCGGCTTCGTTCACCTCGGTCACCGCGCTCGAACTGGTCCGGCTGCTGCACGAGTGCGGGCTGCCGCCCGGCGTGGTGAACGTGGTCACCGGGCCCGGTGGCACGACCGGGGACAGTCTGGTGCGGGCTCCGGGCGTGGACCTGGTGGCCTTCACCGGCTCGGACGCGGTGGGCGAGAGCGTCCGGCTCGGCGTCTCGGGCACGGGGGCCGCGCCCCGGCTGGACCTGGGCGGCAAGTCCCCGAACGTGGTGCTCCGGGACGCGGACCTCGATCAGGCGGCCGCAGGGGCGGCCTGGAGCATCTTCCTGCACAACGGGCAGATCTGCAGGGCCGGTTCACGCGCGGTGGTCCACACGGACGTGTACGAGGACTTCGTGGAGCGGGTGCGCGGGCTGGCCGGGCGGCTGCGTCTGGGCGACCCGCTGAGCCTGGAGACGGATCTCGGCCCACTGGTCTCGCGCAACCAGGCCCGCACCGCCCAGCACTTCGTCCGGGTCGGTGTGTCGCAAGGGGCGGAAGTGGTGTGCGGAGGCAGCCCCCCGGACGCCGGCGACCTGCCCGAGGGCCTGGACCCGGGCGCCTTTTTCCTGCCGACCGTCCTGAGCGGGGTCGCCCCCGACAGCACGGTGGCCCAGGAGGAGATCTTCGGGCCCGTCCTGTCGGTGATCAGGGCCGGCGACGACGCGGAGGCCGTGCGCATCGCGAACGGGACGCGGTACGGGCTGAGCGCCGGCGTCTGGTCGGCCGACCCGGGGCACGCGCACTCGGTCGCCGAGGCCCTGCGCGCCGAGCAGGTGTGGGTGAACGACTACCGGCTGGTCGACCTCGAACTCCCGCCCGAGGACGGCACCTCGGCCGATGCCGTCTGGGAACGGCTGACCAACGAACTCGACGGCTACCGCCGCCGCCAGTCCGTCACCGATGCCTCGTACGGGCCGGCGGCGCCCGCCGTGCCCCCCTACCGGCTGCTGGGGCTGTGATGCCCCCGCCCACGCCCCCTCTCCCCCGCCGCGGAGTCCACCCATGAAGATCGGTATCGCGTTCCCCAACACCGTCCCCGGGGCCTCCGGGAGGCTCCAGATCGACTGGGCCGTCCGGGCCGAGAGCCGGGGCTTCTCCACCGTCGCCGCGACCCAGCGCCTGTGCTACCCCGGGCACGAGCCGCTGGCGGTGCTGGCCGCGGCCGCCGCGGTGACCTCGCGGATCACGCTGACGACCAACATCCTGGTGGCTCCCCTCACCACGGCGGCGGTGCTCGCCAAGGAGGCGGCGACGGTGTCCTCGCTCGCGGGCGGCCGCTTCCTGCTGGGGCTCGGCCCGGGGGTGCGCGCGGACGACTTCGAGGCGGCGCGGCGCGACTTCGGGTCCCGGGGCGCGGCCTTCGACCGGCAGTTGGCGGAGCTGGCACGGCTGCGGGAGCACCACGACCCGGGCAGCCTTCCCGCCCCCGTACCGCCCTTGCTCATCGGAGGGCTCAGCGCCGCCGCGGTACGGCGCACCGTGCGCTGGGCGGAGGGCTGGACCGCGCCGGGGCTGACACCCGACCGGATCGCGCCCGCCGCCGAGCAGGTGCGCGAGGCGTGGGCGGCCGCGGGCCGGGAGGGCCGGCCGCGACTGGTCGCGCTGTCCCGGTTCTGGCTGGGCGAGGAGGTGGCGCGCGAGGCCGCCGGTTTCGTACGGGAGTACTTCGGCGTCCTCGGGGACGAGGCGGACGCCTTCGTGGCCAAGACACCCCGTACACCGGAACAGGTGCGCGAGCAGGTCACGGCGCTCGCCGCCGCCGGCTTCGACGAGGTGGTGTTCCACCCGACGGCGGCCCACCTGTCCCAAGTGGACCGGCTGGCCGACGTCCTGATTCCCTGAGCGCTTTTCCCCTGGCCGTTTCCCTTCTTCCGCCCCTATGACGCGTGCTGATAAAGTTGCCGCATGTATGCGACCGTCACAGGAAGCAAGCAGAAGGCCATAAGGGATCTTCAGGAATTCGGTTATTGCATTCTTGAATCCCCCCTGTCCAGGACAGAGTTCAAACTGCTCAGCACCCGTCTCACCGAAGTGGCGGAACAGGAGCGCGAGGACGGCACCGCCTTTCTCTACGACGGTGGAAACCAGCGGGTCTTCAGCCTTCTGAACAAGGGCGAAGAGTTCGAGCACTGTGTGCAGGAACCCTCGACGCTCGACGTGATGGAGGAAGTGCTGGGCTTCAATTTCCTGCTCTCCAGCACCCACGCGAACATCGCGGGCCCCGGCGGTTCCCCGATGAACGTGCACGCCGACCAGACGTTCGCCCGGCCACCCTGGCCCCCGTACGCACTCGTGGCCAACAGCATGTGGATGCTCGACGACTTCACGGAGGAGAACGGCGCCACCCGCGTGGTGCCGGGCAGTCATCTCCTGGGCCGCCAGCCGGACTACGACCGGGGCGAGGGGGACGTCGAGACGGTTCCGGTCTGCGGCCCGGCCGGCAGTGTCATGATCTTCGACGGGCGGCTGTGGCACCAGACCGGGGCCAACGTCACCGGGCGGGCGCGGCACGGCATCCTCAACTACTACTGCCGCGGGTACGTGCGTCAGCAGCAGAACTTCTTCAACGGCCTGAAGCCGGAGGTCGCCGAGCGCAGCGGGCCCCGGATGCGCAGGCTGCTGGGCTTCGAGAACTACTTCTCGCTCGGGCTCACGGACGGACTGTCATGAGCACCGCCCCCTTCGACACGCGCCAGATCCTCCAGGCCCCGGGGCCGCGTCCCGTGCTGCGGCTCCTGGTGGCCGACCCGGCGGGTGTCGTCGGCGGCCCGCTGCTGCGGGAGTTCGCGCCCGAACTGACCGTGGTGACGGCCGATCCCGGCAACCCGCTCGCTCCCTCGGCGACCGAAACCCCTGCCCTGGCCTGGGCGCTGCTCGCGATGGCGAGCGGGGCGCCGGGGGCGGGTGCCGCCGTCCTCGCCCGCGCCGTGCGCGCGGCGCGGATCGGGCCGCCGCCGGCCCATCTGCTGCTCTGCCCCGGCCCGTTCGCGGAACCGACCGGGTGCGACGGGTTCACCGAGGCCGTCCTGGCGGACGTGGACGCCGGCGCGCTGCCCTGTCCGGTCACGGTGCTGCTCGCCGAGGATCTGCCCTCGGGCGGACGCACCGGCCACACGGGCGTCGCGGCCTCCTGGCTGCGGCTCTCACCGGACGCGTTCACCGTGCGGCTGCTGGGGCCCGACGCCTGGAGTCCCGGGCCGAACGGCGCTGTCACCGCGCGGATCGTCAAGGAGGAGTTGCGCGTCTGGCCCGCGTGAGGGGCCGCTCACCCGCCCCCCGTACGGGCGCGGGTGGGGCCCCGCCCGGCGCTCAGGCGGCGAACGCGCCGTACAGCTCCATGGGGCTGGAGCGGCGCAGATCGACGTCGGAGGGCAGGTCCAGGCCCAGCTCCTCCTCCAGCACGATGGCCAGCTCGATCATGCGGGCGGAGTCCACGGACAGCTGGACGCCCAGCGGCACGTGCGGGTCGAGTTCCGTGCCCTGTGCCCCGAGCCCGTTGACGACGGCGGAGAGGAACTCCGCCAGGCTCAGCTGATTCTTCCGCGCTTCACTGATGGCCCGTGTCTCCTTTCGTGCGCGGACCGGCCGCACCCCGCCCACCGAGGCTCGCGGTGCGCGCAGGGGCAGGTCCTGGTCGTAGTGGAGCCCCAGCCGCAGGGCGGTCTCGGCCTTGGTCAGTTCACCGCCGAGGTAGCCGGCGTGCGAGGGCTCGGTGATCACCCCGGCGTCCAGCAGGCCGAGCAGCATGGACTCGGCCCGGACCCCGGTCATCTCGTGCCGGGGCGTGAGGTCGTTGTCGTAGTGGCGCAGGACGATGCGCCGGGCCCGGTGGTCGAGGCTGATGACCACGAAGCCGTCCAGCGAGCCGCTGATGCCGGTCCGCCTCCCGCCCGCCCGCAGCCGCCGGAATCCGCTCCCGTCGCCGTGCGCGGGCTCCGGTGTCCGTGCGGCGGCCCGCTCCGGGAGGGCCGGGCCCGCGCCGGGGCGCTCGCGCGGGCTCAGCTTCGCCACCAGCTCGCGCAGCACCGAGGGGTCGCACTCTCCCAGCGCGTCCACCGGCTCCACCCGTGAGCGCACCCGCTCCACATCGGCCAGCGAGACGGTGGGCAGTACCGGGAGGTAGCCGGCGGCGCCTCGGATGCGTCGGCAGCCGGCGTCCACGCCCCCGCGGAAGAGGGCCAGCAGGCTCTGTCCCGCGTGGAAGCGCGGCGATTCGCGGCCGCAGACGACCAGTATCCGGATCGCGGGCCGGCACGCCAGGGTGCGCACCAGCTCCTCGATGCCGAGGTTGGCGGTCATCAGTGTCCCGGCCAGTGCCACGCCCGGCAGTACCGAGAGCGGCTCCAGCAGCTCCCGGCTGCTGAGGCTGCACACCGCGATCCGGTTCTCCTCGGCCGCCGGACGTTCACCAGGTGGCACCGGACCCCTCCCCGGTGTAGTTGCGGGGCAGGCCGCCGGGCCGGACGGGCGGCAGGGTGGAGCTGATCTCCGTGACCCTGGCCCCCAGCCTGGCGAGACGCTTGCCGACCCGCAGCTGCTCCGAGCGCAGCCGGTCGAGCCGGTCGCGGAAGTACTCCTCCACCTCGACCACCTGGCGGGCCTGCTTCTCGGTGTCGAGGGCGTCGTTCATCACGGCTTCCAGATTCGACATGAAGAAGCTGTAGTTGAACTGGCCCATCTCCTGGCGTACTTCGTGGACGGTGTCCTTGAAGCCCTCCATCACCTCGTTGACGCCCGCGAGCGGGGCGAAGCGGCGTTGCAGTCGCGAGATGAAGGTCTGCAGCACGACGTTGTACGTCTCGAACTCGAAGACCGCCGACTGATCGGTGATCACCCCGTGGTGGTGGTAGTCCTCGTTGTTGTAGAGCCGGGCGAAGTGCCGGGCGAGCTTTCCGACCCGTTCGTCCGCGAACTCGTAGCCGTAGGGGTCCAGGTCCTCCTGGTACGTCGGCGACAGCAGGCCGTCGCCCTCCATGCGGCGGACGATGGAGGTACCGGGGTAGATCTCCAGCCGTTCGGTCATCCGGCGCAGGTTGTGCCCGGCGTTGTCCCGCAGGAACCGGGCGTTGGCGATGAGGGTCTCCACGGTGGCGTACGGGTGGAAGGGGAGGAAGCCCATCGCCAGGTAGATGCCGTGCTCGCGGAGCATGCGGATGATGGTGACGTTGTCCTCGACCGTGGCGCGCTTCTCCCACAGCAGGAGCTCCTCGGCCGTGCCGGACTCGATGCCGACGTTCACCTTCTCCAGGCCGGAGCGGGTGAGCAGGTCGAGCAGGGCGTGGTCCTCGGGGGTGTCGTGCCAGTTCTCCGCCCGCATGCAGACGTTGTAGTAGATGTCGAGGCCCCGGTCGAGGATGCCCTGGGCTATCGCGCCCGCCCGTTTCTTGCCGACCCGGCCGCCGTCGGGGTCCTCGAAGGTGGAGTCGACGAAGTCGAAGGTGCGGAACTGGTGGCGTTCGACGATCTGCGCCACCTCCTCCACGATCTGCTCCGGGCCGCGCCCGCGCCACGCCTTGCCCGCCTGCACCCGGTTCTTCAGATGGGGGGCCGAGCAGAAGGTGCAGTTGGCGACGCAGCCCCGGCTGGTGCTGACCCGTACGTACTCCAGCTTGTCGCCGTGCTGGCTGAGCTGGTCCCGGGCGGGAAAGGGCAGCGCCTCCAGGTCGTGGATCAGGGGGCGTGCGGGATTCTGCCGCAGCTCGCCGTCGGCGTCGCGGTAGCAGACCCCGGGGCAGTCGGCGAGGGATTCCTTCAGGTACAGCCGCTGGACCAGGTCGAGGATGGTGGGCTCGCCCTCGCCGACGGCGACGATGTCCGCGTAGGGGTTGTTGCGCAGGACCTCGAGGCCGGCGAAGGTCCCGGCCGGGCCCCCGCAGGCGATCGGGGTGTCGGGACAGGCCTCGCGCAGCTGCCGGCAGAGGCTGAGGCAGCTGGACAGGTTGAGGCTCATCAGGGTGAAGCACACCAGGTCGGGCTGGTACTCGCGCAGATGGGCGACGACGGAGGCGTGCGCCTGGTCACCGTGCTCCACCTCGCGGATCTCGGCGGTGAAGCCCGCGGTGCGCAGGACACTCACCATGTACGCCACCCCGAGGTGCTCCGGCGACATCACGAGGTCGCCGTCCAGCAGGATCAGGAAGCTGACCTTGAAGGACGCGGGGTCGGTGATGCGGGAATCCAGAGTCAGCTCGAACTCGCCGGGTTTTTTCCGGGCGGTGGCCCGACCGATGGTGATGTCTTCGATCATCAGCCCTCCTTGGGGGCGGCGCCCGCTCCGTCCTCGCCGGCATCGTGCTCGGGGTCGAGCCGGGTCTGCGGTGGCTCGGCCCGTGGGGGAACGGCTCGGGCGGTAGCGGGCATTCGATGCTCAACCGGGCTGTTCAGCCAGGGACTCGTCCTGCTTCATCCGGCTCTTGACGTAGTCGGCGAGGAGGTCGAGGTCGTCGATCAGCTTGATCGACAGGTCCTCGTCGTCGATCTCCACGCCGAACTCGCTCTCCACCCAGATGAGGAACTCGATGGTGTTGATGGAATCCAGCCCCAACGCCTCCACGAGCCCCCGGTCGGGCACCTCGGACGGCGCGATCGACAGTTCGAGGGAGTCCACCAGCACCTTGCGCAGCCGAGCCTTGATCGCCCCGGTCTCCTCCATGATCGTCTTCCCTTCCTCGGTGTCGCGGCGACTCAGAGGTATCCCATCTCACGGAGTCGGCTGCTCGTGTAGTCGTCTTCGTCCGCGGTGTCCCCGGCCGGCTCGGCCTCGGGCACCCTCTCGTTGCGGGCCGTCACCCGGGGATCGGGGGCGGGAACCGGGAGGTCCTCGGTGAAGATCTCCGTCCGGGGGCTCCCGTCGATGTCCGAGGGCCAGGAGGCACCCAGGTCCATCAGCAGGGTGGGCAGGGCGTCCACGAGCGGCACCGTGCCCGGGGTGCGGCCGGGGCGCACCCGCGGCGAGCGCTGCGCCCAGATCCCCTGGTGCCGGTGCAGGCCCGTCTGCGCGCTGGGCGCCCACAGGTCGCCGGTGAGGTCGGTGACCGGCAGGACGGACTCGTCCGCGGGCACCATGAGCAGGTCGGGGGCCCGGCCGCGCTGCTGTCCCGGATAGGCCTCCGCGCTCGGCAGGACGGCCTGGAACACCGGGTCGCCGGTGGGTCCCCTGAGGCCGCCGAGAAGGTCGACGACCTCGGCCGTGACGCGGTCCCGGTCCCTCGGGGCGACCTTGCCCCGGGCCTGCCTCGCCCGGAGGTTGAGGTTGAGCCCGTAGCTTCCGGGGACCGGCATGTAGACCGCGGTGCGGGCGAAGTCGACACGCCGGCCGCCGTCGGCGAACCAGCGGGCCTCGCCGGCCGCGGGTTCGTCGCCCGGCTCGGTCGCGAGCAGGCCGGCCTCCTCCAGCAGCTGGTGCACGGCGAGGGCGTGCGCGCCCTGGCCGAGGCCGTGGTCGGAGACGAGCGTGACCACCGTGTCCTCGTCCACCAGGGAGAGCAGTTCGCCGACCGCGGTGTCGATGGCCCGGTGGACCCGAGTGTTGGCCCGGTCCCAGCCGGAGCCCGCGGGAGCCTTCTCGTGGCGGGGGTGCGTCGTGTCCTCGTAGTGCCAGTAGTGATGTCCGACGCGGTCCGCCTCGGTGAGGACCACCATGACCACGTCGGTGGGCCGGGTGTTCATGAGGTGGCGCACCGAACGGACCCGGGCCTCGACATTTCGTTCGGCCTGCTCCAGATAGCTCATGTCACCGCGGAACATGGTGGCGAGATCGGACTGGAAATGGGCCTTGGCCGCCGCCAGTTCGCGCAGCAGCGAGTCGGGGCGGCAGTGCCGCAGAGTGCGTTCGAGCGGCCAGGTGATCTGGTAGCCGGGCAGGTCGGCCGGCGGGTGGGACATCGGGATGTTGACCAGCCCGAGGGTGTACTCCTGCGCCGCCAGCCAGTCCCAGGCGTTGGTACGCCCCAGGTCGCCGGCCCGGGTCAGCCGTGCTCCGTAGGCGGGGTCCTGGGTGTCGTAGAACTGGTAGATGCCGTGGTTGCCGGGGTGGCCCGCGGTGACGAAGGTGCTCCATCCCGGGGCTGTGTGGGCCGGCCAGGTGCAGGTCGTTCTGCTGCTGGCCGAGGAGCGCAGCAAGCGGTCGATGTTGGGCAGCAGCCCACGGGCTGCCAGGGGATCGATGACATCAAAAGTCCCCCCGTCTATACCGATGACGAGGGCATGCGGCGAAGGCGGCATCAGTCGTCTCCAACTGTGGACAACACCTGCGACAGAGGGCGGCGGCAAGACGGCCGTCGGTGATCCGGGTGACCGTAACACCGAACGCATACCCTCCTCCACGGAGACACCGATTCGGATCTTGGGACTGTCCAAAAGGCGCGCCGCACCACTGCGGCACCCGCATACCCCTCCCCCTTGTCTGCTTTGCCGGAACGCCCCTGCACAGGGGCTCTTCTGCCGCCGTTCTCGCCGCGCCCGAATATCGATTGAGGGCTCTGCGGTATGGCCGGAACAGTTCGATGAACCGGCCACGACCTCCGCCGGCCACATCGATCACGGGTATCCCATGCGATCAAGAAGGCAGTGTTGACTTGCCTCGCTTCCGTGGTGGAGCCTCATGTGGCAAGCCGTACGAGAGCGCCTTTGGCATAAGTCTGTCCTTTTCTCGTTCGGCTCCTCTCATTTCCGGTGACGCCCCATGGTTCCTCCCTTCGGGAAGGGACGAGGAAATGCGAAGGGCAGCGCACATTCGCCCCGCTGATGGAGAGGCCGACCGCAGATGTCTCCGCCCGCGCCTTCCGCCCCCTTGACCCTGACCGTAGTGGTCCCCACCCGGGGCGACCACGAGCAACTGCGGCTCACCCTCGCCTGCCTCGCAGCCCAGGCCGGCGCACCGCCCCACGAGGTGGTCGTGGTCGACGACAACGACCGCGGCGGTGAGGACTCCCGGGCCCTGACCTCCGTACTGGAGGAGGTGCGCGGGCTCCTGCCGGTGCGCGCGGTGGCCGGTCCCGGACGCGGGCGCGCCGCGGCGCGCAACACCGGCGCGGCGGCCGCCGGCGCACCCTGGATCGTCTTCCTCGACGCCGATGTGGTGGTGGGGCCGGGCTTCCTGCGCGCGTACGGCGAGGCGGCCCGGCCCGGCCGCTTCCTGCACGGCCGGATGCGTGAACTCCCGTCCGCGAGGAGGCTGCTGGGTCGGCTGCGGAGCGCGCCGCTCGCCGAGGTCCAGGAGAGCGGGGCCGCGCTGCACACCGCGCCCGAGGAGGGCGCCGAGCGCGGCCCCATGCGGCGCACGATGACCAACGCGCTGGAGCGCGCGATCGAGTCGATGGCCGGGGGCGCGCTGCCGGACGTCGCTCCGTGGCTGGGGCTGGTGGGCGCCAACTCGGCGGTGAGCAGGGAGTCCTGGTGCCAGGCGGGGGGTTTCGAGGAGAGCTTCGGCCGGGTGTGGGGCTGCGAGGACCTCGAGTTCGGTCTCCGGCTGCACGAGGCGGGCCTGCGGCGCCACCTCGTACCGCGGGCCCTGGGCATCCACCTCAGCCACGTCCGGCGCGACCGGTGGGAACAGCACAGTGTGAACATGGAGCGCTTCACGGCTCTGCACCCCCTGCCGTCCGTGCGCGCGCTGTCCGCCCTGCTCGGCGCCGACGGGAGCCCCGAGCGCTATGTGGCCGCCGTCCGGGCCGACACCCCGGCGCCCGGTTTCGTGGACACGCCGTGAGCGGGGCGGACGGCGCCGGCGCGCACGTCGTGGTCTCCCCGCATCCCGACGACGCGGTCTGGTCCCTCGGGGGGCGGCTGGCCCGCTGGGTCGCCCGGGGCGTCCCCGTCACCGTCGTCACCGTCTTCGACGGCCCGGCGATCGCGGGTGCGCGGGGCGACGGTGTGCCGGCCGGTGACGTACGGGCCGGGGGTGCGCGGGCCGACGGCGCGCGAGCGGCCGCCCCGGCGACAGACGGCGCGCGGCCCGCCCGGGACGCGGCCGACGCCAAAACGCCCGGCGCCACGCACGACCGGGACGCCTGGCGCTCGATCGCGCGGCCCGCCCTCCGGCGCCGTGAGGACCGGGCCGCGCTGACGCTCCTCGGCGCCGCACACGTCTCCCTCGGCTTCACCGACGCCGCCCTGCGCACCTCGGGCGACCGCTACCGGTACAGCTCCGCACTCCGCGTCCGCGGCCCCCGGCACGCCGACGACGCTCCTCTCGCCGACGAGTTGGGCGCGGCGCTGCGCTCCTGTTGCCCGCCCGGGACCCGAGTGCACGGGCCGTTGGCAGCGGGCCGGCACGTGGACCACGTGCTCGTCAGGGAGGCCGTGGAGCGGCTGGGGCGGCCGGACACGGCTTGGTACGAGGACTTTCCCTACCCCCTGCGCCACCGCGACCACGAGGGCATGGCGGCGGGCTTCACGCCGCTCACGTCGGCCGAGATCGACACCTGGCTGGCCGGCGCGGCGGTGTACGCGAGCCAGGCGCAGGCACTCTTCGACGGGACGGACAGGCTGCGCGAGACACTCCTCGCCCGGGTCCGGGCCCATGGCACCGCAGCACGACTCCCTTACGCCGAGCGCTTCTGGCTGCGATCCGCACACGTCGCGACGGACGCCGGCCACCGGCCGCCGGGAGAGCCGCCACCTCCACCGGACGACCGGAACACCCCCGCGCCCCTCGGACGACCGTGAAAGGAACCCTTCGTGCCCCCCTACACTCCGTTGCCGCTGATCGGCAACGACCTCGTGATCAACGAGGACTCGTGCAACCTGAGTTGCACCTACTGCCTCACGGGACAGAGCAACCTCAAAGAGGGCCACTCGCTCCAGCTCATCTTCGACCCGCCCAAACGTGACGACTATTCACCGACCACGGAGCTGGGCAAGCGCATCAACACGGTGGCCGACCAGATCAACGACCGCTTCAACCTGCCGCTGTTGAAGGTGACCGGCGGTGAGATCTTCCTGGTCCGCGGCATCATGGACTTCCTGGAGGAGCAGTCCCGGCACTACGAGGTGCTGGTTCTGCAGACCAACGGCGTCCTGGTCACCGAGGAGCATCTGGAGCGGATGCGCTCCTGGGGCAACGTGGTGCTCCAGATCTCGCTGGACAGCCACCTCTACCAGGGCAACAGCTACCGCGTGCAGTCCGAGTCGCTGCACGGAAAGGTGCTGCGCTCGATCACCCGGGCGCTCGACTCCGGTCTCCCGGTGGAGATCTACGGCGTGCTCAACGACCGCAGCGTGGCCGAGCTGACCGAGTTCGCGGGCTGGCTCAACGAGTTCGAGCACCCGCCGACGTTCTTCCCGTTCCCCGTGCGAGGCCCGGACTCCGACCATTTCAAGATCCGGCCCGAGCAGATCAGCCACATCGAGGAACTGGCCGCGCGTTACGACGAGTTCAGCGGCATCCTGCCGCCGTACCCGTACTTCGACCGGCTGCTGAGCTTCTACCGCGAGGGCAAGCGGACCTTCCGCTGTCATCTGCCCCGGCTGGTCGTCTCCAGCTTCAGCGACGGCGTCATCACCCCCTGCCCCAACATCTGGTTCTCCGACATGGGCAACATGCTGGGCGACAAGGCCGGGCAGGTCCTGGACAAGCTCGGCAGCAGCGGGCTCTACCGGGCGCTGCTCGCCCCGAAGCCGAGGCTGAGCGCCTGCCACGGCTGCTTCACGCCCTGGGACACGCTCTCGATGTACTTCGAGGACGAGATCACCCTGGACGAGCTGTGCGCCGCGCCCACCTACGCCCCGCCGCGCATCCGCGGCATGATCGAGAACGCCAAGGCCGACTACCTGGCGGGCGCCGGTGCCTGAGGTCACCGCATCCCCCGGCACGCTCCTCGACGCCGTCCGCCGCTTCGACCCCGGGCACCCGGTGCTGGAGGGGCTGACGTGCGGCGAGCTGACGTCGAGGGCGCAGGCGGTCGCCGAGGCCGTGCGGGCCCACGAGGCCGTCGGCGAGGCGGTGGTCCTGCGGATGCCGAACGGGCCCGACTGGGTCGTCGCCTTCCTCGGGCTGCTCGCGGGCGGCTCCCTGCCGCTCCCCGTGGCGCCGGACACCCCCGGCCCCGAGGTGCGGCGGCTGCTCGAACTCGCGGGCGGCGGAAGGGTGCTGGCCTACCCGGAGCGGCCCGGCGAGAAGATCGAGCTCACCGGTTCGCCCGGGGTGCGCGTCGACGGCGGGCCGGGGGTGCTGCTGCCCACCTCCGGCTCGACCGGCTCACCCAAGCTCGTACGGCGCGACGAGGCGAGCTGGCTGTCGGAGGCCCGGCGCTACCGCGACGGAGTCGGCGTCACCGAAGAGGACACCGTCGTCCTGCCGGTGCCCCTCTCCCACGCGTACGCGCTCGGCTGGCTGTGCGGCGGGCTGCTGTCGGGCGCGGCCCTGCGCCCCGTGCCGCCCACGGCCCTCGGGCAGACGGCGCGGGAGCTGGCCGAGGGCGCCACCGTCATCACGCTGGTGCCCGCCACGGCCCGGCTCCTGGCCACTCGGCAGCAGGTGCGCGCCCGGCGCGCCCGCCCCGGCTCCCCCGCGCCGGCTCCGCGCCTGCGGATCGCCATGGTCGGCGCCGGCCCCGTCGACGCCTCGCTCGACACACTGTTCACCGAGGCCTACGGGATCGGTGTGGCCCGCAACTACGGCTCCACCGAACTGGGCGCGGTCTTCAGCGGCCCCGCGGGCCTTCCTCCGCTGTGTGTGGGCGCGCCCCTGCCCGGTGTCGAGCACCGGCTGGTGGACCCCGCCACGCAGGAGCCCGCGCCGCAGGGCCCCGGGGCACTCCAGATCCGTACCGATGGGGTGCCCGACTGGCACGACATGGGCGACCTCGCGGTGCCCGACGGGGGCTCGTTGCGGATTCTCGGCCGCGAGGGCACCGCCGTGCGCCGGGGCGGACGCTGGGTCGCCCCCCTGGAGATCGAGGCGGTCTTCCGCGCCCACGACGCCGTGCGCGAGGTGCGGGTCACCGGCAGGCCCCGGGTCCACCAGGGCGAGGACGGGATCGCGGCCGAGGTGGTGGTCGCCCCGGGAGGCCCCGACGAGACGGAGCTGCGCGCCCACGCGGCCCGCCATCTCGCGCCGTACAAGGTCCCGGACACCATCGTGCTGCGCAGCGCCCTGCCGAGGACCGCGAGCGGGAAGACGGCGGCCGCGGCCCGGTACCGGCTCACGCCCCGCGCGATCGAGGCGGCCCGCGCCTACAAGACGTCCGAACTGCTCTTCGCCCTGCACGAACTGGGCGCCCTCACCGCCCTGGCCGAGGGCACCGCCCTGGCCCCGCTCAGCGCGGAACTCGGCTGCGACCCGCGGGCCCTGGAGGTCCTGCTGGACACGGCGGCCTCGCTGGGCCTGCTGTCCACCGCCGCGGAGTCCGAGAGCGCCGCCGCCCGTGTCCCGCTCGCCGAGCTGACCGCCTTCGTGCGCCTGGAGGAGCGGCTGTCCCGCGACCTGGTGACCCGGGAGGCGCTCGCCGCCGTCGCGCGCTCCGGGCAGGCCCGGCGGCCGTTCGAGCGCCGGCCCGAGGACGCGGACCACGCGGAGCTGGTCGCGGTGTACCAGGGGGCCATGAACGGCCCCTCGGCCCTGGCCCGTACCGCCCTCGGTCTGCGTCTGCTGCGTCCGCGCCCCGGCGCCCGGCTGGTCGAGGTGACCGCGGGGCCGGGCCGCTATCTCGACCGGCTGCTGGCGAGGGACCCTGCGGCGGGCGGCCACCTGTGGCAGACCGGCCGCCTCAGCGGTCCGGCGGCCGGCCGGGTGGCCGAGGCCGTCGCCGCCGGCCGGGTGAGCACCGGCCCCGGCCTGCCGGTGGGCCGGGCCGACTTCTGCGTGATCTCCAACGCCGTGCACGACCCCGCGTCGGGCGCGCTGCTGTCCGCCGTGCTGGCCGCCCTGAAACCGGGTGGCCTGCTGCTGGTGGACGACGTGTTCCTGCCGTCCGGCAGGCCGGACGCCGAGGACACCGGGCCCGCGAGCGGCGCCGAGCTGGCGCTGGACTGGCTCACCCACGGCGGCACCGCCTGGACCAGCGTCGAGGCTCTGACCACCGGACTGGCCGAGGCGGGCGCCGACGTCGTGCGCCATCTGCCGTTCGATCACTCTCCCTGCCATCTCGTCATCGCGAAGGAGGCCGACTGATGGGCGAACTCTCCGCCCGCATCGCGGAAAACATGGGTCAGCGTGGCCGGGTCGTCGTGGTCTCCGGGGCTTCCGGGGACATCGGCAGCGTGTGCGCCCGCCAACTGGCCGAGCTGGGCGCCACGGTGGTGGCGGGCTACCACCAGCGCGAGGAGAGGACACAGAAGCTCGCCGTCGAGGTCGAGGCGGCCGGCGGGACCCTCGTGCCCGTACAGGCGGACCTGTCGGCACCGGGCGGCCCCGCCCAGCTGGTGCGCGCGGCCGTCGAGCGCTTCGGCCGCGTCGACGGCCTGGTCGCCGCGGCCGGGCTGCGCACCCGGCGGCTGGCGATGGCCACCGACGCGGCGGCGCTGGACCGGCTCCTCCAGGTGAACCTCGCGGGGACCATCAACCTCGCCAAGGCGTGCCTGCGCCCGATGATGCGCGCCAAGTACGGCCGTATCGTGCTCTTCGGCTCCCGGGCGGGCACCAGCGGCCTGCCGGGCCACGCCGCCTACGCGGCCACCAAGGGCGCCCTGCAGCCCTGGGCGGCCTCCCTCGCCGGCGAGGTGGGCGGGCACGGCATCACCGTCAACGTCATCGCGCCGGGCGCGATCCGGGCGGAGGTCATGGACTTCTCCCCCGAAGAGCGCGACCTGGTCATGAAGTTCATCGGCGCGGGCCGGCTGGGCGAGCCCGAGGAGGTCGCGGCCGCGGTCTCCTTCCTGCTCTCCCCCTCGGCCTCGTACGTCAGCGGCAACACCCTCGTGGTGGACGGCGGTGCGCGCTTTTGAGCCCCGACGCGTCCGGTGCGCCGCCACTGCGCATCGCGATCCTGGGCGCCGGCTGGGTGTCGCGCACCGTGTGGCGGCCACTGCTGGAGGCGCACCCCGCCTTCGAGGTGGCCGCGGTCGTGGACACCGATCAGGCGGCGGCCCGGAAGGTGGCGGCCGGGGGCCGGGAGGTCCCGGCCCTGTCCCGGACGGCGGAGCTGGCGGACCTGGAGCTGGACGCCGCGGTGATCGCGCTGCCCAACCACCTGCACGTGCCCGCCGCCTGCGAACTGCTGGACCGGGGCGTGCCGGTGTTCGTCGAGAAGCCGGTGTGCCGCACACTCGCCGAGGCACGGACCCTGGCCGCCGCCGCCCTGGAGGGCGGGGCGGTCCACGCCTGGAGCGCGGCCCGGCACCGGGGTGACGTCCGGGCGCTGGCCGGGCTGCTGCCCCGGCTCGGCGAGGTCCGGGCGCTCGGCCTGAACTGGACGCGGGCCTCCGGGGTGCCCCAGCGCGACGGCTGGTTCGTCGACCGCGGCCTGGCCGGCGGCGGCTCCCTGCTCGACCTGGGCTGGCATCTGCTGGACGTGGGTCTCGACCTGCTGGGCTGGCCGCAGGTGACGCGGGCGCTGGGCACCCTGTCGCTCGACTGGATGGGCCGTGCCGAGGCGACCTCCGACTGGCGCGCCCAGGCCGATGACGCCGGGCCCGGCGCGGTGCGCGCCGCACTCGTGGAGGACACCGCGCGCGGCTTCCTGCTCACCGATACGGGGGTCGCCGTCTCCCTGGAGTCGCGCTGGGCCTCGCACCACGCCCTGGACAGCACCACGTTCACCGTCGAGGGGACCGAGGGCGTCGCGGTGCTGCGCTGCACCTTCGGCTTCAGTCCGCACCGGGTGGACCGCTCCTCGCTGACCCTGCTGCGCCACGGCGAGGAGACCGGGGTGCCGCTGCCCGAGGAGCCCGTCGGCGTCGAGTACGAACGTCAGGTCGCCGAACTGGCGGCGCGGCTCACCGGCACCCGTGCCGAGGGGACCCCGACCCGGGCGGACTCGCTGGCCGAGATCACCTCGCTGGCCTCCTGCGTCGACCGCCTGTACCAGGCCGCCCGCGGCCCCGGGCCCGCCGTGCCCGCCCCCTCCCTGGAAACCACCCGCCCTCGGCTCCGGAGTCTCTGATGGAATCCGCGTACTTCACCCATGTCTGGGGACGGGAGAACGTCACCGTCCGCGAGCGCTACGAGCAGTTGTGGCAGGAGCTCGAGGCCGCCGACCGGCTGGGCTTCGACTACGCCTTCTCCGTGGAGCACCACTGCACCCCGCACGAGAGCTGGATGCCCTCGCCCGCGGTGTTCTGTACCGGTGCGGCCCTGCGCACGGAGCGCATCCGGGTCGGCCCGATGGGCTGGGTGCCGCCGCTGCGGCACCCGCTGCACGTGGTCGAGGAGGTCGCCACCCTGGACCAGCTCCTCGGCGGGCGGCTGGAGGTGGGGCTGGCCTCGGGCGTCAGCGAGCAGCCCTTCCTTCCCTTCAGGGCGGACTTCGCGGGCCGGAAGGTGCTGAACCGGGAGTGCGCGGACCTGCTGCGCACCGCCCTGACCGCCGAGGGCCCCTTCGACTTCGACGGTCCCGCCCACCAGCTCAAGAACGTGGAACTGTCGTTCGGGGCCCGTCAGCGGCCGCATCCGCCGCTGTGGATCCCCACGACGGACCGCAACACCCTGCGCTACCTCGCCCGCACCGGGGGGCACACCTCCTCGACGATGATCGTGCCGCGCGCGGCCATGGGCCTCGTGTACCGCCACTACATCGACTGGTGGCGCGAGGAGGGACAGCCCGGCCTGCCCCGCATCGGCTACTGGAGCCTGGTGCACGTGGCCGAGACGGACGCGGAGGCGGAGGCACGCGCGGCCGAGCAGGTGACCGACACCTTCGTGAACACCCTGCGCTACGGCTCGGTGAAGAGGTCGGGCACACCGGCGGCCCCCGCGAGCCGGCTGAGCACGCCCGACATCCTGGCCGGCAGCGGCGACTTCCGGTTCCTGATGGACCAGAACCTGGTGTTCGTCGGCTCCCCGCGCACCGTCGCCGAGCGCATCAGGGCGGCCGCGTCCGAGGGCCTCTTCAACACCGTCCTCGGCGAGTTCGCCTTCGGCGACATCGCGGGCGCGGAGTCCATCGCCTCGATGGAGCTGTTCTCCCGCGAAGTGATGCCCCTGCTGGCCGAGTTCACCCCCTACCAGCCCGAGCAGACGGACGAGTCCCACGTCGCCGTCTCCCGAACGACAGGAATACGCGTTCCATGACTTCACCGGAGAGTGTCCTCATCGGGTTCCCGGGCGGCGACGACGACGCCGGCCGTACCCTCGCCCGGCGCCTGGCCGACGCCGTGATCGAGCGGGGTGGCCGGGCCGCCGTGCTCAGCGGTGACGCGGTGCCCGACGGCGTACGGGCGGCCGCCCGTCCCCCGGAGGGCCGGCCCGCCCTCGCCGTCGAGGTGACGGGCGGGCCCCGGGCGGACGAGCCGCTGCTGGTCGGCCCGGCGGAGCCGGACCCGGTGGGCAGGCTGCTGGGCGAACTGGAGCGGCACGGGCTGCCGGGGGGCGCCCCCTCGACGCCCTACAGCGCGGAGGAACAGGACGAGGTCGCCCGCCGCCTCGAGGCCCTCGGATACATCGACTGAAAGCAAAGGACTCCGTGATGGTGACGTCCGTCGGTGGCGCGACCCGTGAGGCCCCCACCCCGGCCCCACTCGACGACCTCGTGCGGCGGCTGCGCCAAGTGCCGGACCGGCACCGCCGGTTCGCGGTCACCGCGGCCGGGGTGCGCCGTCTGTACCGCATTCGCCCCGAGCTGCTCGGCGAACTGATCGGCGCGGGGTTGCCGTACATCGGCGAGGGCGCCGACCGGCTGTACGACGGGTACGACCTCGGCAACGCGGCCCTGCACCTGGGACTCGTCTCGGTGCAGAGCCGCTCCATGCGGTCCTGGGCCAAGGCGCTGCAGTCGGCGGCCGCGCACGACCCGCGCTACCGCATCGAGGTCGTCTCCTCCTGCCCGGTGCCCGGGCACCCGGGGCCGTGCCCGTACTCGGTGCTGCTGCCGGACGGCACCCGGCTCGTCGAGGGGCCCGCGGCCGATGCCCGCCTGGCCGCGTTCGAGGTGTCCCCCTTCTCCGGCTGGCCCGCTTTGCCCGGGGCGGTACGCGAACTGCTGCGCGAGGTGGACGGGATCGGGTTCTTCCTGCTGCCCGAAGCGGTGCGCTGGGACCCCGAGTTCATGTGGCGCACCCGGATGGCGGACTGCGGGGGCGCTGCCGCGTGGCTGGTCGCGGAGGGCGCGCGCAGAGGGCTGGCGGTCCGGTTCTCCTTCGGGCTGCTGGTGGCCAGGCCGTACTCCACACCGCACTGCTGGGCCGAGTTCCTGGTCGACGGGGTGTGGGTGCCGGTCGATCCCCTGCTGGTGCGGGCGCTGAACCAGTGGGGCGGGCTGGACGCGGGCGCCTTCCCGCCCGACGGCCGGCCCGGGGCGCTCTTCCACCGGCTGACGGACCGCTTCACCAAAGTCGTCAGCCACGGCGGGATCTGGGCCCACACGTCCCTGCCCACCGAGCCCGCAGGCTGAGGGACCTCCTCCGCGTCCGCGGGGAGAGCGTCCTTTTTCAGCCTTCCTGGTGAGTCGGTTGTGGCACGGCGGTGGCCACCCGGATCACGCCCTAGGGTGGTCCATGTCCCTGGAGCCTTGTGGGCCCCACCGCTCCTTCGACGACGAGAGGACGGGCATGACCCCGCAAGAACTGGCGCACCACGCACTGGAGTTGCCCGGTACCACGGACGACGAGGCCTTCGGGCCCGGCGCCACGGTGTTCAAGGTCGAGGGCAAGGTCTTCGCGATTCTCCAGGACCCGACGGAGGAGCAGCCGGCGCAGGTCACTCTCAAGTGTGAGCCGAACCTGGCCCTGCATCTGCGGGACGAGTACCCCGCGGTGGGCCCCGGTTACCACGTCAACAAGCGCCACTGGAACACGGTCGTCCTCGACTCCACCGTTCCCGCGCCCGCTGTGCGGGAGATGGTGGACCACTCCTGGGACCGCGTGGTCTCGGGAATGCGGAAGGCCGACCGCGAGCGGCTGACACTCCAGCGCGGCTGAGTCGGTCGCGGCCCGCCACCCCGCCCCACCTCGCTCCGCTCCGCACCATCGCACCCACCAAGAGAGAGAGCACCACTCATGGCAGTTCCCAGGCTGACCCTGTTCGCGATCGTGTCGAAGGACATGGGCGAGTCCCTGGCGTTCTACCGCCGGCTCGGGCTCGACATCCCGGCCGACGCCGACTCCGCCCCGCACGTCGAGACGGTGCTGCCCGGCGGCATCAAACTCGCCTGGGACAGCGTCGAGACCGTCCGCAGCTACGACCCCGACTGGAGCGCCCCGACCGGCGGTCACCGCTCCGCCGTGGCCTTCGAGTACCCCGACCCCCAGGCCGTCGACACCGCGTACGCGGAGCTGGTCGACGCCGGTTACGTCGGCCACATCAAGCCGTGGGACGCGGTCTGGGGCCAGCGCTACGCGATCGTCCTCGACCCCGACGGCATCGCGGTGGACCTCTACGCCCCCCTGCCCGCCTAGGAGCGACTCACCGGAGGTGCCGAGCCGTTGTCGTACCTCGGGATCGACATAGGCGGAACCAAGACGGCACTGCTCCTGGAGCGGCCCGGCGCCCGCCCGGCGTACGCCCGGTTCGACTGGCCCGCGGAAGCGGACGCCGAAGCGGACCTGGCCGCTCTCGCCGGGGCCGTCTCCCGCCTCGTAGGCACGGGCGGCCCCCGCACGGTACGGGCCGCGGGCATCGCGCTGCCGGCCACCGTCCGGGACGGACTGATGGTCGCCTGGCCCTCCCGCCCCTCCTGGGCAGGGCTGCGGGTCGGCACCCTCCTGGAGCGGGTGCTGCCGGGTGTGCCGGTCGCCCACGAGGACGACGGCAGTCTGGCCGCCCTCGCCGAGGCCGCCGCGACCGGGGCGCGGGATCTCGCGTATCTGGGCGTGGGCACCGGTATCGGTGGCGGCCTGGTGCTCGGCGGCGCGCTGCACGGCGGACCGCGTGGCGGGGCCGCCGAGATCGGCCACATGGTGGTCGACCCCGGCGGCCCCGTCTGCGTGTGCGGCCGTGTCGGCTGCCTCCAGGCGGTCGCGTCGGGCACGGCGACCCTGGCGCGGGCCGCGGCCCTGCGCGGGGCACCGGTCGCCCCGGACGCCTTCCGCACGGGCCTCGCGCAGGAGTGCGCATGGGCCAGGGATGCTCTGCGTCCGACCGTCGCGGCCCTGTCGGTCGCGGTGGTCAACCTGGGCGAGCTGGTGCAGTGCGCCGAGGTCAGGATCGGCGGCGGCTTCGGCCACGGGGTGCCGGGCCTGGTGGCCGCGGTGCGCGAGGGGTCCCGGCGGCTGGCCCGGCCGGGCGCCCCTCCCCCGGCCGTGCGCAGGGCGGCCGCCGGCCCGCGCGCCTCCCTGCGCGGGGCGCTCCTGCTGGCCCGCGAGACGGCGCCGGAGCCGGCGGCCGGGGCCGCCGGCTGAGCGGACGGGGCGCTTGTCCGGGCCCTCCCGTGCCTCAGCCGGGCAGTCGGCCTCCGCCGGGCAGACCCAGCAGCTCGCGCAGCGCGGGAGCGACGTCGTACAGGGACAGGTCGTCGGCCGGGCCCGGCGTGAGGCCGGGGTGGCTGAGCATGAAGATCCCGGTGTCCCCGTGGTTGGCGTGGTCGGGGCCGGTGTCGTTCTCGGTGGTGTAGAGGCCCTGCCCCATGCCGAGGGTGGCCAGCGCGCGCCAGCGCAGATCGCCCACGTAGACCAGCAGGTCGGGGGCGATCCCGTTGACCTCCGGATAGAGCTGGTCCGGGCGCATGGCCCGGGTGCCCATCGGCTGTCCGGCGTCGTCGTCCATGCCCTCCAGGGCCCTGGCGATCTTGTCGAGGGTGCTCTCGTACTCCTTGGCCGGCACGATGCCCTGGGGTTCGCGGCCCTCCACGTTGAGGAAGACGCGGCCGTAGTAGCCGCCCTCCGCCCAGGCCGTGGTCCGCTTCCAGTCGACCTCGGCCCGGGCCATCGGCGTCGGGCCGGCGGGCTCCTTGGCGAGGACGAGCAGACCCTCCTGGCGCAGCCACTCGTTGATGAACAGTCCGCCGACCATGGGCTGGGCCCCGTGGTCGGACACGACCATGACCGAGGTGTCCTCGGGGAGGCATTCCAGGAACTCGCCGATGTGCCGGTCCAGGGACCGGTAGTAGTCGCGGAAGAGGTTCTCGTACGGGTTGCCGGGCTCGTGGCGCGGGTGGGAGGGGTCGCAGTACTTCCAGAAGCCGTGGTGGAGCCGGTCGGGCCCCATGTCGACGAAGGAGAGGAAGTCCCAGTCCTGGCTGGTGGCCAGGTGCCGGGCCACCTGGAAACGCTGCTCGCTCATGTCGAAGATCTGCTGGGACACCCGGTCGAGCTCGGGCGAACGGAAGTTCTCCACGTCGAGCATGTATCCGCCGGTCAGCTTCTCCAGGTCGTCGCGCAGACCGGGCGGTGAGGTGTACCGGGCGCGGGTGGACGGCGCCAGGAAGCAGGAGACCATGGCGCCGCGGATCGGCGTGGTCGGATAGGTGCCGGGCACACCGAGCACCACGCTCTCGCGGCCGGCGGCCGACATCTCGTCCCAGATCCGGGGCGCCTTGATGCTGTGCGACGTCGCGAAGGCCAGGGGCCCGTAGTCGTGGGCCGCGCGATCGCGGAAGCCGTACACCCCCAGTTCGCCCGGGGTCCGGCCGGACATCATGCACGACCAGGCGGGCATGGTGATGGGCGGGTCGACGCTGCGCATCGGGCCCCACAGCGAACGCTGCCGCAGGCCGCTCAGGACGGGCATGTCCTCGGCGAAGCGGTCGAAGAGGAGTTGGGGGGTGGCCGAATCCAATCCGATCACGGCGACCCTGCCGGCATGTGGCATCTGGTTCTCCCTCTGTCGTACGGGGCCGGACGGTCAGGAGGCGGTCACGAGCCGGGTGAGCGCGCCGGCGGCCAGTCGGTAGCCGAGCGCCCCCATCCCCATGACCACGCCCGCGGAGAGCGGTGCGGTGACGGACATGTGGCGGAACCCCTCGCGGGCCCAGACATTGGAGAGGTGCACCTCGATCCAGGGCGGCGCGTAGTCGGCCAGCGCGTCCCGCAGTCCCCAGCCGGCGATCATCAGGGCACCGGGGTTGACGATCGCGCCGAGCGCGTCGCCGTGTTCCTGGAGCAGGTCGATGAGTTCGCCCTCGCCGTTGCGCTGCTCGGACACCAGCTTCCAGCCCCGGGCGGAGATCTCCCCGGCCACCGTCTCCTCGATCTCCGCGAGGGTGGTGGTGCCGTAGATCTCCGGCTGCCGGGTGCCGAGCGTGCCGAGATTCGGGCCGTTGAGCAACAGCACATGACTCATTCCCGACCCCCGTCCGCCACGCCGAGGACGAGATCCCCGTCCAGCCCCAGCGGCCGCACCCCGATCGAGGCCAGCACGGTCGGGGCCACGTCCACCATGTCCATGGGGGTGTCGCCGTCGGGGGCCGGTGCGGCGCGGCGGTAGAAGAGGGCGTTGTCGCGGGTGTGGGTGCCGGTCAGCATCGCGTCGGCCCGCACGACCCCGCTCCCTCCCCAGGCGCCGCGCAACTGCACGCCCTCGGCCGGCAGGACCAGCAGATCGGCGGCCTGGGACAGCAGGGGCCCCTCGTACAGGGCGTCGGCGCGCAGCACCTGCGAGACCAGCAGCGGACCGTCCACGTCGGTGCCCGCCCGCGCCCCGTCCGAGCGCAGTCGCAGGAGTTCGTCGGCGATCTCCGCCGACATGTCCTCCGCCTCCGCGTCGGAGAGCCCGCCGCCGGGGAAGCGGCTCTTGCGGTTGAGATAGATGCGGGCCGGGTCCAGTGCGAAGGCGGTGCTGCGGGAGTCGAGGCCGGTGAGCTTCTTCGTGGAGTCGAGGTCGGCCAGGTAACCGGACTCCCGCAGCCAGGTGTTGACGTAGCACTGCCGGTCGGCGGGGCCGAATCCGTGGTCGCTGACCATGAACAGTTCGTCGTCCGGGCGCAGCAGGGCCACGAGCCGGCCCACACACTCGTCGACCAGACCGTAGAAGTCCCGTACCGCCTGGTGCAGGGGGTCCTCGGGGTCGGCCACGGCCCGCCACAGGAAGTGGTGCACGCGGTCGGTCTCGGTGAAGACCGCCACGCCCAGCTCCCAGGGCTCGTGGGTGAGCAGGTACTCCATGGCGTCGGTGCGGGCGCGCAGGGCCCGGATCGCGCGGGTGAGGAACCCCTCCGGGTCGGCGACCACGTCGCCCACCTCGACGTCGAGTTCGTAGCCGAGGCGGCGCAGTTCGGGCAGGAGCCGGGCGGGGGTGACCGCCCGATTGAAGTGGGGGGCGACGAACCCGGCGACCAGGACGCTGTCCATGGCGACGGCCGGGTAGGTACCCGGCACGTTGACGCACACCGTCCGCCGTCCCGCCGCCGCGGCCAGCGCCCAGAGGGCGGGCTCGCGCAGGTGCAGCAGGTTGGGGAAGTGCACGCGGTAGCCCTCACCGGGGACCAGGTCGGTGAAGCCGAAGATCCCGTGGCGAGCCGGATTGGTGCCGGTGAGGAAAGTGGCCCAGGAGGTGGAGCTGATCTCCGGTACGGGGGCCCGTAGTTCTCCGCAGAAACCCTCGGCCAGCAGGTCCGCGACATGGGGCAGCACCCCTTCGGCGGCGAGCTGGGTGAGCAGAGTGCGGGGCATACCGTCGAGCCCGATGATCAGGGCGCGCTCTGCCATGTGTCCCGTCTCCTCTCGTCAGGCGATAGGGGTGCCGGCGGGGGCGATGCGCCGGTTGACGTACTCGGCGAGGAGGTCGAGGTCGTCGATCAGCTTGATCGACAGGTCCTCGTCGTCGATCTCCACGCCGAACTCGCTCTCCACCCAGATGAGGAACTCGATGGTGTTGATGGAATCCAGCCCCAACGCCTCCACGAGCCCCCGGTCGGGCACCTCGGACGGCGCGATCGACAGTTCGAGGGAATCCACCAGCACCTTGCGCAGCCGAGCCTTGACCTCATCCACAGTGCAACGTCCTTTCACGGGACCGAGCGAGCCGGAAGGGTGACGGAATCCACGGCGGTACGGGGGTGCGTGCGGCGGGCGAGACGCCGGGGAGGGCATGAAACCGGAACGTACGGAAGACCGCCGGAAAAAGAGAGCGAGCAGGTGTCACATGACAGGACTCGAACATCATCTTGGTGCCAACGCCGATTCACAGTAAGCCACATGACGGTGCCCTGGGCATTCCCTTCTGGCCATTCCCCGAAGAACGTGCCCGGAAAGCAAAAGCCGGCAGCCGGGGCGCCGGTCCCGTGTTTCGGTGCGTTGTCGCACGTCCGGCGGCCGCGGGGCCTCGCCGCCGCCGTGCTTTCCCTTCAGTACACGGACCACGGCGCGGTGTTGACGTGCTTCGCGGGGGCTTGCTAGATCTGGACCCCCAAGGGCGGCGAGCGGCATTCCCCGCCGCCGTTCCCTCACAGGACCGCGCGCCACAGCCCAGACCGTCGGGTCTCCACGTCGAGCACCACGCCCGGCCGGTCCTCGGTGACCCCCGCCGGCGTGAATCCCCGTCACCGCGACCGGACCGAACGCACGCTTTCCCCCAGCGGCCGGCCCCCTCCCGCCCACGACCGAGAGGCACGTTCATGTCATCCAACCGGGTCGACGAGGTTCTGACGTTCCCCGCGTGGCCGCAGCACGGTCCCGAGGAGCGCGCGGGCCTGCTGCGGGCACTGGACCAAGAGGGCTGGTGGCGCAACGGCGGAAGTGAGGTCGACTCCTTCGAGGAGGAGTTCGCCGCTCTGCACGGAGCGCCGCGGGCGCTCGCGACCACCAATGGGACGCACGCCCTGGAGCTGGCCCTGTCGGTGCTGGGCGTCGGGCCGGGCGACGAGGTCCTCGTCCCCTCCTTCACGTTCATCTCCTGTTCGCTCGCCGTGCAGCGCACCGGTGCCGTGCCGGTCCCCGTCGACGTGCGGCCGGACACCTACTGCCTCGACGTCGACGCGGCCGCGCGCGTGATCACCCCGCGCACGAAGGTCGTCATGCCCGTGCACCTGGCCGGGCAGTTCGCGGACATGGACGCGCTGGCGGAGCTGAGTTCGGCCACCGGCGTGACCGTCCTGCAGGACGCGGCGCACGCGCACGCGGCGCGCTGGCGCGGGCGGCGGGTCGGCGAACTCGGCTCGATCGCTGCCTTCAGCTTCCAGAACGGCAAGCTGATGACGGCGGGCGAGGGCGGGGCCCTGCTGCTGCCGGACGAGGAGAGCTACCAGGAGGCGTATCTGCGCCACGGGTGCGGCCGACCGCCGAAGGACCGGCTCTACGAGCACCGCACCCAGGGCTCCAACTACCGTATGACCGAGTTCTCGGCCGCGGTGCTGCGCGCGCAGCTCTCCCGGCTGGAGGAGCAGGTCGCCGTGCGTGAGGAGCGTTCGCGCCATCTCATGGCGGCCCTGGCGCGCATCCCCGGTGTGGTCCCGCAGGGCAGGGACGAGCGCGGTGACGTCAAGTCGCACTACATGGCCATGGTCCGGCTTCCCGGCACGACGGCGGAGCGCCGTCTGGCGCTGGTGGACAGGCTGATCTCGCACGGCGTCCCGGCGTTCGTCGCCTTCCCCCCGGTCTACCGCACCAGTGGTTTCTGGGAGGGCCCGCACACCGGCGATGTCGACGACCTCGCCAAGCGCTGCCCGGTGGCCGAGGAGATCGGCAACGACTGCCTGTGGCTGCACCACCGGGTCCTGCTGGCCGACACCCCGGTCCTGGACCGGCTCGCCGAGGTGTTCGCCTCGGCCGTCGCCGCCGGCTGAGTCCCGGGCAGGGCGCGGCGGCCCTTTCCCCGCTCGCCACTCCCCTCGCTCCCCCTTCTTCCTCGCCTCCCGTTCCCTCCCGTCCCCTCCCTCATTTCGACCGACGCTGGAACACGCAGCGGCCTCCCGTAAGGAAACGTGAGTACATGACGGTGCGTCATGGGTACCGCACGGTGGTCTTCGATCTGGACGGCGTGCTCATCAACAGCTTCCAGGTGATGCGCCAGGCGTTCGCCCTCGCCCATCACGAAGTGGTGGGCGAGGGCGAACCGCCCTTCGACGAGTACCGCACCCACCAAGGTCGCTACTTCCCCGACATCATGCGCCTGATGGGGCTCCCCCTCTCGATGGAGAAGCCCTTCGTCGAGGCGAGCCGGAGCCTCATCAAGGAGGTGGAGGTGTACGAGGGCGTCCCGTGGTTACTGCAACGGCTGCGCGCGTCGGGGATCGGTACGGCCATCGCCACCGGGAAGTCCGGTGAGCGGGCGCGCGAGGTGCTCGACGTGGTGGGCCTGCTGCCGCTGCTCGACGCCGTCGTCGGCAGTGACGAGGTGCCCCGCCCCAAACCCGCCCCCGACATCGTTCTGGAGGGCCTGCGCCGACTGGACGCGGAGCCGCAGCACGCGGTGATGGTGGGCGACGCGGTCATCGACCTCCAGGCGGGCCGGGCCGCGGGCACGGCCACGGCGGCGGCCCTGTGGGGCGAGACCACCGCGGGGCCGCTGCGCGGGGAGCGGCCCGACCACGTACTGCACCAGCCGACGGAACTGCTCTCCGCCGTTCTCGACGAGGCGTCCCGGTGAGCGCCCCGGTGGCGGGGCCGCGCCGCAGCGTCCTCGCGCCGCAGGGCGCCCGTCTGGAGCTGGCCGGGCTCAGCGGGGCGCAGGCGTGGCGGACCCTGGTCGAGACGGCCGAGCTGGTGCGGGTGTCGGGGTACGACACGCTGTGGCTGGAGGACCGCACGGACACCGTGCCACGTCGTGAGCTGCAGCCGGTGATCGAGGGGTGGACCGCTCTCGGCGCCCTCGCGGCGACCGTCGCCGACATCGGGCTCGGTCTCCTGAGCGCCGTACCGCCGCACCGCAATGCCGTCGTCCTCGCCAAGCAGGCGGCCTCGGTCGACATCGTGTCCGGCGGGCGGTTCCAGCTCGGCCTGCCCACCACCGACCATCTCGCCGAACACGCCGCGGCGGGGAGCACGCCCCTGGGCGCCGACACCGCGCCGGCTCTCGCCGAGACGGTGGAGGCCCTGCGGATGCTGTGGTCCGGCGTCCCCGCCGTTGTCGACGGTGACGTGGTGAAGCTCGCCGGGGCACACGCGGTGCCCGTTCCGGCCCGGTCCCCGCTGCCCCTGGCGGTACGCGCGGACGCGGCGCACCCGGACGCGGCCGCCCTGCTGCCGGAGGCCGTGGTACGCGCCTGCTCGTCCGTCCAGTGGCAGGGTGAGCCGGAAGAAGTAGCCCACGCGGTAAGGGAGTTCGGGCGGCGCCGGGAGTCCTTGCGACTGGACCCCGCAGGCGTGCGGCACGCCCTGGTCGCGGAGTGCCGTGTCTTCGACGACCGGCTCGGGCTGGAACGCTGGTTGTCGAGCCCGCACGTGGTGGTGTTCTGGAGCCACCACCCCGACCTGCTGGCCCGGCGCAGCCTGTACGGGACCGTGGACCGGCTCGCCGAACGCGCGGGTCAGTACACCGCGAGCGGGATCGAGGAGTTCGTCCTCTGGTTCCGCGACTACCCCGCGACCGAGAGCCTGCGCCGCTTCGCCGAGGAGATCGCGCCCCGGGTACCCACGGCACGGCCCGCGGGGGTGTGAGCGATGACGTCCGGCACCGACACCACGACCCGTGCCCTCCTCTCCGCCGACTGGCTGGCCACCGCCGGGCGGCTGCCCGCTCCCGACCCGGCGCCGCGCAGTACGGTCGCGTACCGGCTGACGGTCACCGACCCGCCGCCCGGCACGGCGCCCGTCACGGACGTCCTCGTCGACCTGGCGGGCGGACGACTGGGGGTGAGCCGGGCCGCCGGGGAACCGCCCGGGCTGCTGATCACCGCGCCGTACGCCGCCGCGTACGACCTGCTGCTGGGCCCCGCCCGGGCCAGGGTGGAGATCCTGGAACGCGGTGACGTACGGGTCGTCGGCAACTTCAGTCTGCTGTTCTTCATCGACGCCGCTCTGGAACGCGACCGCGCGGGGCAGGTCGCGGCACTGCGCGAGGGCACCGCCGTGCCGCCCGGAGCCGTACGCGCGCCCGGAGCGCGGGGCGTGCCGCGGGAGCACGGCGACGGCGTCGCGGCTTCCCCCTCGGATGCCGAGGCGGTGGAGCGGGCGGCGCAGAACCTGCCCCGGACGGTGCGCGAGCTGCGCCGTGAGGTGGGCGACTCGACGCCCGGGGCGCAGTTCTACGTCTCGCTGGACGGCAAGACCGTGGCCGACGCCGGACTGGGTACGGCCCGCCCCGGCGTCGCCATGACAGCCGACTCCATGCCGCTGTGGTACTGCTGCGCCAAACCGCTGCTCTCCGTGGCGCTGGGCCGGCTCTGGGAGCGGGGGGACTTCGACCCCTACCTGCCGGTGGCCCACTACCTGCCCGAGTTCGCGGCCGGCGGCAAGACGGCGATCACCTCGATGGAGCTGCTCACGCACACGGCGCCCGTCCCGACCGGCCAGGACCCGCTGCACGGTGTGGTGGGGGCGGCGGACGAGGTGCGGCTGCGACGGGCGTTCGAGGCGGTGGTGCCCCAGCGGGAGCCGGGCACCCCGGCCGGTATCAACTACAGCCAGTGGTGGGCGTGGTTCGTGCTGGCGCGCCTGCTGCCGGTGCTCGACGGACGCGACTACGGCGCCTACGTCGAGGAGGAGATCCTGCGCCCCTGCGGGATGGACCGCACCCGGGTGTACCTGACGCCCGAGGACTACGACGCGTACGGGGAACGGCTCCCGCTGATCCACGTGAGCAACCTGGGCGACACCCCGCAGCCCACGTGGTTCTGGTCGACCCGGGGCGCCACCACCCACTGCATCCCCGGTGTGAACACCCGGGGGCCGCTCAGCGACCTGGGCCGGCTCCTGGAGATGCTGCTCGCCGCGGGGGCCGCGCCCGGCGGGCGCGTCCTCTCCCCGACGAGCGTGGCCGCGCTGACCGGCCGGCACCGCACCGGAGTGCGCGACCGGTACGGGAACGCCGACTGGGGCTTCGGCCTACGCCTGGAGTGCGCCTCGCTGGGAGAGGAGTTCGTCAGCTTCTCCCGGCACGCCTCACCGCGTGCCTTCGGCCACGACGGGCTGTGGACCGCCACCGCCTTCGCCGACTCCGAGACGCGCCTCGCCGTGGCACTCCACCTGAACGGCAAGGTGGAGCACGAACGGCACCAGGAGCGCATGTTCCGCATCACCGACGCCGTCCACCAGGATCTGGGACTCGTCTGATCCCCACCCCCTGCCGCTCCGCCCGGCACCGGGTGTCGGCATATCGCGTACGAGAAAGGCGCCCGATGGCACAGCAGCCCGCTCCTCCCTCTCTCCCCGTGTCCGACGAGGTCGGCCGGCTCTACGACCGCTACACCGACCTCGGCAGTGTCACGCTGGGGGAGAACCTGCACTTCGGCTACTGGGACAGCCCGGACAGCACCACGCCGCTGGACGAGGCCACCGACCGCCTGACCGACCTGATGACCGACCGGCTGCGGATCGGGCCGGGCTCCCGCGTCCTCGACCTCGGCTGCGGCACCGGCGCCCCCGGCAGCCGGATCGCCCAGCGCACCGGCGCCGACGTGACCGGTATCTCGGTGAGCCACAAGCAGGTGGAGCTGGCCAACAAGCACGCCGCCTCGCTGAACCTGGCGGACCAGGTCCGCTTCGAGCGCGCCGACGCGATGGACCTGCCGTACGCCGACGCGTCCTTCGACGCCGTCATCGCGCTGGAGTCCATCATCCACATGCCCGACCGGGCGCAGGTGCTCAGCCATGTCGCAAGGGTGCTGCGCCCCGGCGGCCGGCTGGTGCTCACCGACTTCTTCGAGCGCGGCCCGATCCCCGACTCGGGGCGCCCGGCCGTCGAACGCTATCTGCGCGAGTTCATGATGACCATGGTCCAGGCGGAGGACTACCCGCCGCTGCTGCGTGGGGCCGGTCTGTGGTTCGAGGAGCTGACGGACATCAGCGTGCCCACGCTGCGCCGCACCTTCGTCGAGCTGTCCGCCCGCCTGACCGGCTCGGCCCCCGAGCTGTCCGCCGACTACGGCAGCGAGCTGGTCGACCAGTTCAATCCGGGCGACCTCGTCGACGTCCAGGAGTTCGGCCATCTGCTCGTCGTCGCGGTGCGCCCCGATGCCTGAGGCACCGGAGCCCAGAAGCGGCGTCGGTGATTTCTACGACCGGATCAACGACGCGATGGCCGAGGCCATGGGCGGCTTCCTGCACGGCGGCTACTGGAGGGGGGCGGACGACCCCAGCAGCGTGGAGGAGGCCGGCGTCCGGCTGACCGACTTCGTCTCCGACCGGCTGCGGCTCACCCCCGGGGACCGGGTCCTGGACGTGGGCTCGGGCAACGGCAAGGCGACGGTGCACATCGCACGCCGCCACGGGGTGAACGTCACCGGCATCACGCTCAGTTCCCACCAGGCCCGGCAGGCGACGGAGCTGGCCGAGGACTCCGGGCTCGCCGGCTCCGTGGAGTTCACGGTCCACGACATGCTCGAACTGTCTTTTCCGGACGCGTCCTTCGACGCGGCGTACGCCATCGAGACGGTGTGCCACGCCCAGGACCGCACCGACGTCTTCTCCGGGCTGGCCCGGGTGCTGCGGCCGGGCGGGCTGGTGACCGTGACCGACTTCCTGCTGGTGCGGCCGCTGGAGAGCGAGGACCACCGCTCGCTCGTCGAGGGCGCCATGAAGAACTACCAGCAGGGCCCCATGCTCACCCGGAGCGAGTACGAGGAGTGCGTGCGCGCGGCCGGCCTCGAAGTCGTCGAGTTCCTCGACATCGGCGAGTTCGTGCGCCCCTCGTACCGGATCGTCGGCGGCGCCCTCGCCCGGTCCGGGGAGGCGCTGCGCAAGCTCGTGACCGAGGAGGAGTTCCAGTACATGGTGAACGACCTCGGCCGCTTCGGGGACATCACCGAGCTGGGTTACGCCGTGGTGACCGCCCGCCGGCCCGAGGCGCCGGCCGCGAAGGGAAGGAGCTGAGCCATGTCCCATACCGAGACGAAACCCGCCCCCGCGGGCCGGTGGTCGGTGGCGTCCGCGCCCGGCCGGCTGCCGCTGCTGGGACACCTGGTCCCGATGCGGCGGCGCCCGCTGGAGTTCTTGACCTCGCTCCAGTACGAGGCCGACCTGGTCCGGCTGGAGATGAAGGGGCAGCCGCTGTACATGGCCTGCCACCCCGAACTCATCGACCAGATGCTGAAGGAACCCCGCACCTTCGACCGGGGTGGCCCCTTCTACGAGAAGACCCAGCTGCTCATGGGCAACAGCCTGGGCAACTGCCCCTACTCCGACCACCGGCGCCAACGCCGCCTGGTGCAGCCCTCGTTCCGGCGTGAGCGCATCGCCTCGTACCCGGAGGTGATGCGCGAGGAGGTGGAGGCGGAGACGGCCCGCTGGCGGCCGGGCGGGACGATCGACGCCAACGCGCGGTTGCACGCGGTCACCGCCCGCATAGGCGCGCGCGTGCTGCTGTCCACCGACATCGGCACGGACCACGTCGAGCAGATCGTGCGCTGCCTGCCCGTCGTCCTCAAGGGGATCTACCGGCGGATGGTCGCGCCGATCGATCTGCTGCACAAGCTCCCCGGGCCCGAGCGCCGCGCCTTCGAGAGCGCCCTGGAGGAGCTGCGCGCCCTCATCGACACGGTCATCCGCGACTACCGGGCCGCCGGGGTGGACCACGGGGACCTGCTGTCGGGGCTGCTCACGGCCCGCTACGACGACGGTGACCGGCTCTCCGACCAGGAGATCCACGACCAGGTGATGAACTTCCTCACCGCCGCCACCGAGACCACCGCGACCGCCCTCGCGTGGGCCCTGCAACTCCTGGGCCGGGAGCCGGAACACGAGCGAAGGCTCCAGGAGGAGGCGGACGCCTGGGCGGCGCGGGAGGGGCCGAAGGGGCACGGCCGGGACGATCTGCCCTACACCGGGCGGGTGATCACCGAGGTGCTGCGGATGTATCCGCCGGGCTGGTTCGTGACGCGGGTCGTCTCCAAGGACACCGAGCTCGGGGGGCAGCCGCTGGCCGCGGGAACGGTCGTCTTCTACAGTTCCTACGCCCTGCACCGCAACCGCTCCCTGTTCCCCGACCCGGAGCGCTTCGACCCGGACCGGTGGGCGCCGGAGCGCTCGGGAGAGGTGCCGCGCGGCGCGATGATCCCGTTCGGCTCCGGCAGCCGCAAGTGCATCGGCGACGACTACGCGATGGCGGAGACGAGCGTCGCGCTGGCCACGATCGCCTCCCGCTGGCGGCTGCGGCCCATCTCCACGACCGACGTCCACCCGACCCCGCGTGCCCTGGTGGGCATGGGGCCGCTGCCCATGCTGACGGAACCTCGCACCTGAACGGGGCCGGGTGCGGGCCGGGCGGCCGGGCGGCTGTGTCACCTACCCGACGTCGAGGACCCGTTCGGGCACGAGACGGACGAACACGAGGTCCTCCTCGGCGGGGACGTTCCCGCCGAGGAACTCCGCGTGCGGCAGCCCGGTGTACTTGCGGGAGATCGCGTCCATCAACCCCGGGTGTCTCTCGTGTGGTTCGAGTTCCGCGGCGCCCCACAGCGACACATAGGTGTACGGGGCCTCGGGCGGGTGCAGCAGGACACCGACCCGGCCGGAGCGCGTCAGCTCGCGCTCCTTCCGGCTGCCGCGCTCGATGCCGAACAGCAGGTGCGAGCCGTCATGGGTGACCCACACGACGGACTGGTGCGGTGTCCCGTCCGGCCCGACGGTGGCCACGACGGCGAAGACCGGCGCGTCCAGCAGGGCTCTGACCCGCTCCGTGAGCGGGACGCCGGTCATCGTGCCTCCGGGCCGCGCATCGGGCGCCGGCGCAGGTGCGGATCGGACAGCACGCGCGGCACGTAGTGGTTGTCCGCCCGGTTCAGGTCGGTGCCGGGCGGCACGATGGCGTCCAGCCGGTCCAGGACGTCGTCGTCCAGCACCACATCCGCACCGGCCAGCAGATCCGCCAGCTGTCCGGGAGTACGGGGGCCGATGACCACGGCGGTGACGGCGGGGTGGGCGCGGACGAAGGCCAGGGCGAGGTGGGCGAGGGAGACACCGGCCTCCGCCGCGACCTTCTTGAGCGCCGTCACCGCGTGTACCTTGGCGACGTTCTCCGGCACCGACAGGTCGAACCTGCGCGCCTCCAGGACGGCGCGGCCCACCCCTGGCCTGATGTCCTTGCCGGTCAGCCAGCCCGCGCCCAGCGGCCCCCAGGCCAGCACGCCCATGCCGTGCCGTCGCGCGGCGGGCAGGATGTCGGTCTCCGCACCGCGCGCGAGGAGCGAGTACTGCGGCTGCTCGCTGCGGAAGCGGACGTGGCCGCGACGCTCCGCGGCCCAGTGCGCCTCGACGAGCTGGTCGGCCGGGAAGTTCGACGTGCCGATGGCCAGGACCTTTCCCGACCTCACGAGATCGGACAGCGCGGAGAGCGTCTCGTCGATGTCGGTGTCCGGGTCGACCCGGTGCACCTGGTACAGGTCGAGGCGGTCGGTGCCGAGCCGGCGCAGCGAGCCCTCGACGGCCTGCATGATCCAACGACGGGAGTTGCCCTGGTGGTTGGCGTCCTTGCCCATGGGGCTGTGGAACTTGGAGCACAGCACGAGGTCGTCCCTGCGCCCCTTGATCGCCCTGCCGACAATGCGTTCGGAGCCTCCCTCGCCGTAGATGTCGGCCGTGTCGACCAGATTGATCCCGGCGTCCAGTGCGAGCTGGACGACTCGGGCGGCCTCGGCCTCGTCGGTGTTGCCCCAGGAGCCGAACATCATGGTGCCCAGGGCGAATTCGGTCACCGAGATGCCGCTTCCGCCCAATATCCTTCGCCGCATGCGACGTACGCCTCTCTGCCGGCCAACAGATGAGCCATGGTCGTACCACTGTGACCCCCCGCCTCCCGGTCGCACCAGAGCGCGTCCCCGGCACGACCTGTTCGCCCGTACGCGGCCCATGACATGTGCCGCCCCGTCAGGTGCGTCGCCCGACGGCCGGACACGGCCGCGGCGCCGACCGCAGAGACCCACCACGCGAGGTACCCATGCCTGCATCGCCCAGGATCATCGACCGTGCGGAGCGGTTCATCTGGCTCTCCGCCCGTGTGCTGGAACAACACCGCTTCTCCTACCACTTCCTCGGGGGTGAGGCGGACGCCGTGGAACGGGCCCTGGCGGCCTACGCCCGGCCCGACGGCGGCTACGGCTACGCCCTGGAGGCGGACGTGCGCGGTCCCGCCCCGCAGCCGCTGCACGCCGCGACGGCCCTGCTCGTCCTGGACGAGATCGGGCGCTGCGACCCGGCACACACCGCCCTGCTCCTCGACCACCTCCCCTCCCTCACCTCGCCGGACGGCGGTGTCCCCGCGATCCACCCCGGGGGCGCCGGGTACCCCTCGGCCTCCGTGCTCCCGCTGCGGGACGACCCGCCGGGGGCGCTGCTGTCCACCGGCGTGATCGTCGGAACCCTGCACCGCAACGGCATCACGCACCCGTGGCTGGAGGCTGCCACGGAGTTCTGCTGGGGGGCGGTGGACTCGCTGGAGGGCTCCCATCCCTACGAGGTGGAGGCGGCGGTCACCTTCCTCGACGGTGTCGCGGTGAGGGACCGCGAGCGCGCCGCCAAGTCGGCCGAGCGGCTGGGGACGCTGGTGCGCGACGAGCGGCTCGTGGTGACCGACCCGGACCGCGCCGCGGAGTTCCCCGTGCACCCTTCGTACGCGCCGGGCGAGTACCACTACGTGTACGACGTCGCGCGCACCCCCGGTTCGCTGGCCCGCGGCTGGTTCTCCGACCGGGAGGTCGACCGGGCGCTGGAGCATCTGTGCGCCTCGCAGGAGAGCGACGGGGGCTGGCCCGTCCTGTGGCGGGTGTGGGCGCCCGGCACGCTCGCCGAGTGGCGTCCCATCGTGACGCTGAACGCCGTGCGCACGCTCCGGGCGTACGGCAGGATCTGAGCGCGCCGTTCGCCCGGGGCGCCCCCGGCTCCGCTCGCGGCCCATCAGCTCCGCTCGCGCCCCATCTCGGCGAGGGTGGACACCACCACGCTCTCGGGGACGTCCTCGACCCGTTCCACGCCGGACGGGCCGTCGAGTACGAAGGTGAGGCCGGTCGTCGCCTTCTTGTCCTGGCGCATGAGCGCGACCAGTTCGGCCGTCCGCACGTCCGCGGGAAGCCGCTCCCGCAGCCCGTAGGCGCGTACGGTCTCCAGGTGCTCGGTCACCCGAGCCCGGCCGACGCGTCCCAGGGCGCCCGCCAGCCGGCCGGCGAACACGGTGCCGATCGCGACGCCCTCGCCGTGGCGCAGCGCGAAGTCGGTGGCGCGTTCCAGCGCATGGCCCAGGGTGTGACCGTAGTTGAGGATGTGGCGCAATCCGGCGTCCCGTTCGTCGGCAGCCACGACGGACGCCTTGAGCGCGACGCTCGCGGCGATCTGTTCGTGCACCGGCAGGCCCCGCAGGTCACCGGCGCCGATGAAGTGGCAGCGGGCTATCTCGCCGTACCCGTTGGCCCACTCCTCCCGGGGGAGGGTACTCAGCAGTTCGGTGTCGCACAGGACCGCCCGGGGCTGCCAGTAGGCGCCGACCAGGTTCTTGCCCTCGGGCAGGTTCACCGCCGTCTTGCCGCCGACCGCCGCGTCGACCTGTGCGAGGAGTGTGGTCGGCAGGTGCACGACCGCGACCCCCCGGTGGTAGAGGGAGGCCGCCAGTCCCACGACGTCCGTGGTGGTGCCGCCGCCGCAGGAGATGACGAGGTCGGCCCGGGTGAGGCCGAACTCGGCGAACCCGCGGCACAGTTCGTGCACGGTGGCCAGCGTCTTGCGGTGCTCTCCGTCCTGGGCCCGGATCACCCGGTGCGCCACCCCCGGGTCCGGTACGGTCCCCGCGGGCCGCGCCGACACCACCACCGCCCGCGCCGCGCCGGTGCGTGCCACGATCCCGGGGAGCAGCGAGCGCGCACCGGGGCCGATGTGCACGGGATAGGAACGCTCACCCAGCTGTACGTCGATGCGCCGCGCAGTCGTCATGCGGCCAGTCTGCGGTTCGCAGCGCGCACCGAACAGACCACCACCGGCCAGGGGTTCCACCGGCCCGTGGCCGGGTCACCCCGACGCGGCGCGCTGCTGCCCGGGCAGCGGCGCCACCATGAACGTACCGGCCAGGATGGTCAGTCCGGCCACCGGGAAGGCACGCCCGTACCGGAGGCGAGTGCCGGGGCGCCCTCGCCCGCGTGGGCCGCGCGGGCTGGTGGAGATCGGCGCCGGCAGCGAGCGGCCGACGGCCCCGCCGCTCCTCGGTTCATCCCCGGCGAGCAACGGAGCACCGGTGAACTCGGTCCGGGGCGCGGGGGGAGGGGCGCGGCGGCTCACGGTCGAGCACCACCGGCTCACCGAGCGTGTCGACGATGCCGGCCAGGTCAGAAATAGCCGTCACGCTTCCGGTCCTCCATCGCGGTCCCGGAGAGCCTGTCGTCGGCCCGGGTGGCTCCCCGCTCCGACAGCCGGGACGCGGCGATCTCGGTGATGACCTTCTCGATGGTGTCGGCCGCGGACTCGACCGCGCCCGTGCAGGACATGTCGCCGACCGTGCGGTAGCGCACCCGGCGCTTCTCCAGGCGCTCCCCCTGTTCGGGCCCGCCCCACTCACCCGGCGCCAGCCACATGCCGTTCCTGGCGAACACCTCCCGCTCATGTGCGTAGTAGATGGCGGGCAGTTCGATCTTCTCGCGCCGGATGTACTGCCAGACGTCCAGTTCGGTCCAGTTGGACAGCGGGAAGACCCGGACGTGCTCACCGGGCGAGTGACGGCCGTTGTACAGCTGCCACAGCTCGGGGCGCTGGCGTCGGGGGTCCCAGCCGCCGAACTCCTCACGCAGGGAGAAGATCCGTTCCTTGGCCCGCGCCTTCTCCTCGTCGCGGCGCGCGCCGCCGAGCACGGCGTCGAAGCCGTTGCGGTCGATGGCGGCCAGCAGTGGCACGGTCTGCAGGGGGTTGCGTGTCCGGTCGGGCCGCTCCTGGAGCTCCCCGCGGTCGATGAACTCCTGCACCAGGGCCACGTGCAGGCGCAGCCCGTGACGGGCGACGGTGCGGTCCCGGTAGTCCAGCACTTCGGGGAAGTTGTGCCCGGTGTCGACATGCAGCAGCGGGAAGGGCACGGCCGCCGGTGCGAAGGCCTTCAGCGCCAGGTGCAGCATCAGGATGGAGTCCTTGCCGCCGGAGAAGAGGATCACCGGCTGTTCGAACTCGCCGGCCACTTCCCGCAGAATGTGGACGGCCTCCGACTCCAGCAGTTCGAGATGGGACAGGACCGGGTCCGTGCTCAACAGCGTCCTCCACAAGGTCAAAGCGGCTTCGGAACGTCTTGCGCCGGGGCATCAGGCGGTCGGGGGCACGGGCGCCCGGCCCTGTGCTCTTGTGGTCCTGAGCGATGGTGCGGTACGTCGCGTGGGCGGCTCCGGGAAGGACCGCGAGGCGCCGGCCCGCCGGCCGGCGGGTCGCTCGATCGTCGCCCGGCGTCGGGCCCGGCAGCCGCGTGGCACGGTAGCGGGAACAGCTGCGCAAGCCCTCGGGCGGGACTGGCAAACTGTGACAACCACCACTACGCAGAGTCAAGTTGGCCTCCGGTCGCCACGACGATCTGACCGAAAGTCCCCCCTCCGCCCGCTCCTTCGGCCGGCTCCCGGCCCTCCGGTGGCCCTCTGGAAAGACCCGCGTCCCGCTGCTAGCTTGACGCCGCACGCACTGAGGGGGCGCCTGCGTCCGGGGCCCGTTCGCGACGCGACAGGGGGAGCGAGTGGACGAGACGGCGACACCCGCCATCAGCGGCACCACCCGCCTGTTCGCGGTCGTCGGCGATCCCGTCGCCCAGGTCAAGGCGCCCTCCCTGCTCAATCCGCTCTTCGCCCGCCTGGGCCTGGACGCGGTTCTCTTCCCGGTGCACGCCGAACCCCGGCACTTCGCGCACGTGATCACCGGGTTGCAGCGCACCACGAACGTGGACGGCCTGCTGATCACCGTCCCCCACAAGATCAGGGCGTGCGCGTTCGCCGACGAACTCGGTCACAGCGCCGCGCTGTCCGGCAGCGCGAACGCGATGCGCCGCGACGGGGACGGCCGGTGGCGGGCGGAGAACTTCGACGGGCGGGGGTTCGTCGCGGGGCTGAGCGCCCGCGGCCACGCGCCGAAGGGAAAGGTCGTCCGCCTCTCGGGCGCCGGGGGCGCGGGCCGCGCCATCGCGGCGGCGGTCCTCGAAGCCGAAGCGGCCCAGCTGCTGGTGCACGACCCGGACCGGGCCAAGCGCGAGGTGCTGCGCGGCCGGCTGGAGGAACACTGGCCCGGCAGGGTCACCGTGCTCGACTCGGCCGACGGGGCACCCGGCTGCGACATCGCCGTCAACGCCACTCCGCTCGGCATGCGCCCGGCGGACCCGCTGCCCTTCGACCCGAAGTCGCTGGGCGAGGGCACACTGGTCGCGGACATCGTCATGGAACCGCGCGACACACCCCTGCTCCTGGCGGCGTCCGCACGCGGCCTCCCGACCCATCGCGGCCACCACATGCTCGACCACCAACTGAGCCTCTACCGAACGTTCTTCGGGCTCCGGAGGGAAACCTCGGCGGAGCGCCGGGCCCGGCGCCCAAGCCCGGGTGACGCGGCCGACGCGAGCGGCGGGTGAGCGTCCCGCGCGGGCCTCAGAGGCCGCTTCTGCCCGTCGCCCAGTGCACCTGCGTGCGCACCGCGTAGCGGGGCCAGGCCCGCTCGCCGCACAGGTGGCGCACGACAGCGCGGCAGGTCGTCGCCTCCCCCGCGACATAGGCGATGCCCGCCTGGGGCGGCAGCTCCAACCGCCGTACGGCACCCAGCAGCAGGCGCGAGGCCACGGCGGACGCGCGGCCGCGGTGCACCCAGGGCAGAGAGCGGGCGCCGTACGGGGCCGAGAACTCCTCCTCCGGCCCGGTGGTCTCCAGCACCCCGTGGGCCTCGGCCTCGGCCGGCAGCGCGGCCAGCATGGTCAACAGGGGTACGGCGCCCGTCTCTTCGCCGACGAAGACGTGGTAGCGCGCCTTGGGGTCCAGCGAGATCCGGTTCCTCGGCGCGCCCACCCTGGCCCGGGTCCCCGCCTCGACGGAGTCGGCCCACCGGCTGCCCGGTCCGCCCGGCCGGTGCAGGGCGACGCGTAACGTCAGCCTGGCCCGTGAGGGGTCGGCCGCCCAGACGGAGTACGTCCGCAGCTGCGGGACACCCGCCTCGTCCGGCACCTCCACCGGCAGGTGTGCGCCCGGTTTGCTGCGCAGGACCGTGAGGGCGGGACCCACGAGGGTCAGCTCCCGCAGGTGCGGGGTGACCCCACGCACCTCGGCCACCTTCACGTCCACCATCCGGGTGTCCTGGAACCGGTGCCGCTGACCCGTACCCCTCCTGGACATGCCAGAGAAACTCACCCGTCCGCCCCTTCCTGATCCGCTCGCCATCGGTCCGCCCGGTCGCCCGGCGCCGCTCCGCGCCCCGCGCACTCCGCAGGCTCCCGCCGACGCCCCGTCACCCTACCCACGCACGTCCCACGCCCCGGCCACGCGCCACTCACGCCCGGTGACGGTCGGCCTGGGGCCGTAAGCACAGTCGGCGCCCCCTCCACATGCCGGCATGTCACTCAGCGTCACTTCCGCGGCAGGGAGGACTGCGCCGAGCCGATCGTCATGCGGGGGGCGTCCTCACCGACACCGAGTCCGCGCTCCGCACGGCATGGCTGACGGCCTGCGACCGGACGGAACGGGAGCTGCGCGCGCTCATCGGCGACCGTCTCGACCTCCCGGCCGGCGAGCCGGGGGTGCGCGCCGCGGTCGTGCGGGTGCTGGACGAGCACCTCGGCGCAGCGGTCCTGGCCGGCACCGACCTGACGGAGTTCGAGGACGTCGCGGCTCTCTCTCGGCGCCACGCCCACGCGATCCGCACGGCCACCGGCTGCGCCGTCGGCAACCCCGTCGCACAGGAACGACCCCCGGGACCCCCTCGTGCGGAACGCCCCCGTCGCCGCGTCGAAGATCGACGACGCCGGGGATTGCCGCTTCGCCGGCGCCTGCCGTCCGCCCGAAATGCCCTCATCCGTGCCCGCGCGGCGGTCGTGAAGCCGACAACGTGTCAACCACGCTGTCCGAGGGCGCTGCCCCCTTCCGCCCATGACCGCATCAGACGCTCTGCTCCGCCAGCTCGAGCAAGACCCGTCACCGGCTGCCGCGCTGGCCTGGCAGGCGACTTCGACATCGATCGTCGGGCCTCCGTCGAGGACCTTGCCCTCCCGTCGGGAAGGCCGCTGCACCCGCTAGCCGGCTGCGGCGCCGGCGGCACGTACTCCCTCTGCGGGGGAAGCCGGGGAGCGGCCTGCCCTGCATACCGACTCCGACCGAGAATTCAGTAGTGATAGCGGGCCGCGAGGATCACGATCTCCTTGTCCGTGACCAGGTAGACCAGGCGGTGCTCGTCGTCGATCCGCCGCGACCAGGCACCTGGCAAGTGGTACTTGAGCGGCTCGGGCTTACCGATCCCAGTGAAGGGGTCGCGTTTGACGTCCTCGATGAGCCTGTTGATCCGAGCGAGCATCTTGCGGTCGCTCCTGAGCCAGGACGTGTAGTCCTCCCAGCCCTGATCTTCGAAGACGAGCCTCACTCAGCACCCTCACTGGCCGCATCCGGCGAGTCGGGGTCGATCAGCTCTCGCTCTGACACGTTGATGTTGGCCAGAGCGTTCTCGTACGCCTTGAGCAACCGGCGAGCGTTCGCCGGCGAGCGCAGCAGGTACGAGCCCTCACGCAATGCCGCATAGTCCTCAGCCGAGATGAGCACGGCGTTGCCGTGTTTGGAAACGATCTCGATGGCCTCGTGGTTGTCGTTGACCTTCTTGATCAGCGGAAAGAGAGCCTTGCGGGCTTCGCTCGCAGTGATGGACATGACCTCACCCTTCCGGCAGCGGTACCGAATAACGTACCACTCTTGCTGCTCATGGACGGAGCGGACGCCCAGCGAAGGAGCAGACGTCCCAGCACCACCCCGGCACGGGCAACAACAAGAAGTCGGCCCCCGAAGTGACCGACCCCTTGCCGCCTGCGGACTTGACGAAGCTCTCGGCTTGAAGCAACGAACCGATCACACGTTGAAGCGAAATGCCCGAGCCCCCGATCCTGACCTGCGGCGGAGCCCCGCCCAGGGCGCTGACCAGTACTTTCGCCGTTTGTTTGCGTTGGCCGCCGACGGGCGTCTACGAGCATCCTGCGGACTGTTTACGGACCGGTGGGTCCTCCACCGGTCGGGAAACGCATGGCACCGGGACCAACTCGTCGATGAGACTGCGCTGGCGAGCCGGACAGAGGGACATCACACCGCCACGAGCCGGACGCGATCGCCGCACAGCTTGACCATGTCGTCGATATCGGAGGTCAACATGACCACGGGGCGGTGCTGCCGCAACGCGGCCTCGGCGACCGCGGCATCGATCGCATACTTGTGCCCGTGCAAACCGGCATCCATCAGCAGCTTCGAGGCCGCCCTCGCCTCCTCGTCGCCCACCGGGACCACGCGCAGTCCGGAGAGCACCCAGTTCAGGCGGGACTTGTTCGTACGGACATGGACGACCTCGATGACGGTGAGCGCACTGATCACGACCTCCATGCCGCGCGAGCGCGCCTCAGCAACCAGAGCCACCACCTGCTCGTCGTCGGCGAGGAACTTCGAGAGCCCCTCGCTGTCGAGGACCAGCGTCCCCTCGTGACTCAGCTTGCGGCGGGCCACTCGGCCTGCTCCGCGAACACCTCGTCGAAGACCTGCCGCGCCCGCTGACGAGCCTGCTCGGAGACCGGCCCCTTGCGGTTCTCGTAGTCCGCCAGGTACTCGTCCAGCACCTGGCCGCGCAGCTCACGCTCGACCGCCGCGGCGATGAACGCAGAGAACTCCCGCTTGCCCACCCGCGCACGGATCGCCTCCGCGGTCCCCTCCGGAAGCGACAGGCTCACCCGCGTCGCCGGCCCTTCCCCGATGCTGTACGCCGTCTCACCCATGACCCAAGTGTGTCAAACGAGTAGGAAAAGTGCTACGACCTGCGCCACCCACGCGGGAGCCACCCGGGAAAGGTCGGGAAAGAGTCGCCCGCCCCCTCTCGTCGCACGCCGCACAGTCCGCGACTCAGCACAGGAGTCGGCCACCATCCCGGCACAATCTCAGCACGGCGGGGATGACCAGGGATGATGACAGGTGAAGAGCAGGCAGGCTTCCCAGCACCCTCCCAGCACGGGAAACGACCAGGGGCCCGACCTCGAAAGGTCGGACTCCTCCTGACCTGTATGTTTATTAGATCAGTGACGTGACGGTACAGCGCCCGCTACACGTTGAAGCGGAACGTCCGAACCTCGATCCTGACCTGCGGCGGAGCCCCACACGAGCCTCTGACCAGGCGTTTCACCGTTTGGTTGCGTTGGCCTCCGACGGGCGTTTACGAGCGTCCTGCGGACTGTGTGCGGACCGGCTGGTCCTCCACCTGCCTGGAAATACACGGCGGATCCGCCGGCAGACGCCTGCGTGCTCGCGCCCTCCCCACCTTTGCCTTCCGGCCTACGCCCAGGTCGCCTTCAGCCAGGTCAGGTCCGTGCCCGCAGTGCGCCGAGTCTGCCGCTCACGCGTGAACAGCGCATCGGTCTTGGTCAGGACAAGCGTGTACGGGCGGCCCTGGCGCCGGGTCGAGTGGCTCACCGGAAGGCCCGCCAGGTCGATGGCACTGTGCACGTGCCGCCGTCCGTCCTTGGCCAGCGGCCACTCCCGAACCCGCTCGGTGGAGGAAGCGAGGAACGCGGCCAACGTGTCGCACAGCTCGCACCCGCCCACGTGCGTCCGCCCTCTCCCGGCGACGAGCCCACGGTCCGCTCCGCAGCCCGCCCAGGTGATCGACCAGTCGCCCTCGGCGCGCTGCGGGGTGGCGAGGAACGCCTCGAGGCGCCCGACGCAGTCCCGCGCGAGCAACGCGACCCCCGCCGCCCCGCGCACTTGTGCCGGCAGCTTCGCCGCCGCGCGCAGGGCCGGGACCACGCACTCCAGGACGGTGTCCGGGTATCCGCGCAGCGCCTGCGCAATCGCGGCCCGCCGCTCGTCCTCGGCCGCCTGCCAGACGCGTGCCAAGGGCGGGCCGAGTTCGGCCAGGCGCGGCCCGCGCTCCTCGGCCCGCGCCCGGGCGCACCACAGGCCCAGCTCTTCCTCCAGCCAGCGCCAGGCAGCGTCCGCGAGCAGCCGCGCCGTGTACGAGTCCCTAGCGGCGCGCAGTGCGTCGCACAGCTGGGGCAGGCCCTGCACCCACTCTCCACGGTCGGCCCCGGACACGCGCCAGACGCGCTGTGCGGGGAACCATCCCCCGACGAGTTCACGCATCCACTCTCTGCCGTACGCCCCGGCCACCGCGGCCAGCGCATCCGCGTGGTCCGGGGTGAGCACCTCCGCGTGGAACGGCTCCAGCAGCATCGCCGCCGTCCCGGGCACGCCCAGGCCGGCCGCGACCTCAAGGGCCGTACCCAGCGCTTCGGCCCGCGGCGCGGTCTGCGGCCAGAACGACGCCAGCGAGGCCGCATCGGCCCGGACCCTGTCCAGCTCCCCAGCCTCGATCCGGTCGCGCAGCTCGGCCAGCGCGCCTTCGGATCCGGCCTCGGCCCGGGCCGCGAACGCCCGCTCGTGCGGCCACAGCAGGACCGCGGAACGTCGGTACCAACGGTCAAGGGTGTTGCCGTAGTTACCCATGTAGCCCTCGTACTCCGACTGAAAGGGCTCCAGGTTCTTGTTCGGCGTGGAGGCACACCGCTCCTCGTAGGAGACGGGCAGACAGATCGCCTCGCCGCCCCCGCCGTCCGGGCGGGTCCACCAGCCGAGGGTGATCTCGTCGTCGATCAGGTCGTTGAGCTCGTAGTCCGCATAGTCGTCGGCGCCGCTCCCGGTGCCGGGGGCCAAGTCCTCCTCGTCCTCCTCATCACAGGAGTCGTCGTAGTAGTCGCGGTCCCACGGGTCACCGCCGCCGGGCGGGTAGGCGTCCCAGGTTTCCTTCACCTCGGCAAGCGCGAGCACCGCCTCGCAGCCGGCCCGCGCTGCAGCGGCACGCAGCAGCGCGGCGCGCTCGGCGTCCGCACCCTTGAGGCGGCTCCAGGACAGTCCGCGCTGGGTGTACTCGTGGTCGAGCAGGTAGACCAGCCGGTTCGGCGGAGGCAGTTCCCGGCCTCCCCAGCGCGGGAGGGCCGGCTCGGCGAAGTGTTCGGTCAGGCAAACCGCGAGGTCGGCGACCGGGCCGACGTCCCCGGACGCGTCCTCGTCCTCGGCTTCGGTGAGCAGATTGAAGGTAAGGGTCACCCGATAGCCCGACTTCACCGGCTTGACCTCGTGCCGGCAGTCGGCGTAGAAGGCGACGAAGGTCAGCCGCTCCTTCGACGCCTGGTAGACCCTGCTCTCACCGCCGTGCTCCACCACCAGTTCGCCGCCGGTGTGCGCCGAAGGCAGCGACACCACCAGCGTGCCCACCATCGCGTCGTCCTCCTCGGAGTCCTGGTGGGGAAGGAAGAACTGGCCCTTGCCGTACACGAGGAGCGCGTGCGGCTCGGCCCGCAGCCGGGTCTTCGCCGGTAGCCCGAGCTCGTCACGGAAGTACTCCAGGGCGGCGTCCAGCATCGGCACCCACCCTGTCCCGCCCAGCTCGAACCGGTCCGGAGTGATCTCCCAGGTGTCGCGGACACCGGGGTCGCTCAACGTCTCCTCACCGCGCCCGAACTTCGCCGACCGCGCCACCTCGATCAGCTTCTTCGTACGCGGCGCGCGCAGCGGAAGCGCCACCGGCCCAACGCCCTCCACGTCCAGCCGGAACGCGTCGGCCGGCGCGTTCATCCGGGCGGCGAACGAGCCGCCCGGGTCCGAGCCACCGAGCAGTCGCGCCAGCCGCCCCCGTGCCGAGATCGCCATGCCCCGCCCCCTTTTCACGTCCATGCCCCGCTTCGTGCCACCGGGGACACCCCGGCTTCCCTGGCGATCGTAGTGACGGCGGGCACCGCTCCCGCGCGAACGACCGACCGTCGGCACCGTGCTGGTCCTGTTCGACGGCGCGTCTACGGCTGCTCCCCTTGAAGCTCGGACCAGGCACATCAGCAATGACTTTCCGTTACCACCGCATGCGAGACAGGGCCGTTAAATCGACACACCCAAACCCGGCGGCCGAGCGGAAAAGGCTCAGGGGGGTCATCCCCACCCCCTCGAAACCCGCCCCACATCGACGCCATATAGGGGTATGGTGCTGGTATGGCTACCAAGAAGGTGACGATCACCCTCGATGAATCCTTGGTCGCGGCCCTGGCGGGCGCCGCCGAGGAAGAAGGCATCCCGCTGTCACGGCTCGTCGCCGGAGCAGCTGAGCGAGAGTTGCGGCTGCGAGCCGGACGGGCCGTGGTCCAGGAGTGGCAGGCGGAGCACGGAGGCTTCACCCCCGAAGAGCTCGCCGCCGCCCGCTCCGAGATGGCCGACGCCGACGCCGAGTACCTCAGCAGCTCGAGGGCCTCGGCCGCGTGAACATCCCCTACCTGTACGACGCCGGTGCGCTCATCGCCATCGACAACGGCGACCGGCACATGTGGGCCCGCCACCATCTGGCTCTGGAGGACGGCCGGGACATCCACGTCCCCTCTGTCGTCGTGAGCCAAGCGTGGCGGGACGCCCGGCGCCAGGTCCGGCTCGGCAAGTTCCTCGCCGGATGCGATGTCGCGCCCGTGGGCCTGGAGACCGCCAAGGCTGCGGGCATCCTGTGCGGCAAGGCAGGCACTGCCGATGTCGTCGACGCCACCGTCGTCGTCATGGCCGCCACCCTCGGCGCCATCATCTGGACCTCCGACCCGAACGACATCCACACCCTCATCGACGTCCAGGACATCAAGCCCGCCCCTGTCATCCGCACCGTCTGACCTCCCGTGATCCCAGGCCGACACCCGGCTGGAGGGTCAGCACCAAGTCAGCACACGACCCGGAAACGGCCCAAATCCGCAAGAGAAAACAGGAAGGGGCCAGACCCGAAGACCTGGCCCCTGACCTGGGGTTTCCTACCCCGACCAGCCGCTTTCGGCGATCAAGGAATCAGGCGCTACACGTTGAAGCAGAATGCCTGCCAACCGATCCTGACCTGCGGCGGAGCCCCATCTAGGCCTCTGACCTGGGATTTCCGCGTTGGCATGCGTTGACTCCCGACGGCTGTTTACGAGTGTCCTGCGGACTGGCTGCGGACTGGCCGGGGCGCCGAGCAGAGAAATCCATGGCGCACCGGCCGGACCTGCAACGAGACTGCGCACGTGAGCGACCGCTCCCCCTGTCCCTGCTGCGGGCACCGCGTGCTCGACGCCGTGCCCGGCTCCTCCGGGATCTGCCCCGTCTGCTTCCGGGAGGACGACGGGGTCCAGTTCCGCCGGCCGACCATGCCCGGCGGAGCGGACCAGGTCTCCTTGATCGAGGCCCAGCACGACTACCGGGACCTCGGCGCCTGCGACCAACCCGGCCGGCGGTACGCCCGCCCTCCGGCCGCGGACGAGCCGCTCGCAGTTCTGGCGGGTGGACGCCAGTCGCACGTACCGCATCTCCGGCACCGGCCCGAACTGGGAACTCGACTGGACCGCGCCCTGGCAGCACCTGGTCGAAGAGGCCCGCACCTGGTGCCTGCTGGAATCCTCCGAAGCCCCTGCCGGAGACAGCATCTTCGTCACCCCCACCTGGATCGACCGCACCGACCTGCACCCGGAAAGGTGAGGACCCATGCCGTTCCAGCACCCTGAGGAGATCGGCTTCGGCCATGTGATCAAGCGCTACGTGACGAGGAAAGACTCGCCTCATCCGCGCTACCTCGAACTGAACAGCTACCGGTTCCTACGCCCCGGATGGCCACACTCCAAGCGCTTCACGCGCCGTCTGCTCGACGACGCGGCCACGATCACCGACGCCGAACTGTCGGCCCTTCTCGGCTTCGAGTGGCGTGCGCGACTGACTGCGGCCTGGCTGATCGGCGTCGACCGCCGCGAAGCGTTCCGCGATCCGCTCGGCGATCTGCTCCTGGCCAGCGAGGTCTGCTACTCCGGCCGCGGATACTGCTTCGCCCTCGCCCGCCTCGGCACGCACGCGGACGCCGAGATCCTCACCGCCTACCTTGACCGCTACCTGCCCCGGACCGACCTCCGCTACGACCAGCCCGCAGCCCTCGGCGCCCTCCTCCGTCTCGACGCCCACCTCGGCACCCACCACGCCGACCGCTTCACCCAGCCCGACGGCCTCTGGGGCCAGTGGGTCAATGCCCTCGTCCACCTCCGCGACCAGTCCGGTTACACCCCCGACGAACAGCGGCGCTGGGCCGATCTCCAGTGCGAGTTCGCCAACGAGTAGTCACGTCTTCGATACCGAGGAGCGCTGCGGGACGCGCCGAGGATTGTTGCTTTGCCGGTGCCTGTCGTCCGCCTCGGCTGTCTTCCTCTTCACAGGTTCGCCGGAGTGGACCTTGCCTCATGCCCAGGGCACGCGTTCGGTCTCGCCGACCCACCCACCTTTCAGGGGTTTGGGCCAAGGAACAGAGCGGCCAGACGGGGAAGTCGACGGCTCATCTCCTTGTCGTCGTCGAAGTCGAAGTCCTCACCCATGTCAACCGCGTTGTCGCTCTCTGCATCAGCCCCGCGGAAACTGTGCCAGGCTTCGTAGAAGGCATCCGCATCACCCGTGATCCGCTCGAACGCCCCGCTGGCCGCATAGTTCACGCCCTCGTAGAACAGCACCTCGGAACGGTCCCGGACGTTCGCGGCCTGAACCACACCAGGGTGCGCCGCGAGGCTGTCGGGGTCAGTGGCCACGCGCTGGTACCACTGACAGCCCAAGGCGATCACACCAGCGCGGAAGTCCATGAAACTGTCGTCGGAGCACCCGCCTCCGATGAGGTAGGCAGCCGCCCACACATCCCAGCGATACAGGGCGTCGTGCAGCTCGTCGAAGCGTTCCGCATACTCCAAGATCTCCTGCCATGGTCTGTCCGCGAGCTGCTTGACGAGGACCTCGTCAAATGGCTCGCCCGTTTCGGCCGCCCCGGCTCGCGCGACTTCGATGACGTTCCAGAACGTGTCGATGTCCATGACCGCGCACTGTGCCACGACCCGATGACAATCGGTCCTGGCCACCCTGCCGACACCTGGCGGTTTCTGTCGGGTACACACGCGTCAGCAGTGGCGCCTCGAAGGCGGTGCGGCACGGGCGCTCGTCACGGTGGCTGCACGCGGCGTGCCAGCCTGCGGCCCCGGGTCTGGCACGGCGCTTCGATGTAACGGTAGGCCAGCAGGCACAGAGGCAGCAGCACGATGAAGAACGCCACTTCGAGCGCGGGGCTGTCCTGCCGCCGTCGACCGATCGTGCTGTCGATCACCGCCAGCAGTACCGGATGCACCAGATAAACCGAGTAGCTGATCGTTCCCAACCCGGTCAGCATCCGCGGTATGCGTCGGCGGCGCGACGCCAGTCCGGCTCCGAAGGTGAACACGGCCAGCAGGAACGCGATGATCCAGCCGCGCCGTGTGAAGTGGTCACCGTCGCCGTACCGGTACGCACTCCCCACGGCACAGGCGACCACGACGACGGCAGCGCCGGCCGCACAGCGCCGGCTGCTCTGACCGTTCTCAGCGCGGTAGGCGGCGGTGCCGAGGAACATCACGGCGAGGATCACCAGGCCCTCCCACAGCGGGACCGTGCTGTTGAACGAGACCAGGACGAGCGCCGTCACGCCGCCCAGCGCACCCCCGAACCCCCGGAGCACGGGCGACCCGGCGCTCGCACAGCACAGGGCGGCCCCCATGGCGATCGAGGCAAACGTGATCAGCGGGCCGGTGCCGACCAGACCGGACAGGGCAGAGGACGGCAGCACCACCCCTGCCGTCACGCTCACAGCGGCGAGTACGGCCAGAACGACGGCGACCGCCGCGGACTGCTGGTGGAGGCGGGCCGTGAAAAGAGCGACGACCAGCAGGTAGAAGGCCATCTCGTACGAGAGCGTCCACAGGACGAGCAGGAGGCTGGGTGTCCCCAGTAACTCCTGGAGCATGGTGGCGTGGGCGACAACCACGGTGGCAGCGCTCTGCTGACCGAAGTCACGTACCTCCGCGATGCCCAAGAGGTTCAGGGCGAGGAGCACCGTGACGACGGCCGCCCACAGTGGGTACACACGGAAGATCCGTCCGATCCAGAACGTCCGGACGCAGCCCCGGCGCTCCAGCGACGCGGGGATGATGTAGCCGCTCACCAGGAAGAACACCATGATGCCGTAGCGGCTGGTGTTGAACTGCGGCATCAACTCCCGTCGGAAGTCCGCCATGAAGGTGTACGACGAATGGTCGAACACCACGACGAGTGCGGCGATGCCGCGCAACGCGTCCAGCCAGCCCAACCGCGACGGACCGGCCGTCGATATCACCTTCAGCAATCGCTCTGCAGCGGAAGGCGAGGGTACTGGTGCGGCAGGAACGAGAGGTGGGGATTCCATGCGTGGGCAGAGTCCTCTTCGGTGAGGTGTCGGTCGGGCTTGTCGTGAGGCGGGTGTCGGCGGGGTCCGCAATGGGCGGAAGGAGAGCGCCCAGCCTTCGACCCTGCCGACGCGCTCGCAGGCCGCCCTGCCGCTCGCCGACGACCGGCAGGGCGTTCCCCGCAGAGCGGTCCCCCGCGCCGCTCACCTCACCGAGTTCAGCGGCCGGGGCATTGTTCGGCAGTACCGTTCCGGCGGCCGAACAATGAGACGGGGGCCCGAGCCTTTCGTGTCATAGAGGGTGCATGGATTGGCTGCCCGCTCCGATGCGGGGCGGCTGGAGGGGGTGAAGGTGTGACGGGGCGTCGTGAGGTGCCGGTGGATCCGGCGGCGGGTCCGGTGCAGCGGTTCGCGTTCGAGTTGCGCAAGCTGCGGGCGGAGGCGGACGGGATCACCTACCGGGCACTGGCCCGGCGGGCGGGATACTCGGTGACCACGCTGTCGCAGGCGGCGGCGGGCGAGCGGTTGCCGACGCTGCCGGTGGCCCTGGCCTATGCGGGGGCGTGCGGTGGAGACCTGACGGAATGGGAGGCCCGGTGGAAGGAGGCGGTGGAGGAGGCCGCCGGTGACGGCTCTCGGAACGACGACGGACCACGTGTGCCCTACCGGGGTCTGGCACGGTTCGAGCCCGGGGACAGCGGCCTGTTCTTCGGCCGGGAACAGCTCACCGCCGACCTGGTCGACCTGCTGCGCCGCCGGCGGTTCGCCGCGGTCTTCGGCCCCTCCGGCAGCGGCAAGTCCTCCCTGCTGCGGGCCGGCCTGTTACCCGTCCTGCGCCGCACTCAGGAGCCGGGCCTGCGCCCGGCCGCGATCCGGATCCTCACCCCGGGCGAACACCCCGCCCGCAGCCACGCCCCCCTCCTGACACCCACGATTCCCCGCGACGGCAGCGCCGCAGCGGACACGTTCGTGATCGTCGACCAGTTCGAGGAGGTCTTCACCCTCTGCCACGATGCCGCCGAGCGTGCCCGCTTCATCGACCTGCTGCTGACGGCCCGGCAACCCGAGAGCCGCCTGCGGGTGCTGCTGGCGGTGCGCGGCGACTTCTACGGCCGCTGCGCCGAGCACCGCGACCTGGCCGACGCACTGCGCGATGCCAATCTCCTGGCCGGAGCGATGAGCCGGGCGGAGCTGCGCGACGCCGTCGTCAAGCCGGCCACGGCCGCCGGACTGACCGTGGAACGCGCCCTCACCACCCGGCTGGTCGAGGAGGTCGCCGACGCTCCGGGCGGGCTGCCGCTGCTGTCCCACGCGTTGCTGGAGACCTGGCGCCGCCGCCGCGGCAAGACACTGACCATGGCGGGGTACGAGGCGGCCGGATGCCTGGACGGCGCGATCGCCAAGACCGCCGAGGGGGTCTACGGCCGGTTCACCGAAGTGCAGGCGGCTGCCACTCGCCGGGTGTTGCTGCGCCTGGTCGCCCCCGGTGACGGCGCCCCCGACACCCGCCGTCCCGTCGAGCGCGCGGAACTGCCCGGCACCGGCCGGGACGACACCGCCCAGGCGACCGCCCAGGTGCTGGAGGCACTCGCCGGGGCGCGGCTGCTCACCCTGGACGGTGACACGGTCGAGATGGCCCACGAGGCCCTGATCACGGCCTGGCCCCGGCTACGCGGGTGGATCGAGGAGGACCGCGAACGCCTGCGTGCGCACCGGAACCTGACCGAAGCGGCCCATGCCTGGCAGGAACTGAGGCGCGAAAAGGGTGCTTTGCTCCGGGGAAGCCGACTCGCCACCGCTCAGGAGCACTTCGGCCGCGCACCGCGCGAGGACCTGACCGACGTGGAGCACGCCTTCCTCGACGCCAGCCACGGCCACGAGCGGAAGGACCGTCGCCGGTCCCGGCTGGTGCTCACCGCGGTCACCGCCGCCCTGTGCCTCGCCCTCGTCGCCGCCGGCCTCGCCGTGGGGCAGCGGCAGAGCGCGGTCACCGCCCAGCACCTGGCCCAGTCCCGGCAGCTGGCCGCCCAGTCCGGCACGCTGCTGGACTCCGAACCCGACCTCGCCTCACTGCTCGCCGTCCACGCCTACCGCACCAGCCCGACCCGTGAAGCCACCGCCGCCCTGTATGCCGCCGCGGCGCTACCGCTGCGCAAGCGCCTGACCAGCGGCACCGAACCCGTGCATTCCCTCGCCCTCAGCCCGGACGGACACACCCTCGCCGCCCACGGCAAAGACGGCAAAGTGCGGATCTGGGACCTTCCCGGAGGCCGGCTCCGCCACACGTTCACCGGCCTCGACCACAGCGAAGTCGCGGCGTTCAGCCCCGACGGACGTACCCTCGCTGTCGCCGGCGTCGGTGGCGACGACGCGATGATAGGCCTGTGGGATCCGGTCACCGGCAGGAAACTCGGGACCTTCACCGTCCCCGACGGTTCGGTACGCGGGATGGCCTTCAGCCCTGACGGGCGTAGCGTGGCCGCCTCCTCCTCGGCGGCCGTACGGGTGTGGGACGTGGCCACCGGCCGCACGCGGCACAGTTTCACCGGCCGCCTCCACCCGCAGGCGGTCGCCTTCGGCCCTGACGGACGTACCGTTGCCGCGGCAGGTCTCAACAGACAGGTGCGGGTGTGGGACATGGCCACCGGCCGCACCCGGACCGTCCACGACAGCCAGGGTGAGGGCGACGCGGTGGTTTTCAGTCCTGACGGCCGAACATACGTGGTTGGCCGCACCGATGGTGTGGTGCAACTGCGGGAGGTGGCCACCGGCATCGTCCGGCACACCCTCAGGGACGGTCCCGTCAGGGAAGGACTCATCAGCTTGAACGAGGTGGCCTTCGCCCCGGACGGACGGACCCTCGCCATTCCGGGCCCTGGAGACACCGTACGACTGTGGGACACCGCCTCCGGCACGGCGCGGGCCACCGTGACCGCCGGTCACCACGGGCGGGGGATCATGACAGTGGCCCTCAGCGCGGACGGCCGCACCCTGGTCACCAGCAGCAACTCGGACCCCACCGTCCGCGTCCACCACCTGTCCGCCGATCACCCGCGGACCACTCTGCCCGGCCGTGCCGGCACGTACATCGCCGACATGGCATTCAGTCCGGACGGACGCACGGTGGCCGCGGTTCGCCAAGGGCCGCCCGGCCATGGGTCGGTACAGCTCTGGGATGCCAGGACCGGCGAGCGCGAAGCCACACTGGCGCTCGACACCGGCCCGGCGCCCCGGGGAGAGCAGCTGCCCTTCACGGTTTCCCGCCTCGGGGCTGTGGGGTTCAACCCGACCGGGCGCGCCCTGGCTGCCCGGGCCACCGAGAACGGGGTGATCGAGGTCCGGGACGTCGCCACGGGCCGCCTCCGCCAGAGCCGTGCCCGGGGCGCCACCGAAACGGCGGTCTTCAGCCCCGACGGGACACGGCTCGCCCTCGTCGGCGGGGAGGGATCGGTGCGGATCTGGCACCTTTCCACCGGCGCACTGCACACCGTCCGCACCAGCCGCGGTCGATCCGTCAGGATGGTGGCGTTCACCCCGGACGGCCGCACACTCGCCGTCGTGACCATCGAGGCCGACGGCGAACGGGTCACGCTGCTCGACGCCACCACCGGCCGCACACAGCGCACCATCGAGCCGGGCACCCGGAGCCCGCTGTCCCTCGCGTTCAGCCCGGGCGGACACACCCTGGCCACCGTGAGCGGCAGCAACGGACTCGTGAAGACGTGGGATGCGCGCACCGGTCGGCTCCAGGACAGCTTCCGGATCGGCGGTGAGGTGGCGTCGCTGGCTTTCAGCACCGATGGACGCACCCTGGCCGCAAGCAGCGCAAGAGGAGTCCATCTGTGGGACCTCGCCACCAGCCGGCCCAGAGTCACCCTGCCGGCCCGCTCGCACACAGCAGTGGCGTTCAGCCCGGACGGGCGGACCCTGGCCATCGGCGCGGGCAGCTCCGTCGAGCTGTGGAACGTCGACCTGCCCGATCCCGTCCGCGCGCTCCGCACCGTCTGCGAGGCCGTCGACAGCGCTCTCACCTCTCTGGAACAGTCCCGCTACCTGTACGGCCGATCCACCGAAACCGGCTGCCCGCCGACCGCACGACAGGACCTCACCGAGCGTTCTACAACCTCACGCTGACGCGTGGTGAAGAACAAGAACGGCCTTGACGACGCCGGTGATGCGGTCGGTGCTGGATGAGACTGCGTAGGCGAGCCGTCGGTGTCCCCACCCTTGCTGGGGGCACCTCGTACTCGACGAGATGCCCGGGCATACGTGTTCTCCCCTGCTGTCCTGGATCAGTCCACATGGTCGAGCACTTCGGCCGCCGCTCGCGGATCCATGATGTTGGACCACGCCTGTTCCGCCGGCAGAAGCTCCCTTTCGGGGAGGGCGTATTCCGGGTACCAGCCCTCCACCTCACAGCCAGGAACGTTGCGCAGGATGATGGTCGTGAGGTTCGGCGGCACAGAGCCGGTGATCCGTACGGCAAGGTACGTCTCATGGCCGTCATCGGCGCGGACCTGCAGCCCCAAGGTGAAGGTGTCGAAGTCGACGGCGTGCTCGCGGCCGTCCCGCAGAGTGGCTCGCACCAGGTCGAGCAGAGTCGTGCGCAGCCGGCGGACGAAGCGGACACCTGCTTCGGCCCGATATCGGATGTGGTCCTCTCTCGTCGGCAGAAAGTGCGTCGTGGACGTGACGGTCTTCAGCGCCTCGGCATGCGTGGCGTTGTACTGCGCACGAGCCGCTTTCCCCTCCGCCTCCAGCTTGGCGTAGAAGTCGTCCCCCGAACCGTCCTCCCGCCTCCCGGCCGCCACCAGCCACGGAAGATCCGCGTCTATCCAGACGGCTCCACGCCAGCGCTGCACCTTGACCTTGAACAACACCTGGTCGTCGATGGCGCGGATGCGCTCGTGCTTGGCCTCGGCATCGACGAACTGTTCCGCCGCCTTGGCAACGATCGGGTGGTCGGTCTCGTCCAGTGTCGCAGTGACCGGCGGAAGCGGGAGATCGAGGTCCTCCTGCAGACAGCGCAGGGTGGGGCGTGCTGAGCGCATCAGGTTCCCGATTCCGTTACTCGTCGATCCCGCCGACCGCGTCGATCTCCTCCGCAGTCAGCCCGGTCAGCAGCATCACGTCCGACTTGAGCGACCCGTCGAGGACCTGGAGCGCTTCGACCATGCCGGCCCTCAGGTCCTCCCGCCTCTGCTCCAAGTAGACCCGCACGGCCTCAGCGACAAGGTCCTTCTTCGTCAGGCCCAGAAAATGCGCGCCCTGGCTGATCAACTGATCTGTCTCCGGATCCACCTTCAGCGGGGACTGCCGGACCGTCTTCGGCGTTGCCACCATGACTCTCACCTCCAAAGCCATGGTACCCAAGTACCTCATGCGCCTTCTGTCGAGCCCTTGTCGAGCGGCACTGTAGAAACAGTGTGCATACAGCCGTCATCGCAGGTGAACCAGCATGGCGCCGTCAGCACAGGGCGCCAAGAAGGCCGGAACCACCGAGCGGGACAAGAAGGGGCCGGATCTGAGACCCGGCCCCTTACTCAGGGTTTTACCCCCTTGACCTGCACCTCGGCAGATCAAGGAATCCACCGCTACACGTTGAAGCGGAACTCCACCACGTCGCCGTCCTGCATGACGTAGTCCTTGCCCTCCATGCGGGCCTTGCCCTTGGCGCGGGCCTCGGCGACCGAGCCGGTTTCGACGAGGTCGGCGAAGGAGATGACCTCCGCCTTGATGAAGCCCTTCTGGAAGTCGGTGTGGATGACTCCGGCGGACTCGGGGGCGGTGGCGCCGCGCTTGATGGTCCAGGCGCGGGATTCCTTCGGGCCGGCCGTGAGGTACGTCTGCAGGCCGAGGGTGTTGAAGCCGACGCGGGCGAGGGTGGCGAGGCCGGGCTCCTCGGCGCCGACCGACTCCAGGAGCTCCATGGCGTCCTCCTCGTCCAGTTCGGCGAGGTCCGCCTCCAGCTTGGCGTTGAGGAAGATCGCCTCGGCGGGGGCGACCAGGGCGCGCTGCTCGTTCTTGAAGTCCTCGTCGGTCAGCTCGTCCTCGTCGACGTTGAAGACATAGAGGAAGGGCTTGGTGGTGAGCAGGTGCAGGTCGTGCAGGGGCTCGGCACGCTCGCTGCCCTGGAGGATGCCGTGCGCGAAGAGCGTGTCGCCCTTCTCCAGGATCTCCTTGGCCTCCTCGACCGCCTTGACCTTGGGCGCGATGTCCTTCTTGATCCGCGACTCCTTCTGCAGGCGCGGCAGGACCTTCTCGATGGTCTGCAGGTCGGCGAGGATCAGCTCGGTGTTGATCGTCTCGATGTCGTCCTTCGGCGAGACCTTGCCGTCGACGTGGACGACGTTCTCGTCCTTGAAGGCACGGATGACCTGGCAGATCGCGTCGGACTCGCGGATGTTCGCCAGGAACTTGTTGCCGAGTCCCTCGCCCTCGCTGGCGCCGCGCACGATGCCCGCGATGTCGACGAAGTCGACCGTCGCCGGGAGGATCCGCTGGGAGCCGAAGATCTCCGCGAGCTTCGTCAGGCGGGCGTCGGGGACACCGACCACGCCGACGTTCGGCTCGATGGTGGCGAACGGGTAGTTGGCCGCCAGCACGTCGTTCTTGGTCAGGGCGTTGAACAGGGTCGACTTGCCGACATTCGGCAGGCCGACGATTCCGATCGTGAGCGACACGTTGCGACTTCCCGTACGTGAGGTTGGGGGACGAGGACCCGACGACTGGTCTGCGTGGGCCGATCCACCAGTCTACGGCGTGCCCGCCCTCCTCCCCGGCGACCTGTCGAACGTCTGGACGGTCTTCGCTTTCCGGCGTGTCTGACGGGCTATTCGGCACATAAACAGACCTAAGTTGGTCCAGTGGAGCAACCCAGGACGCGAGCCGCCCGGTACGGACCGCGACGCGACAGGCCGCCCAGGCCTCCCCGGCCGCCGCTGCCCCCGCAGGCGGGGCGGGCACCCGGGGGCGGGGTCGCGCGGTCCGCACGGCCCGCCGCCCGCCCGGTGCCGGGACGGTCGGCGCCAGGTCGCCCGGCGCCCGGAGGGCCGGCGCCGGGCCGTCCGGCCCGGGCCCGGCGGCCCGTTCTCCCTGCCGCCCGGAACCTGCCGAACCCCCGGCTCACCGGGCTGGGCGGCGGGCTGTTCTGCGGCTTCGTGATGCTGACGCTCGGGTTCCTCGTCGCGCTGCTGTTCGGGTCGGTCCAGACCGTGTACGGCGTCCTGTTCCTGCCGGTGTGCGTGCTGACGGCGCTGTGGGTGCGCGAGGAGGACCTGCTCACCGCGCCCGTGATCGTCCCGATCGCCTTCGCCCTGGGGCTGCTTCCCCTGGTCGACGACGGTGGGAGCGGCGGCTGGCTGATGGGCATGGTGACCGGCCTCGCCACCCAGGCCGGCTGGTTGTACGGGGGCACCCTCGTCGCCGGTGCGATCGTGCTCGGCCGGAGGATGCGGACGGTCCGCGTACTCAACCGCCGGGCCGCCGCCGCCCGCAGCCGACTCCGGGCCTGAACTGCTCCGGGCCTGAACCGCTCCGGGCCGGAACTGTTCCGGGCCTGAACGGCTTCCGAGCTCGAGCGGCGGACCGGACCCGGCGCACGCTCCGGGTCCGGAGCAGACTCCGGACCCGGTCCGCCGCGGGGCGTCACACGCCCGTGGCCGCCCGCATCGCCGCCCCGACGATGCCCGCGTTGTTCTGCAGCCGCGCCGGGACGACCTCGGCCTTGATGCCGTGGATGTGGTGCAGGAACCTGTCGGACTTGCGGCTGACGCCGCCGCCGATGACGATCAGCTCCGGCGAGAACAGCATCTCCACATGGGCCAGGTACTTCTGCACCCGTCGTGCCCAGTGCTCCCACGTCAGCTCGTGGTCCTCCTTGGCCTTGCTGGAGGCCCGCTTCTCCGCCTCGTGGCCGTTCAGCTCCAGATGGCCGAGCTCCGTGTTGGGGACGAGGAGGCCGTCCACGAACACGGCGCTGCCGATCCCCGTGCCGAAGGTCAGCAGGATGACCGTGCCCCGGCGGCCCCGGCCGGCGCCGAAGTGCACCTCGGCGATGCCCGCCGCGTCCGCGTCGTTGACCACCGTCACGGGCATGCCGCCCAGTCGGTCGCCGAGCAGCATGCGCGCGTCGGTGTCGACCCAGCTCTTGTCGACGTTGGCCGCCGAACGGACCGTGGTGCCGTCGGTGACCACGCCGGGGAAGGTGACCCCGACCGGTCCGGACCAGCCGAAGTGGTCGACGACCTCCTTGACACCGTCGGCCACCGCGTCCGGCGTGGACGGGTGCGGGGTGAGGACCTTGTGGCGCTCCTGCGCGAGGTCCCCCTTGTCCAGGTCGACCGGGGCACCCTTGATCCCGGAACCGCCGATGTCCACACCGAAGATCTGCATGGACCTACGGTATGCCGGACGGCGGACGGTCACCGCACCGGATGCCGCCGCCCTCCGGAACCCTCCGGAACCTTCACGGGGGTCACCCCGCGGAGTGCGCCCCCGGCCCGTCCGACCCGGTGCCGCCGCGCTCCGCCACCAGCGCCGCCGCCTCGTCGCGCAGGTCGCGACGGAGCTCCTTGGGCAGCGAGAAGATGATGGACTCCTCGGCGGCCTTGACGATCTCGACGTCCTCGAAGCCGCGCTGCGCGAGCCATTCCAGGACCTGCTCGACCAGGACCTCCGGCACCGAGGCGCCCGAGGTCAGGCCGACCGTGGAGACGCCCTCCAGCCATGCCTCGTCGATCTCGTCGGCGAAGTCCACCAGGTGGGCGTCGCGGGCGCCCGCGAGCTTGGCGACCTCGACGAGCCGTACGGAGTTGGAGGAGTTCCGGGAGCCGACCACGATGACCAGGTCGGCCTCGGCGCCCATCTGCTTGACCGCGAGCTGACGGTTCTGCGTGGCGTAGCAGATGTCGTCGCTGGGCGGGGAGATCAGCTGGGGGAACTTGCCCTTGAGGGCGTCGACGGTCTCCATGGTCTCGTCCACCGAGAGGGTGGTCTGGGAGAGCCAGACCACCTTCGACGGGTCGCGGACCTCGACCTTGGCGACGTCCTCGGGGCCGTCGACGAGCTGGATGTGGTCGGGCGCCTCGCCGGAGGTGCCGATGACCTCCTCGTGGCCCTCGTGCCCGATCAGGAGGATGTCGTAGTCCTCCTGGGCGAACCGGACCGCTTCCTTGTGCACCTTGGTGACCAGCGGGCAGGTCGCGTCGATGGTGGCGAGCCGGCCGCGCTCGGCCTCCTCGTGGACCACGGGGGCCACTCCGTGCGCGGAGAACATGACGATGTTGCCCGGGGGCACCTCCTCCGTCTGTTCGACGAAGACGGCTCCCTTCTTCTCCAGGGTCTGCACGACGTATTTGTTGTGCACGATCTCGTGCCGGACGTAGACGGGGGCCCCGTACTGCTCGAGGGCCTTCTCGACGGCGATCACGGCGCGGTCCACGCCCGCGCAGTAGCCCCGGGGGGCGGCGAGCAGGACACGGCGGCCAGACGAAGCGGTCATGCGTCCCATCGTAAGGGCCACGTCCGGCGGGCCGGTGATCGCGTCCGGGGAAGGGGAAGGGGTGCGGGCCGGTGGACGGGAGGGCCCGCGTTGTCGACAGGCGGGAGGGCCCGCGTTGTCGGTGGTGCGCACTACTCTCGCGGCATGGCTCTCAACACGTCTGCGGAAGCGCCGATCCCGGTCGGTGAGGTGTCGCGGCTCATCGGGGGGTGGATCGACCGGCTCGGCGCGGTGTGGGTCGAGGGGCAGATCACCCAGCTGTCGCGGCGCCCGGGCGCCGGGGTGGTGTTCCTGACGCTGCGGGACGCCTCGCACGACATCTCCGTCGGCGTCACCTGCTACCGGCAGGTGTTCGACGCCGTCGCCGACGTGGTGAGCGAGGGCGCGCGCGTCGTGGTGCACTGCAAGCCCGAGTGGTACGCCCCGCGCGGGCAGCTGTCGCTGCGGGCCGCCGAGATCAGGCCGGTCGGGGTCGGGGAACTGCTCGCCCGGCTGGAGCAGCTGAAGAAGTCCCTCGCCCGGGAGGGTCTTTTCGCGCCGGAGCTGAAGAAGCCGCTGCCGTTCCTGCCGCGGCTGATCGGGCTGGTCTGCGGACGCGCCTCGGCCGCCGAGCGGGACGTGCTGGAGAACGCCCGGCGCCGCTGGCCCGCCGTCCGCTTCGAGGTGCGCAACGTCGCCGTGCAGGGGGTACACGCGGTGCCGCAGGTCGTCCAGGCCGTGAAGGAGCTGGACGCGGTCGACGAGGTGGACGTGATCGTCGTCGCGCGGGGCGGGGGCAGCGTGGAGGACCTGCTGCCGTTCTCCGACGAGCAGCTGGTGCGGGCGGTGGCGGCCTGTCGTACGCCGGTCGTCTCGGCGATCGGGCACGAGCCGGACAGCCCGCTCCTGGACCACGTCGCCGACGTACGGGCCTCCACTCCGACGGACGCCGCCAAGAAGATCGTCCCGGACGTGGGTGAGGAGTACGAGCGGGTGCGGCTGCTGCGCGACCGCGCGCGGCGCTGCGTCCAGGCGTTCGTCGACCGGGAGGAGCGGGGACTGGCCCATGCCCTGGCCCGGCCGTCGGTCGAGGATCCGTACCGGATGGTCGACGCGCGGGCCGGGGAGGTCACGGCGCTGCTCGACCGGGCCCGGCGCTGTCTGCGCCACCAGCTGGACCGGACCGACTCCGAGCTGACGCACACGCACGCGCGCGTGGTGGCCCTGTCCCCCGCCGCGACGCTCCAGCGCGGGTACGCCGTGCTGCAGCGGGCCGACGGGCAGGCGGTGCGCGATCCGGGCGGGGTGGAGCCCGGTGAGGTGCTGCGGGCGCGGGTGTCCGAGGGTGAGTTCACAGTCCGAGTCGATGCGTAGGGTGGGCGGATGACCAGCAAGAAGGACCAGTCGACGGCGGCCTCGGCCGAGGCCGAGGCGCTCGGTTACGAGCAGGCGCGGGACGAGTTGATCGAGGTCGTGCGCCGCCTGGAGACGGGCGGTACGACGCTGGAGGAGTCGCTCGCGCTCTGGGAGCGGGGCGAGGAGCTGGCCAAGGTGTGCCGCCGCCGGCTGGACGGGGCGCGGGCCCGGCTGGACGCGGCACTCGCACAGGAGGAGACCGGGGGCTCCGGGGGCTCCGAACGGTGAGGTGACGACTGACCGCGGCTGTGAAGTGGGTCACCGGATTCCGCACTTAATTGAACGTTGAACTTTATTGGCGTAACGTCGTTCCCGTCAGCCGATACGTGGCACCCCCACGGATTTGGCTCATGAATCCGACGTATACCCCCGAGAAGGTTCACCCCATGTCTTTCGTTCTTGACCCCGCCGCCCAGGACCTCCTGTTCCGCGAGGCTCGCACCGCCAACACGTTCACCGACGAGCCGGTGACCGACGAGCAGATTCAGGCGATCTACGACCTGGTCAAGTACGGCCCGACCTCCATGAACCAGTCGCCGCTGCGCGTCACCCTGGTCCGTTCCCCCGAGGCCCGCGAGCGTCTCGTCCAGCACATGGCCGAGGGCAACGCGACCAAGACGGCCGCCGCCCCGCTGGTCGCCATCCTCTCCGCGGACAACGAGTTCCACGAGGAGCTGCCGCAGCTCTTCCCGCACTTCCCCGGGGCCAAGGACATGTTCGCCGGCGACCGCTCGATGCGGGAGGGCCAGGCTTCCCTGAACGCCGCCCTGCAGGCCGCGTACTTCATCATCGGCGTCCGCGCCGTCGGCCTGGCCGCCGGACCGATGACCGGCTGCGACTTCGAGGGCATCCGCAAGGAGTTCCTCGACGACGACCACACCCCGCTGATGGTCGTCAACATCGGCCGTCCCGGTGAGAACGCCTGGTTCCCGCGCAGCCCGCGCCTGGAGTACGACAAGGTCGTCACCACCGTCTGACGGTCACCGGCATGCGGAAGGACCCCCCGACAAGATTCTGTCGGGGGGTCCTTCCGCATGCCGGTCCGTCGTACGCCCGTCAGCCGGACGCCGGTGCGGCGGGTTCGACGCGCAGCGCCTCGGCCATCCGCGTCAGCTGGTCGAAGGAGGCCGTGCCGGTCACCACCGTGGTCGAGCCCTCGGGGTCCTCGTGCACCAGCGCGTCGTAGTGATCGCCCTCGTACCGGGTCCAGGTCCTGCCGTCGATCTGCTGGGTGGTCCCGGTCTTCTCCGCGCCCTGGGTCGCGTCCTCGATGAAGACCACCGGCTTCTCGGTGGACTGCTCGACCGCCACGTACTGCCCGTCGGGGGCCCGGTAGCCGAGGTGCCAGGACTCGAAGTCCTTGCCCCGGTAGCGGACGGAGGTGGGCTTCCACTCCTCGGGCAGCCCCTCGGGCGCGGCCACCGGGTAGGAGGCGGCGCGGCGTGCGGTCAGCAGGTCGACCCGGTAGTCGACCCGCTGGAGATCGGGCTCCGACTCGTCATGCGGGCTGAACAGCCAGATCACTCCCGCGGCGAGCAAGATGAGGCCCAGGGAGAGAACCATGTCCCGGGCCGATTTCTGCGTGCTGTTCGTTCCTGCCACGCCTCTATCGTCGCAGGTGCCCGTCGCGCTCATCCGTGGGGTCCCCTGCTCATTTTGTCATCCCGGCGCTAGAGTCACCCCATACCCTCATCCGGCCGTCGTCGTACAGAAAGGTGCGCTCCGATGACCGAGCACCATCAATTGCCGTCCGAGCTCGATGTGCCCTCCGAAGCTCCCGACCGCAACCTCGCCCTGGAACTCGTCCGGGTCACCGAGGCGGCGGCGATGGCCGCGGGGCGCTGGGTCGGGCGGGGCGACAAGAACGGCGCCGACGGTGCCGCGGTACGCGCCATGCGCACCCTCGTCTCCACCGTCTCGATGAACGGCGTCGTCGTCATCGGCGAGGGCGAGAAGGACGAGGCCCCGATGCTCTTCAACGGGGAGCGCGTGGGCGACGGGACGGGACCCGAGTGCGACATCGCCGTCGACCCGATCGACGGCACCACGCTGACCGCGAAGGGCATGACCAACGCGATCGCCGTGCTCGCCGCCGCCGAACGCGGCTCGATGTTCGACCCGTCCGCGGTGTTCTACATGGACAAGCTGGTCACCGGGCCCGAGGCGGCCGACTTCGTCGACATCGACGCGCCGGTGTCCGTGAACATCCGCCGGGTCGCCAAGGCCAAGCGGGTCACGCCCGAGGACGTCACCGTGGTGATCCTCGACCGGCCGCGGCACGACGGCATCATCAAGGAGATCCGGGAGACCGGGGCGCGGATCAAGCTGATCTCCGACGGCGACGTGGCCGGCTCGATCCTCGCCCTGCGCGAGGGCACCGGCATCGACCTGCTGCTCGGCATCGGCGGCACCCCCGAGGGCATCATCTCGGCCTGTGCCGTGAAGTGCCTCGGCGGCACCCTCCAGGGCAAGCTGTGGCCGCAGGACGACGCGGAGCGGCAGCGCGCGATCGACGCGGGGCACGACCTCGACCGGGTGCTGACCGACGCCGACCTGGTCACCGGGGAGAACGTCTTCTTCGTGGCCACCGGCATCACCGACGGCGAGCTGCTGCGCGGGGTGCGCTACCGCTCCGAGACCGCCACGACCGACTCCATCGTGATGCGCTCCAAGTCCGGCACGGTCCGCCGGATCGACTCCGAGCACCGGCTGAGCAAGCTGCGCGCCTACAGCGCGGTGGACTTCGACCGGGCGAGGTAGCCCCGCGGGGTTCGCCAGGGGTTGTTCCGGGGGTCACGGGTGTGCGGTCCGTGGCCCCCTCCCGGCCCCATGGGGCTCGCCGAACGGTGCGGGTCCGATGGGACCGGGCGCACAGCTCCCCGCGCCCCTTCCGGCACACGGTGACGCAGGGAGCGCCCCGCGTTGCGGTACAGGGGCGCAGTTCCCCGCGCCCCCGTCGAGTCCGATCAGCCCGCTGCGGCTATGGGGCCGCCGGTGTGCGCCGTCTTCTGCAGCTCCAGGTCGCGGCGGCGGCGCCGGGCCAGGACCACCCGGCGCTCGGCGGCGGTCAGGCCGCCCCAGACGCCGTAGGGCTCGGGCTGGAGCAGCGCGTGCTCCCGGCACTCGACCATCACCGGACAGCGGCCGCAGACCCGCTTGGCGGCCTCCTCGCGGGAGAGCCGGGCGGCCGTGGGTTCCTTCGAGGGGGCGAAGAACAGCCCTGCCTCGTCACGCCGGCACACCGCCTCGGTGTGCCAGGGCGTGTCCTGATCCCTGTCTCGCGTCGGCACCCGCTGGGCCGGAACGGCAGCTACCTGCAGGGACGAATGCGGCGGTTGCGGCACGGGTCTACTCCTGACGACGGCTTCGCGAGCGAGAGACGATGCAGCAAGGCCTACCCGCTGTGCGCACGCCTATGCACTGAGTTCCGAACCGCCGCTTCCGGCACCGGAATTCGGCACGGACCGCCTCCGCACCCCGCGGACGCCGCACCTCTGCCCACCCCGCCGTACGGGCACCGGGGCATCAGCCCGCCACACGAGCAGCGGAGCATCAGAACGCCGGGGCAACAGAACGCCGGGGCAACAGGGCTCCGGGGCAGCAGGGCGACAGAGCGCCGGGCCATCGGAGCGGCAGCACGCCGGAGCCGCAGAACGTCAGTGGTCCAGGCTCCTGCGCTTGTCCACCGAGCGCTGCACCCGGTCGAGGATGTCCGCCACCAGCTTGCCCCGCTTGGGCCGCGCCTCGACATTGCCCAGCACCGCCCAGCCGTCCACGTAGACCACCGGGGCCTCGGGGTCCTCCGCGTCCAGCGAGGCCACCTCGAAGTTGCCGAGCACGCCACCGCCCATGCCGCGCAGCGACACGTTCTGCGGGACGCGGACCTCGACGTTGCCGAAGACCGAGAAAGCCTTGATCACGACCTGCTGGTGGTCGAAGAGCGCTTCGCTGAGGTCTATCTCGACGTTGCCGAAGACCGCGTACACATGGATGCGGCGGCCCGCCCGCCAGCGGCCCTTGCGGGTGGCGGAACTGAAGACCGCCACCACGTTCTCGTCGGGGTCCACCGGGATGGCGCCGGCGGTGGGGCGGCTCGGCGCCGAGGCGTGGACCGCGCGCCCCTGATGGGCGCCCGGCAGGTCCCGGACGAACACCTCGAGCTCGCCCGCCGTCTTGGCGGCCAGCACGCCCTCGACACGCTCCGCGTGCTCGTCGGCGGTCAGCCGGCCCTCCGCGAGGGCCTCGCGCAGGAGGTCGGCGACGCGGTCACGGTCCGCGTCCGAGACGCGCAGGTCGGCGGCCGGCGCGGCGCCGTCCCGGGGCTGGGCGTGCTTCTGAAGGTCCACCACAGCAGCGTACCCAAACGCGATAGATCGCGACCAGCCCCTGTCGGGAACTACTCGTGAACGCGTCCGGAACCCGCCGGAAACCCGCCCCGCGGCCCCCACGACCCCCGTGAGAACCCGCCGGGAGCCTCGGGAACCACTGAGGACAACCTCACAAGCCCACCCGCGGCGACAGGCCATACGCTGGTGAGCGCCCGCCGACGGAGGCGGGCGGCCGTCTGTCGAGTGAGGAATGGGCGAGATGCCTGAGTTCGAGTACGCCGATCTGCTCCCCATGGGAGAGGACACCACCCCCTACCGGCTGGTGACCTCCGAAGGTGTCTCCACCTTCGAGGCCGACGGGCGGACCTTCCTCAAGGTGGAGCCCGAGGCGCTGCGCAAGCTCGCCGAAGAGGCCATCCGCGACATCCAGCACTACCTGCGCCCCGCGCACCTCACCCAGCTGCGCCGCATCATCGACGACCCCGAGGCCTCGTCCAACGACAAGTTCGTCGCCCTGGACCTGCTGAAGAACGCCAACATCTCGGCGGCCGGCGTGCTCCCCATGTGCCAGGACACCGGCACCGCGATCGTCATGGGCAAGCGCGGCCAGAACGTCCTCACCCGGGGCGGCGACGAGGAGGCCCTGTCCCGGGGCATCTACGACGCCTACCGGAAGCTCAACCTGCGCTACTCCCAGCTGGCGCCGCTGACCATGTGGGAGGAGAAGAACACCGGCTCCAACCTCCCCGCCCAGATCGAGCTCTACGCCACCGACGGCGACGCCTACAAGTTCCTGTTCATGGCCAAGGGCGGCGGCTCGGCCAACAAGAGCTTCCTCTACCAGGAGACCAAGGCCGTCCTGAACGAGGCTTCCATGATGAAGTTCCTGGAGGAGAAGATCCGTTCGCTCGGTACGGCCGCCTGCCCGCCGTACCACCTGGCGATCGTCGTCGGCGGTACGTCCGCCGAGTACGCGCTGAAGACCGCGAAGTACGCCTCCGCGCACTACCTCGACGAGATCCCGGCCGAGGGCTCCCCGCTGGGCCAGGGCTTCCGGGACAAGGAGCTGGAGGAGAAGGTCTTCGAGCTGACGCAGAAGATCGGCATCGGCGCGCAGTTCGGCGGCAAGTACTTCTGCCACGACGTGCGCGTGGTCCGCCTGCCGCGGCACGGCGCGTCCTGCCCGGTCGCCATCGCCGTCTCCTGCTCCGCCGACCGCCAGGCCGTCGCGAAGATCACCGCCGAGGGCGTCTTCCTGGAGCAGCTGGAGAAGGACCCCGCGCGGTTCCTGCCCGAGACCACGGACGAGCAGCTGGAGTCGGACGCCGGCAACCCGGACGTCGTCGAGGTCGACCTGAACCAGCCGATGGACGCCATCCTGGCGGAGCTCACCAAGTACCCGGTCAAGACCCGGCTCTCGCTCACCGGCCCGCTGGTGGTGGCCCGCGACATCGCGCACGCCAAGATCAAGGAGCGGCTGGACGCGGGCGAGGGGATGCCGCAGTACCTCAAGGACCACCCGGTGTACTACGCCGGTCCGGCCAAGACGCCCGAGGGCTACGCGTCCGGCTCCTTCGGCCCGACGACGGCCGGCCGCATGGACTCCTACGTCGAGCAGTTCCAGGCGGCCGGCGGCTCCAGGGTGATGCTGGCCAAGGGCAACCGCAGCAAGCAGGTCACCGACGCGTGCGAGGCGCACGGCGGCTTCTACCTCGGCTCGATCGGCGGCCCGGCCGCCCGGCTCGCCCAGGACTGCATCAAGAAGGTCGAGGTCCTGGAGTACGAGGAGCTCGGCATGGAGGCGGTCTGGAAGATCGAGGTCGAGGACTTCCCGGCGTTCGTGGTCGTCGACGACAAGGGCAACGACTTCTTCCAGGACCCGGCGCCGGCCCCGACGTTCACGACGATCCCGGTGCGGGGACCCGGGCTGGCGTAGCGCCCCGGGGGCGGCGGTCGAGGGCTTCGGCTCCCGCCGCCCCTTCCCCTTTCCGGCCCCCAGGCCGCACCCCGAACCCCCTCCGGCCCCGGAAACGCCCGTGAGGGCCGCCACGGGGTTCCGCATGCCCGGATAGCGGACGCCGTGTTCTTTTTTTGGACAACCTGCCCGCGCGGGCCCCGTTTCCGTTGACTCCTTCAACCTCCGCTGTGAGTCTTCTCGCCAATCTGACATGCACGCGCCATGCCGGACTCCCCGTGGCCCACCCCACGGCCACTTCCCGAAGGAGACAGTGTGAGACGACGATTCGCCGTGGCGAGCTTCTCCCTCGCCGTCGTGCTCGGCTGCGGAACACTCCCCGCCGCGGCCTCCGCTCCCGCGGACACGAGCCCCTCCGCCCCCGCCGTGGAGGCGCTCGCCGCGCCCGACGTCGACGTGACGAAAGTGCGGGCGCACCTGAGCGAACTCAGCGCCATCGCCGGCCGCAACGGCGGCAACCGCCGCTCCACCACCCAGGGGTACCGCGACTCCGTCGCCTACGTGAAGGGCAAGCTGCAGGCGGCCGGTTACACCGTCACCGAGCAGGCCTGCACCTCCGGCTGCACCAGCGGAGCGGGCCCCAACCTGATCGCCGAGTGGCCGCGGGGCGACGCGAACAACGTCTACCTGTTCGGCGCCCACCTCGACGGCGTCTCGGCGGGCCCCGGCATGAACGACAACGGTTCCGGCTCGGCCGCGCTCCTGGAGAACGCCCTGACCCTGGCCCAGCAGAACCCGGCCATGCGCAACCGGGTCCGCTTCGCCTGGTGGACCGACGAGGAGCAGGGCCTCAACGGCTCGAAGTTCTACGTCCGTTCGCTGTCCTCCACCCAGCGCTCCCAGATCCGGGCGTACTACAACTTCGACATGGTCGCCTCGACCAACGGCGGCTACTTCATCAACCGCATCACCACCTCGGCCGCCGCGCCGATGAAGGCGTACTGGGACTCGCTGGGCCTGCGGCCCGAGGAGAACACCGAGGGCGCGGGGCGCAGCGACGACTACCCCTTCCAGCAGGCCGGCATCCCCACCTCCGGCTACGCGATGGGCGCCAGTGCCCGCAAGACAACCGCCCAGGCCGCCAAATGGGGCGGCACGGCCGGTTCCGCCTACGACCCCTGCTACCACCGGTCCTGCGACACCCTCACCAACGTCAACACCACCGGCCTGAACCACGCGGCCGACGGCATCGCCCACACCCTCTGGCAGCAGGCCGTCTCCTGACGCCGACCCCCCCCACCCGGTACTCCGCCCCGCCGCCCCCGCGCGGCGGGGCGGAGTCCGTTCCGGGTGCCCGCGCGCGATGCTGGCAGGGGGACGGCGGGAATACCCCCGGCCCGCGCCACTGCTGTGATCTTCGGAGGTACGACGATGACGACCACGGACGACAACCGGCACCACCGCATCGAGCACGACTCCATGGGAGAGGTGAAGGTACCGGCCGACGCCAAGTGGCGGGCGCAGACGCAGCGGGCCGTGGAGAACTTCCCCGTCTCCGGGCAGCGCCTCGAACGCGCCCACATCGAGGCCCTCGCCCGGATCAAGGGCGCCGCCGCGAAGGTGAACGCGGACCTCGGGGTGCTGGACGAGGAGATCGCCGGGGCGATCGGCGCGGCGGCCGCCGAGGTCGCCGAGGGCACCTGGGACGAGCACTTCCCGGTCGACGTGTTCCAGACCGGCTCGGGCACCTCGTCCAACATGAACACCAACGAGGTCATCGCCACCCTGGCGACCGAGCGGCTCGGGCGGGCCGTGCACCCCAACGACCACGTCAACGCCTCCCAGTCGTCCAACGACGTCTTCCCGTCCTCGATCCACATCGCCGCCACCGCCGCCGTCACCCGGGACCTGATGCCGGCCCTGGAGCACCTCGCGGCCTCGCTGGAGCGCAAGGCCGAGGAGTTCGCCGACGTGGTGAAGTCCGGGCGGACGCACCTCATGGACGCCACGCCCGTGACGCTGGGGCAGGAGTTCGGCGGGTACGCCGCCCAGATGCGGTACGGGGTGGAGCGGCTGCACGCCTCCCTGCCCCGGCTGGCCGAACTGCCCCTGGGCGGAACCGCCGTCGGCACCGGCATCAACACCCCGCCCGGATTCTCGGCCGCCGTCATCGCGGAGGTCGCCCGGGTCACCGGGCTGCCGCTGACCGAGGCCCGCGACCACTTCGAGGCGCAGGGCGCCCGGGACGGGATCGTGGAGACCAGCGGTCAGCTGCGCACGATCGCCGTCGGGCTGACGAAGATCACCAACGATCTGCGCTGGATGGCCTCCGGCCCCCGCACCGGCCTCGCCGAGATCGCCCTGCCCGATCTGCAGCCCGGCTCCTCGATCATGCCCGGCAAGGTCAACCCGGTCGTCCCGGAGGCCGTCCTCATGGTCTGCGCGCAGGTCATGGGCAACGACGCGGCGGTCGCCACCGCGGGCGCCTCCGGCAACTTCGAACTCAACGTGATGCTGCCGGTCATCGCGAAGAACGTCCTGGAGTCGATCCGGCTGCTCGCCAACGCCTCCCGGCTGCTCGCCGACCGTACCGTCGACGGGATCGTCGCCGACCGCGAGCGGGCCCGCGAGTACGCCGAGTCCTCCCCCTCCGTGGTCACCCCGCTCAACAGGTACATCGGCTACGAGGAGGCCGCGAAGGTCGCCAAGAAGGCACTGGCGGAGCGGAGGACCATCCGCCAGGTGGTCCTGGAGAGCGGGTACGTCGAGCGCGGCGACCTCACCCTGGAGCAGCTCGACGAGGCCCTGGACGTCCTGCGGATGACGCGCCCCTGAACCGTGCGGCTCAGACGTGTGTCCCCGTCACGTCCTCGCCCTGCCGCACGGGTGAACCGTGACGGGGACCGCAGCGTCAGGTGCCATGGGCACCTAATATCTGCCCATGGCAGAGGGCGGAGCGACAGGACACGGGAGAGCGGGCGGCCCGCGGCACCCGGACGGAGCGGCGGGCGCCGCGGCGAGCACCCCGAAGGGCTCCGGCGGTCCCGCGGGCCGTTGGGCGCCCGGGACGCAGGTGCTGTGGCGTTACCGGGAGAACGGCGGCGCGCACATCCACATCGCGCGCCCCGTCACGGTCGTACGCGACGATCCGGAACTGCTCGCCGTGTGGATGGCGCCCGGCACCGAGTGCGTGAAGCCGGTGCTCGCCGACGGTACGCCCGTGCACCGGGAACCGCTCCCCACCCGGTACACCAAGCCCCGTACGGTGCGGCACGACCGCTGGTCCGGGACCGGTGTGCTGAAGCTGGCCCGGCCCGGCGACCCCTGGTCGGTGTGGCTGTTCTGGGACACGGGCTGGCGGTTCAAGAACTGGTACGTGAACCTGGAGGAGCCGCTGGCCCGCTGGGCGGGCGGGGTGGACTCCGAGGACCACTTCCTGGACATCTCCGTTCACCCCGACCGCAGTTGGCACTGGCGTGACGAGGACGAGTTCGTCCAGGCCCAGCGGGACGGGCTCGTGGACGCCGCCCTGGCCGGAAGGGTGCGCCAGGCCGGCCGGGACGCGGTGGACGTGATCGCCCGGTGGGGTGCGCCGTTCTCGGACGGCTGGCAGAACTGGCGCCCGGATCCGGCCTGGACGGTACCGTCACTGCCACCGGACTGGGATCACACTCCCGCGCATCTGTCGTCATGAGACTCTTGATGCACCCCGGGGCAAGAAACGTAGGATCGTCCTCCGCAAGGCACGGAGCGGCAGTAACTTCCGTAACACGCGCTGGGCTTGACCGGGCGTCACCGAGGGGCGGCAGGACGTGAGCGAGGGGTACGGCACCACCGGTGCGGGCCGGGGACGGTCGGCGGGCGGCACAGGAACGACCTCCGACCACGCGGGAGTTCCGTTCCGGGGCCACCCGATCCGGGTATCGGAGTTCCGGCGGGACGCACCGCGCGCACGGCGTACGCCCCTGCCCGTTCCCTCACGGGGCAGGCGGGAACACGAGTACTGCGAGTACCACGGGCACCCCGAGTACTTCGGGTACAACAAGTGCTACGAGTACGGCGAGGACAGGGACATGGCCCCGGACGGATGGACTCGACACGCGTGACGGAGCAGCCGACCTCCTACGAGCGCCCGGAACCGGGCGTCACCCCCGCGGATGCCCGCGGGGCGCTCCTGCCCGCCTCGACACCGACTCACGGGCCGGGCATGACATCGTCGTCAACGCCACCCTCGGCATCGGCGTCGGGCCCGGCGGGCGGACCCGCCGCCGAGCACTCCCAGCCGGGCGCCGGGCAGGACGCCGAACCGGACGCGCACCGGCCCCGGCCCACGCCCGAGGGCATCCCGCACCAGCCGGCCGGGGAGTCCGGAACCCCCGGAGCCCCCGGAGAACGGGACCACCGGCCCGACGCGCCGGCCGGCCCGGCATCGGACGGCCCGGCCCAGACCCCCCCGTCGCAGGACCGCTCCGCGCGGCTCCCCGACGGGCTGGAGCGGCGCACCGGGCAGGTGACGTCCCCCGGGCGGCCCACGCCGATGCGGCGGGACGGGGACCGGCTGAGGTTCGTCGGCGCCGCGACCCGGCGGATCGCCCGCGGCATCGATCTCGAAGAGATCGTCATGGGGCTGTGCCGGGCCACCGTGCCCACCTTCGCCGACACGATCCTGGTCTATCTGCGCGAGCCGCTGCCGGTCGGCGACGAGCGGCCCACCGGTCCGCTGGTGCTGCGGCTGCGTCGCAGCGACCGGATCCCGGTCGCCCGCGACACCGAGAACGGGTTCGTGCCGGCCGTCCCGCCCGAGCCGTCCGCGCTGGACTCGGTCGGCGCGGAGCGGTGCACGGTGCGGCCCGGCAGCGCGCTCGCCGAAGTGCTGCGCGGCGTACGGCCGGTGTTCACGGACGCGCCCGCCGCCCGGGCCGCGCTGCCCGAACTCCTCGGCGAGCAGGGCGGGTCGGCCGTGCCCGACGGGCAGCGGGCGATCCTCGCGCCGCTGCGCGGCCGGCGCCGGGTGATCGGCGCGGCCCTGTTCCTGCGCGGCCCCGAGCGCACCGCCTTCGAGGCCGACGACCTGCTGGTCGCCGCCCAGCTCGCCACGCACAGCGCCCTCGGCATCGACAAGGCGGTGCTGTACGGGCGGGAGGCGTACATCGCCGACGAGTTGCAGCGCACCATGCTGCCGGAGAACCTGCCGCGCTGCACCGGTGTGCGGCTGGCCTCCCGCTACCTCCCGGCCGCGGAGACCGCGCGGGTGGGCGGCGACTGGTACGACGCCATCCCGCTGCCCGGCAGCAGGGTCGCGCTGGTGGTCGGCGACGTCATGGGGCACTCCATGACCTCCGCCGCGATCATGGGTCAACTGCGCACCACCGCCCAGACCCTGGCCGGGCTCGACCTGCCTCCGCAGGAGGTGCTGCACCACCTGGACGAGCAGGCGCAGCGGCTCGGCGCGGACCGCATGGCGACCTGCCTGTACGCGGTGTACGACCCGGTCGCGCACCGCATCACCATCGCCAACGCCGGTCATCCGCCGCCCATCCTGCTGCCCCTGGGCGGCCGGGCCGAGGTGCTGCGGGTGCCCGCGGGTGCCCCGATCGGGGTCGGCGGCGTGGACTTCGAGGCCGTGGAGCTGGAGGCTCCCGCCGGGGCGACGCTGCTGCTCTACACCGACGGGCTGGTCGAGTCGCGGCTGCGGGACGTGTGGACCGGCATCGACCAGTTGCGCGACAAGCTCGCCGCGACCGCGCAGCTGACCGGTCCGGATCATCCGCCGCCGCTGGAGGCGCTGTGCGACGAGGTGCTCGACATGCTCGGTCCGGGCGACCGGGACGACGACATCGCGCTGCTCGCCGCCCGCTTCGACGGGATCGCGCCGAGCGATGTGGCCTACTGGTTCCTGGAGCCGGAGGACGCCGCTCCCGGCCGGGCCCGCCGCCTCGCCCGCAAGGCGCTGTCCCGGTGGGGTCTGGAGGAGCTGACCGATTCGGTGGAGCTGCTGGTCAGCGAGGTGGTGACCAACGCGGTGCGGTACGCCACGCGGCCGGTGACCCTGCGGCTGCTGCGGACGGACGTCCTGCGCTGCGAGGTCGGTGACGACGTGCCGCAGCTGCCCCGGCTCCGGCAGGCGCGCGCCACGGACGAGGGCGGGCGCGGCCTGTACCTGGTCAACCGGCTGGCCCGGCGCTGGGGCGCGACCCGGCTGAGCACCGGCAAGGTGGTGTGGTTCGAACTGAACCACGGCGGCTGAACGACGGCCGTAGGGCACGAAGAGGCCCGAAGAGGTGGGGGGCACCCGGTGTTGTCACCGGGTGCCCCCCCACCTCTTCCTCGTCCCGTCTACTCCTCCGCGCGGTCCGTCGGCTTGCCCGAGTCCTCCGGGACCTCGATCGTCGGCGGGGTGAAGGGCGGAGACGTCGGCGCCTCGGTCGTCGGCTCCTCGGTCGGGGGCTCGGTGGTGGGCGCCTCGGTCGTCGGCTCCTCGGTCGGGGGCTCGGTGGTGGGCGCCTCCGTCGTCGGCTCCTCGGTCGGGGTGTCCGACGGCGTCGGGCTGGAGGACGACGGCGACGGGGGCGGCTTGACGGCCGCGCCCTGGCTGGTCTCCAGGTCGAACCTGCTGGTCTTCTCCATCACGCCGAAGGTGTACGCGGACCAGATCTGCGCCGGGAAGCCACCGCCGTTGACCCGCTCCTCGCCGCCCGCGCCGTACATCTCGACCTGCGGGTGCGGGGGCTTGTCGTCCTCGCCGAACAGACCGACCGTGGTGACCAGGTCGGGGGTGTAGCCGGCGAACCACGCCGACTTGTTGTTGTCGGAGGTACCGGTCTTGCCGGCGACCTGCTGGCCGGCGCGCAGCGGATGCTCCCGGACGGCCGCGCGGGCCGTGCCGTCGTCGACCACGCCGGTCAGGACCGAGGTCACGGTGTCGGCGGCCTCGCGGCTGATGACCTGCTCGCCGACCGCGTCCGGGACGGTGACAGTGCGGTCGAGGTGCTCCGCCGACTTCAGGATCGTCGGGGTGGTCTTCTTGCCGTGGTTGTCGAGGGTGGCGTAGACGCCGGCCATCTCCAGCGGGCTCGCGCCCATCGAGCCCAGGGTCTGGGCGGGCACCGCCTCCAGCTTCTCGACGTTCATGCCGAGCTTGCCGGCGGTCTCCATCACCTTCTCCATCCCGATGTCGACGCCCATCTGCGCGAAGACGGAGTTGACGGACTTGTTCATGCCCGTCTGGACGGTGATGTCGCCGTAGTCGACGTCGCCCTGGTTCTCCGGGGTGAACCCGACCTTCCTGCCGTTGTCCTCGACGGGGCGCTTGCTGGTGCCGTCGTAGACGGTGTTGGCCGTGATCGGCTCGCCGTCCTGGGTCTCGGCCTGCTCCTCGATCGCGGCGGCCAGGATCACCGGCTTGAAGGTGGAGGCGGGCTGGTAGTCGGCGCGGGTGGCGTTGTTCATGTAGTGCTTGAGGTAGTCCACGCCGCCGTACATCGCCACGACCGCGCCCGTCTTCGGGTCCACGGACACGGCGCCGGCCTGGACGTCGGCGTCGACCTTGCGTGCCTTCGGGTCCAGCTTGTCGGTCAGCTGGGCCTTGACCGCCTTCTCCAGCGCCGCCTGCTTCTTCTTGTCGATGTTGAGCGTGATGGTCCAGCCGCCGAGGTCCACCAGGGCATCGGCCTGCTTGGCGTCCTCGACGGCGCCCTCGGCGACCAGCTGCCGCTTCAGGGCGTTGTTGGCCGCCTCCACCAGGTAGCCGGTCTGGCCCGCCATGCCCGGGTTTCCCTTGGGGTTCTCCGGCACCGGGAACTCCATGCCGGACCGCTCGGAGCCGTCCAGCCAGCCCTGCTCGACCATGTTGTCCAGCACGTAGTTCCAGCGGTTCTTGACCAGCTTCTTGCCGGTCTCCGAGGCGACCGCCCAGTCGTACTGGCTCGGTGCCTGGAGGAGCGCGGCGAGGTAGGCGCCCTGCTCGACCTCGAGGTCCTCGCTGTCGACGCCGTAGTAGGCCTGCGCGGCGGCCTGGACACCGTAGGCGCCGCGGCCGTAGTAGCTGGTGTTCATGTAGCCGGCGAGGATGTAGTCCTTGGACTTCTCCTGGTCCAGCTTCAGGGAGATGACGAGTTCCTTGAACTTGCGGGAGACCGTCTGGTCCTGGGTCAGGTAGTAGTTCTTCACGTACTGCTGGGTGATCGTCGAACCGCCTTGCGCGCCCTTGCCGGAGACGGTGTTGAGCAGTCCGCGCGCGGTGCCCTTGAGGTCGACGCCGGCGTCCTTGTAGAACGTCTTGTTCTCGGCGGCGACGAAGGCCCGCTGGACCTCCTTGGGAACCTGCGCCAGGTCGACGACCTCACGGTTGACCTTGCCGTTGCGGGCCATGATCGAGCCGTCGCTGTACTTGTAGACGCTGCTCTGCTCCTGGGCGTCGGCGTTCCCCTCGGGGATGTCGATCACCATGTACAGCACGATGAAGGCGCCCATGCCGAGCAGGCAGAGCCCGAAGAACGTGCCGAGGATCTTCCTCCAGGTGAACAGGCGGCGTATCCGGCCCTGGCCCTGCCCGCCCGACGAACGGCCCTCGGATGCCGCACGGTGCCCCCCGCGCTGTCGTGCGCGTCGTTCTTCCGCTCGTCCCATGGGTCCGCTCTGCTCCGCTTCGTTCATGTGTGCGTGACTGCCACACGGATTCGCCACTCAGGTCAACTCCGCAAGCTAACACCGAGAGGTATGACAAACGGCTGCCGATCCGGTCTTTACGGACGTGACAATCAGCACCCGCCCCACTGGAACCGACGTGCGAAGGGTGGCCAAGGTTGCCATGACCCGTTAAAGTGATATCACTTGGATAGGCAGGCGCTAGCGGCACGAAACCGTGCGGCGGGCGCCCCGAAAGGCGGGGGAACACCCATGTCCACACATGACGCGCAGGTCACGGCCGTGGTGCCGGAGATGCCGGCACCACGCGTACGGGAGAAGGCGGCGCACAGCATCGGCGGCGGGCTGGCCCTGATCCTCGGACTGGCCGGGCTGCTGCTCGGCATCGGACTGGCCGTCAGCGCCGCGGCGGTCACCGGGGACGGACTGAAGGCCCTGCTGATCATCAGCGGCATCCTGATCGCCATAGCCGCGTTCCTCGCGATGTGCGGGCTGAACATGGTGGCGCCGGGCGAGGCCCGCGTGGTCCAGCTCTTCGGGCGGTACCGGGGCACGATCCGGCAGGACGGCCTGCGCTGGGTGAACCCCTTCACCTCGCGCACCAAGATCTCGACCCGCGTACGCAACCACGAGACCGCGGTCCTCAAGGTGAACGACGCCTACGGCAACCCCATCGAGCTCGCCTCGGTCGTGGTGTGGCGGGTGGAGGACACCGCGCAGGCCACCTTCGAGGTGGACGACTACGTCGAGTTCGTCTCCACCCAGACCGAGGCCGCCGTCCGGCACATCGCCATCGAGTACCCCTACGACGCCCACGAGGAGGACGGCCTCTCGCTGCGCGGCAACGCCGAGGAGATCACCGAGAAGCTCGCGGTCGAGCTGCGCGCCCGGGTGGAGGCGGCCGGCGTCGAGATCATCGAGTCCCGCTTCACCCACCTCGCCTACGCGCCCGAGATCGCCTCGGCGATGCTCCAGCGGCAGCAGGCGGGCGCGGTCGTGGCGGCCCGGCAGCTGATCGTGGAGGGCGCCGTGGGCATGGTCGAGACGGCACTGGCCCGGATCACCGAGCACGACATCGTGGAGCTGGACCCCGAGCGCAAGGCCGCGATGGTGTCCAACCTGATGGTGGTGCTCTGCGGCGACCGCGCCCCGCAGCCGGTCCTCAACACGGGGTCCCTCTACCAGTGACCACCCCCTCCGATCCCCCCTCCGAGGGCAAGGCCCCTCGGCGCAGGCCGCAGCAGCAGCGCAAGCAGGTGCTGCTGCGGCTGGACCCGCTGGTGTACGAGGCGCTGGCGCGGTGGGCCAACGACGAGCTGCGCTCGGCCAACGCGCAGATCGAGTTCCTGCTGCGCCGCGCCCTCGCGGAGGCGGGCCGTCTCCCCGGCGAGGCGGGCCCCCTCCCCCGCCGAGGCCGCCCCCCGGCCCAGCCGCCCGGCACACAGCCGCCCGGCACACAGCCTCCCGCCCAACCTCCTGGCGACACCCCTCCCGGGCCCACGCCACCTCAGTGACAGAACCGTGACAACGGGCCCCCACCTGGGCTTCCGCACCCTCTCCGGCGCTCTGCACACGCGGTGTATACACGGAGCGTATACACCGTGTGTAGAGTCCTTCGCATGTCCATCGGTCACACCCTCCTCGGGCTCCTGGAGTCCGGCCCCCGCCACGGTTACGACCTGAAGCGGGCCTTCGACGCGACGTTCGGTCACGACCGGCCGCTGCACTACGGCCAGGTCTACTCGACGATGTCCCGCCTGCTGAAGAACGGGCTCGTCGAAGTCGACGGCATCGAGGCCGGCGACGGCCCCGAGCGCAAGCGGTACGCGATCACCGAGGCCGGCGTCACCGACGTCGCGCGCTGGCTCGCCACACCGGAGAAGCCGGAGCCGTACCTCCAGTCGACGCTCTACACCAAGGTGGTCCTCGCGCTGCTCACCAGCCGCGACGCCGCCGACATCCTCGACACGCAGCGTTCCGCGCATCTGCGCGGCATGCGCGTCCTCACCGAGCGCAAACGCCAGGGCGACCTGGCCGACCAGCTCATCTGCGACCACGCCCTTTTCCACCTCGAGGCCGATCTGCGCTGGCTGGAACTCACCGCCGCGCGCCTCGACAAGCTCCGTGAGGCGGTCACCCGATGACGATCCCCGCCGGATCCCTGCTCGTCGCCCGGGACCTGCGCAAGGCGTACGGTCCGACCACCGCGCTGGACGGCGCCGCGTTCTCCATCCACCCCGGCGAGGTGGTCGCCGTGATGGGCCCCTCCGGGTCGGGCAAGTCGACCCTGCTGCACTGCCTCGCCGGGATCGTCACCCCCGACTCCGGCTCCATCACGTACGACGGGCGCGAACTGACCGCGATGAACGACTCCGAGCGCAGCAGGCTCAGGCGCTCGGAGTTCGGCTTCGTCTTCCAGTTCGGCCAGCTCGTGCCGGAGCTGACCTGCGTGGAGAACGTCGCCCTGCCGATGCGGCTGAACGGCACGCCCCGCAGGGAGGCCGAACGGGCCGCCCTGTCCTGGCTCGAACGCCTCGAGGTGGACGACGTGCGCAAGAAGCGGCCCGGTGAGGTCTCCGGCGGTCAGGGCCAGCGGGTCGCCGTGGCCAGGTCGCTGGTCACCGGCCCGCGGCTGCTGTTCGCCGACGAGCCGACCGGCGCGCTGGACTCGCTCAACGGCGAGCGCGTGATGGAACTGCTCACCGAGGCCGCCCGGTCCACCAACGCCGCCGTCGTCCTCGTCACCCACGAGGCGCGGGTCGCCGCGTACTCCGACCGCGAGATCGTCGTGCGCGACGGGAAGTCCCGGGACATGGAGCACGCCGTATGAGCGAGACCGAGGAGCGGGTCCGCACCGCCCCCGCCGTCCCCGCGGCCCGCGCCGAGCCGAAGCTCCGTGTCGTGGCCCGGGACCTGGGCATGGGCCTGCGGTTCGCCCTGGCCGGCGGACGTGAGGGATGGGTCCGGGCCCTGCTCACCGGCGTCGGCGTCGGCCTCGGGGTGGCACTGCTGCTGCTCACCGCCGCCCTGCCCGGCGTACTGACGGAGCGGGACCGGCGGGAGGAGGCGCGGCTCGACTGGCCCTTCAGCACGGAGGTCGTACCGCAGGCCGACGACACGCTGCTCATCGCGCGTACCGACACCGAGTTCCGGGACCAGGACATCCGCGGCCGGCTCCTTGAGGCGGAGGGCCCCCAGGCCCCGCTGCCGCCGGGTCTGAGCGAGTTCCCCGCGGTCGGCGAGATGATCGTCTCCCCCGCGCTGAAGGACCTGCTCGCATCGGACGACACGGGTCTGCTGCGTGAGCGGCTGCCGCACGACATCACCGGGACGATCGGCGAGCAGGGGCTCATCGGTTCGCAGGAGCTCGCCTACTACGCGGGCGGCGCGGGGCTCGCCGGAGAGATCAACTCGTCGGCGGTGCGCCTCGACACCTTCGGCACCCCGGCCGGGCAGGCCTCCGAGGAGGAGAACGACCCGGTGCTCATGCTCCTGGTCCTGGTCGTCTTCGTGGTGCTGCTGACGCCGGTCGCCGTGTTCATCGCGACCGCCGTACGGTTCGGCGGGGAGCGGCGCGACCGCAGGCTGGCGGCGCTGCGGCTGGTCGGCTCCGACGCCGCGGCCACCCGGCGGATCGCGGCGGGCGAGGCGCTCGCCGGGTCGTTGCTCGGACTGGTCCTCGGTACGGTCTTCTTCCTGATCGGACGGGAGGTCGCCGCCTCCGTCGAGATATTCCACATCAGCGTGTTCCCGAGCTATCTGAACCCCTCGCCGCTGCTGGCGCTGCTGGTCGCGGTGGCTGTTCCGGCCGCCGCGGTGCTGGTCACGCTGCTCGCGATGCGCGGGGTCGTCATCGAACCGCTGGGCGTGGTGCGCACGGCACGGCCGGCCCGGCGCCGGCTGTGGTGGCGGCTGCTGCCGCCGCTGGCCGGCGTCGTGATGCTCTATCCGATGGTCGGACAGGGCCGCGAGAACGGGGAGTTCAACGAGTACCTGGTCGCCGGTGGTGTCCTGCTGCTGCTCATCGGGATCACCGCGCTGCTTCCGTGGATCGTGGAGGCGGTCGTCTCCCAGCTCGGCAAGGGCAGCGTGTCGTGGCAACTGGCGGTACGCCGCCTGCAGTTGAGTAGCGGCGCGGCGGCCAGGATGGTCAACGGGATCGCGGTGGCGGTGGCCGGCGCGATCGCGCTCCAGATGCTGTTCGCCGGCGTCGAGGGTGACTACACCGAGGACACCGGGCTCGACGTGTCGCTGGCCCAGGCGCAGGTGAGTCTGCCGGACGGTCAGGAGCTCGCCCCCGCCGCCGACAGGCTGGCGCACACCAAGGGGGTGAGCAAGGTCTACGCGCTGTCCTACGGCTACGTCGCCGAACGGCCCTGGGAAAAGCAGGAGCCGGGTGAGGTCGCCGTCGTGACCGTCGCCGACTGCGCGACCCTGCGCACGGTGGCGGAGTTCCCCTCGTGCGAGGACGGCGACGTGTTCGCGGTGTCGGGCGCCGAGTACGACACCGGCACCGCGGTGCTGAACCGGCCGGGCCGGGATCTCCACTTCGAGGTGTCCGACCCCTCTACTGCCTCCGGCTACGGCAAGGGCTTCCGCTGGGCGGTCCCCGGGGGCGTCAAGCAGGCCCGGTCGATTCCGGACCCGGCGAGCCATGAGCGCGGTGGCTTCCTGCTGACCCCGGGCGCGGTGCCGGCGGGGATGGCGGCCATGCTCTCCGCCGAGCTCTACCTCGAGGTCGACGACTCGGTGCCGTACGCCATGGAGCACGTGCGCAACACGGCCGCCGCGATCGACCCGTTGACGGACACGGTCAGGTGGACCGCCCTCAAGCGTTCCTCCTCCTACGACACCATCCGCACCGGCCTGTTCGTCGGCGCGGCCTGTGTGCTGCTGCTGATCGGGGTGAGCCTGCTGGTCTCCCAGCTGGAGCAGTTGCGCGAACGCCGCAAGCTGCTGTCGGCGCTGGTCGCCTTCGGCACCCGGCGGCGCACGCTGAGCCTGTCGGTGCTGTGGCAGACGGCCGTCCCGATCGGTCTGGGGCTGCTGCTGGCCGCGGCGGTGGGCGTCGCGCTGGGCGCGGTCCTGCTGCGGATGACCGGGACGTCGGTACGGGTGGACTGGGCGAGCCTGTTCCAGATGACCGGCGTCGGGGCAGGCGTCGTCCTGGCGGTGACCCTGCTGAGCCTGCCGCCCCTGCTGCGCATGATGCGCCCGGACGGCCTCCGCACGGAGTGACCGGCGCGGCGGCCGGTCCCGGGCAGCCACGGGGTGCCCGGGACCGGCCGCCGCCCCTGGCAGCATGGAACGCGTCCGGCCCACGGGAGGCCCGGGAAGCCCGGGATGCCTTCGCCGCCCAGAGGAGCGTGTCCGCCATGTCGTTCGAGTCCCTCAAGTCCCGCCTCCCCGACTACGCCCGGGACCTGACGCTCAACCTGGACGCGGCCATCGGCCGCTCGGACCTGCCGGTCCAGCGGCTGTGGGGCACGGTGCTGTCGACGGCGATCGCCTCGCGCTCGGCCGTCGTCCTGCGCGAGCTGGAGCCGGAGGCGCGGGCGGTCCTGTCGCCCGAGGCGTACCGGGCGGCGAAGACCACCGCCTCGGTGATGGCGCTGAACAACGTCTTCTTCCGGACCCGCCACCTGCTGTCGGACAAGGAGTACGGCAACCTGCGCACGGGCCTGCGGATGAACGTCCTCGGCGACCCGGGCGTCGACCGGGTCGACTTCGAGTTCTGGGCGTTCGCGGTCTCCGCGGTCAACGGCTGCGGACTGTGCCTCGACGCGCATGAGTCGGTGCTGCGCAAGGCCGGCGTCGAACGCGAGGTCGTCCAGGAGGCGATCAGGATCGCCGCGGTGGTCCAGGCCGTCGCCGCCACGCTGGAAGCGGAGGCGGCCCTCGCGGAGTGACTCCGCGGACCCTCCTTCCCCCTCCCCGGCGGGCCCGGTCACCCCGAAGGTGTCCGAGCCCGCTGTCCCGCACCACCACCGTGCCGTTCCCGCCCTACCGTTCCTGAAGACTGAGCAGGAGCGAGCCCACTCGGTCGCACGCCCCGAACGGTCTTGGGCGCACTGGTCCCCGGCGTACTCGACCCCGGGGCGGCGACACGCATCCTGTGCGTGGTCCGGGCCCGGGAGGCCGGTTCCCTCACGACCTGGCCATATGGGTGTGGCCAGAGGCGACGGGGAGGCCCCGAACCATCACTCCGGTGGAGCGGGGGCCCCGCACGCTGACGCCACACCCGGCGTCCCAGATCGCACGCTCACGCTAGCCCAGCCGGCCCAGGACACCACAAGCTCACGAACGAACCATCACACGATCGAGCTAACGCGACCTCGTGCGCACTCCCCGGCGAGCAGTTACCCACCCCGTGGATCCTCCGGCGGCACCGGACCCGGCGGCTCCGGAGGCGCCGGGGGCACCTGCGGTACCGGCGGCCCGTGGTGGCTCATGGCCGCCGAGACCGCCGTGGCGCCCCGGGGCCTGGGAGCGAGACGTACGGACGTCTCCCGCGCGTACGCGTTCAGATAGCCCACGACGGTGTTCGTCACCGCGACCAGCGGTACGGCGACCACCGCACCGCCGATCCCGGCCACCATCCCGCCGGTCGCGACCGCCAGTACCACCGCGAGCGGATGGACGCGCACCGCGCGTCCCAGGATGAACGGCTGGAGGATGTGGCCCTCTATCTGCTGCACCGCCAGGACCACCACCAGCGTCATGACCGCCGTGAACACGCCCTGGGTGACCAGCGCGACGACCACGGCCAGCGCCCCCGACACCACCGCGCCGACGAGCGGGATGAAGGAGAACAGGAAGATGAAGACGGCGAGCGGCACCGCCATCGGCACGTTCAGGAAGTAGATGCCGAGACCGATGAAGATCGCGTCGATCAGCGCCACCACCACCGTGCCGCGCACATACGCCGTCAGCGTCCGCCAGGCGGCCGGCCCCGCCCCGGCGACACCCGGGCGGGCGGCGGCGGGCACCAGCTTCAGCGTCCACTCCCAGATGCGCTTGCCGTCGTAGAGCAGGAAGAGCGTCGAGAAGACCGCGAGCAGGATGCCGGTGAGCGCCTCGACGACGACCGTCACGCCCTCCAGGCCCGCCGAGGTGATCTGCTCGGTGTTGGCGCCGACCGCCTCACGCAGGTTCTTGGCGATCTCGTTGATCTGCTTGTCGGTGACGTGGAAGGGGCTGTTGAGCAGCCAGTTGCGCAGCTCGTCGATGCCGTCCTGGATCTGGTCGGAGAGGGTGTCGATGTTCTCCATGACCTGCCAGGTCACGAACCAGCCGATGAGGCCGATGACGACGAACCCGAACAGCGCGGTCAGCGCCGTGGCCGGGCCGCGCGGCAGCCCGAGCTGCCGCAGCCAGGCCACCGTCGGCTGCAGCAGCGCCGTGATCAGCAGCGCGGCGACGAAGGCCAGCACCACCAGTTGGACGGCGCCGATGACCCGCATGAGCACCCAGACCGTGCCCGCGAGCACCAGCAGGCGCCAGCCGGCCTCGGCGGCGACCCGTACGCCCCACGGCACGGCCTGGGCGGGGTCGGGACGGGAGGGAACGACAGGAGCCGGAGGGACAGCGTGTCCGGAATCGGCTGCGGGGGTGTGGCCGCCGGGCAGCGCGGGGGCCCGGTCGGCGGGTGCGGCGGCCGGTCCGGCCGGCTCGGTCGTCTCGGCGTGCCCCGGAGTGTCCCGGCTCTCCCGTTCCATCTCGGCGCGGCGCTCTTCCAGCCGCCTGCTCGCTTCGGTCAGTCGGGTTCCGACCCGGCCGAGCCATCCTGGCACTCGTGACATGAACCGTCCCCTGCCCCCGTTGCGCACCACCACTCCCCCTGGAGTCGTCGCACCGACCGTACAGGGCGAGAGCCCCACACCTTGAGGACGGTGTGGGGCTCTGCCGAGGTTGAGCGGGACCGCGGGACGGCGGGTCCGGCACGATCCGGAAGGATCTCAGTACCAGTGGTTGGCCTGCCAGAACGACCAGGCGCCGCAGGGGCTGTCGTAGCGGTCGTTCATGTAGTTGAGGCCCCACTTGATCTGGGTGGCCGGGTTGGTCTGCCAGTCGGCGCCGGCCGAGGACATCTTGGAGGCCGGCAGCGCCTGGACGAGACCGTAGGCGCCGGAGGAGGGGTTCATGGCCTTGTAGTTCCAGGTGGACTCGCGCTGCACGATGTTGCTGAAGCACTGGAACTGGTCGGCCGGAATCATCTGCCGGGCCATCGCCTGGACCTGGGCGACGGTGTACGAGCTCTGGACCGCGAAGTCGGAGGCGGAGGCGGACGCCGTCTTGGAACGGCTGGCGGCCTTCTCGGCCTCCGCGCGCTCCTTGGCCTCCTTGGCGGCCTGGGCCTCCTTGGCCGCCTGATCGGCGGCTTCCTTCTTCTTGGCGATCGCGGTCTCGGCGGCGGCCTTGCGGGCTGCCTCCTCCGCGTCCTTCTTGGCACTCGTGTCCGCGGCGATGGCCATGGTTTCGGCCTGCTGCGTCAGGGATGCGGTCTGCACCTGGACCTGCTGGCCCGCGGGGATGTCCGCGAGCAGCGTGGCGCCGGCTGCCGTCGCTTCGAGGTCGTCGTTGGTCTGCGCGGTACTGCCCGACGCAACACCGACAACGCTTCCGACAGCGGTGACCGCCGTGGCCGAGGCCACTGCGAATCCCCGGACCGAAATCCGGCTCACACGGTTTCCTTCCAGCATCGACCGCTTCGGTGACCCTCGCGGACGCAATCGTGCCCCCTGGCACTGGCCTCCCCAACTCGGGTCACGGAAGGCACGGGCCCGACGGGCAACTCCCGAACGGGAGCGCCGTGTGGTGCTCGGGCGGCATACGACGACGCTATGCAGTTGGCGCTGGTGCCTGTGTGGCGTCTCACCGCTGGGGGTGAGACTGTGTCGCATGCGGGGCCTGACAGGAGTGAGACTCTGCCGTAATCCGGAGGCGCGAGGCAATTCCATCGCGCGTGTGAAAGCTCACATCTCGTTTGCCCTTGGAGATTCCCGGAAAGCCGCACGCGCGCCGACGCCGCCCGGCTAGGCTCTTCGCCTTTCCGGACGGCGTCAACTGCCGTGCTGTCGGACCCTGTTCGGAGACGGGGCCAAAAAGGTCCAGCCACCCCACAGGGTCTTTTGAAGAACTCTCCCGGCCTATCGGACCAAGGGGAGCGACAGGCCGCGACGTGCCCCATACAACCCGTACGGCCCATCGGGGTCGAATCGGGTGCATATCGGGAGTGGACGTGTCAGAGCTGTCCTTCCTCCAGCATCTCGGTCACCAGGGCGGCGATCTGGGACCTCTCGGACCGGTTCAGGGTCACGTGCGCGAAGAGCGGATGTCCCTTCAGCTTCTCGACGACGGCGACCACACCGTCGTACCGGCCCACCCGGAGGTTGTCCCGCTGGGCGACGTCGTGGGTCAGGACGACCCGCGAATTGGCGCCGATCCGGGACAGCACGGTCAGCAGTACGTTCCGTTCCAGTGACTGCGCCTCGTCGACGATCACGAACGCGTCGTGCAGCGAGCGGCCCCGGATGTGCGTGAGCGGCAGGACCTCCAGCATGCCGCGCGCGGTGACCTCCTCGATGACCTCGCGGCTGGTGACCGCGGACAGCGTGTCGAAGACGGCCTGCGCCCAGGGGCTCATCTTCTCGGCCTCGCTGCCGGGCAGATAGCCGAGCTCCTGCCCGCCCACCGCGTACAGCGGGCGGAAGACCATCACCTTCTGGTGCTGCCGGCGCTCCAGCACCGCCTCCAGTCCCGCGCACAGCGCCAGCGCCGACTTGCCGGTGCCGGCCCGGCCGCCCAGGGACAGGATTCCCACGTCCGGGTCGAGCAGCAGGTCGAGCGCGATCCGCTGCTCGGCGCTCCTGCCCTTGATGCCGAACGCCTCCCGGTCGCCGCGCACCAGACGGACGTTTCCCTCGGGCGTGACCCGGCCGAGGGCCTTGCCGCGCTCGGAGTGGATGGTCAGCCCCGTGTGCACGGGCAGGTCGGCCGCTTCGGGCACGTGGATGTGCCCCTCCTCGAAGAGGATGTCCACCTGCTCGGCGGCCAGGTTCAGTTCGGACATCCCGGTCCAGCCGGAGGCGTCCGTGACGGCGAGCTCCGCACGGTACTCCTCGGCGAGGAGACCCACGGAGGACGCCTTGATCCTGAGCGGGAGGTCCTTCGACACCACGGTGACGTCGAATCCCTCGGCCTGCAGATTGCGGGCGACCGCGAGGATGCGGGAGTCGTTGTCCCCCAGGCGGTAGCCACTGGGCAGCACGCTGGGGTCCGAGTGGTTGAGCTCGACACGCAGGGTTCCGCCGAGGTCCCCGATCGGGAGGGGAGCGTCGAGACGGCCGTACCGCACCCGGTAGTCGTCGAGCAGGCGCAGCGCCTGCCGGGCGAAGTAGCCGAGTTCGGGATGGTTCCGCTTGGCCTCCAACTCCGTCACCACGACGACGGGAAGCACGACCTCGTGCTCGTCGAAGCGGCTCAGGGCGTTGGGGTCGGCCAGCAGAACGCTGGTGTCGATGACATAGGTGCGCCGGTCGGGCTTGTGGCGCTGTGTGCTGGTCACCACGGAAGGACGTACCCCCTCGGAAGAGGTCGGGGAGCGACGGAGCGGAGCTGGACCGGTCGACGGCGCCGATGCACGGGCCGAGAACCGGCCCCCCGCTGCTTCGTCCGTGCCGTGACCGCACGGTCGGGCTGGTGCAAAGGGCCTCCCGGGCGGACGGCCCCGGGCCGCCCGCTGAGATCCGACACCCGTGGTTCGGGTGTCGACCTGTCTGAGTTATGCCCTCTAACAATCGCCGTCATGCCAGACCGTACGGCGGCGCCCCGATGAACTCCCCGTTACGCGGGGACGGCCTCAGCCGCCGAAACGCCGGTGACGAGCGGCGTAGTCGCGCAGGGCCCGCAGAAAGTCGACCTTGCGGAAGGCCGGCCAGAAGACCTCGCAGAAGTAGTACTCCGCGTGAGCGGTCTGCCAAAGCATGAATCCGGACAACCGCTGTTCACCACTCGTACGGATGACGAGGTCCGGGTCGGGCTGGGCCTTGGTGTACAGGTGACGCCCGATCATGTCGACGTCGACGGCCTCGGCGAGCTCCTCCATCGAGGTGCCCTTCTCGTGGGCCTCGAGCATCATGGAGCGCACCGCGTCGGCGATCTCCTGGCGACCGCCGTACCCGATGGCGACGTTGACCACTATGCCGTCGACCTGCGCGGTGGCCTCCTCGGCCCCCTTGAGCGTGGCCTGCATCGCGGGCGGCAGCAGGTCCGGCGTGCCGACATGGTGCACCTGCCAGCGGCCGTCGGCGGCGAGGGTGCGGACGACGTCCTCGATGATGCCGAGGAGCGGGACGAGTTCGTCCTCCGGCCGGTCGAAGTTGTCCGTCGACAGCAGCCAGAGCGTGACGACCTCGACGTCGGTCTCGGTGCACCAGCCGAGGAACTCCCCGATCTTGTCCGCGCCGGCCCGGTGGCCGTGGACGGTGCTGGAGCCGGAGGCCTTCGCCCAACGGCGGTTGCCATCCATGATGACGCCGATGTGCTTGGGCACCTGAGCGGGGTCCAGGTGGCCTTCCACCCGGCGTGCGTACAACCTGACCAGTAGGCCGCGCAGCTTGTCGCGCAGGTTCACGTGATCGTCAGCCCCTCCGTACGGATCGGACAGGAGCGGCACCCGCAGCGATCCACGGCATGCGGCACGCTCTCGGCCGCGGGCGAATCCTGTCCCTCTGGCAGCCCCCGGACGCGAAGCCTACCCCCGTAGGGGGAGGGCCCAGAAAAACGGGCCGGTCCGTGGGGGGGATACGGACCGGCCCGAGGGGGGGTTTCCACCATAACCCTTCGTGAGTGATGCTGCGCGCATCGGCGGGCAACAACTACTCTCCGAAACCACCCGGCGACGCCCCGACGGCTATGGAATCCCGCATTCCGGGCAGGTCGGCGGCCGAAATGAAGCCGTTTCGCCGGGAAGAAACGGGTGATACGCGGACATCGAGCCCGGCGTGGCGCGGCCCCACCCGCGACCGACCCCACCACACCCACCCTTCCGGCCGTCCCTCCCACGGGTGACCCCACCGGGAACGCCCACTTGACCCCGCCTCCATGACGGAGCGGCGGGACGGAGGAGTGGACGGCGCCGAAGGTGCTGGAGACGCTGAAGGTGAGGGAGGGGCCGCGCAGTCCCCTCCACTGCGCGCTCTCCTCCCGCGCAGCTTTGCCCACGCGAATGTCGGCAACGTGAACACAGTCCGGCCGACGGCCCACAACCGAACCACACGGTGTCGGCCGGAGCCCTGGGTCACAGTCCGCAGGAGCCGCGGTCGAGGTGGAAGTACCGGGCGTTGGCCCAGCGGCACAGCCCGATACCGACGGCGACGCCGACGAGGGTGACCAGGGCGGGCAGGTATCCGCTGGCGACCTGGACGATCGGGATCGCCGGGCAGCCACCCGAGATCGCCCAGCCCGTACCGAACAACACCGCGCCGGGGATCACACCGGCGTGGATGCGCCCCGGGGTGCGGCGGACCCGCAGCAGAGCGAACACGCACACGATGATCCCGACGGCGCCCGCGAAGGAGAAGAACATGCGCAGGTCCTGGAAGGTGAACATGCGGTTCAGCTCGGCGTAGTCACCGAAGCCGATGTTGGTGACGGTGAAGCCGAGGGCCAGTCCGGTGATGATGTTGGCCAGCAGGATCGTGCCCCGGGTGCGCATCAGATCACCTTCCACAGGAGGAACGACACCGCGACGGCGGTGCCGAAGAAGACAGCGGTCGCCACGATGCTGACCGGGCGCAGACGGCCGCAGCCGCTGAGTCCGTGGCCGGAGCTGCACCCGCCGGCCAGTCGGGTGCCGAAGCCGACCAGCACGCCGCCCAGGAACAGCAGGCCGATCATGGCAGCCGGGTCGGCGGTGACCAGGTCCTTGAAACCCGGGCCCATGTCGAAGCGGAGCTGGAACCGTCCGGAGGCGACCGCGGCAATCAGTCCGCCGAGGAAAATCGACACCAGCAGGGCGGCCTGGGTGACCAGCGGGACCGGACGCAGGCTCGCGGCCGACGGGCTCTCACTCGGCGTCGGCTCGCTGTCCGACTCGAGCGGCTGCGGCTTCCCGTACGCGACCGGCGGCGAGGTGGTCACGCCGGAGCCGGAACCGGAACCGGGGCGGGTACCGAAGTGCTCCGCGGTGGCTGCGGCGAGCGCGTCGGCGAGAGCTCGATCGTCGGCGAACTCCTCGTCCATCCGCTCGATGCGGCGTTCGCTGCGCCAGTGCAACACGCGGTCCCACGCCGACGACACCCCGAAGGACCGGTCGGTGAGGAGGGTGTAGGTGATGGTGACCAGAGCAAGTCCGGCAGCGCCTGCCCACCAGGGCCAGTAGGTGCTCATGCGGGGCCTCTCATCCAGTCGGCGAACCGGGCCCACCAGCCGCGCTTCGGGCGGGTGGCTCTCCGCGTGTGCCGAACGACGTGCTCCGGTGGGTGGGGCGTCCGTGCGCGTGGTGACGGTTGGTCATGCAGGGCGGAGGCCGACGGGGGTACCGGTTCGAACGGGGGCACGCTCCCCGGAGCCGTCGGCGGGGTGTGCCGGGGGGCCTGGCTCGGGGTCGTCATGCCGGGCTCGTTCGCGTCGGCCACGGGTTCGAGATGCCGTGCACGGGCTCCATTGGGCAGCAGGCTGATGGGCACGGGCTCGCCGGTGAGTGCCAACTGGTAGCGCGCACAGTCGTGCCACTCGCCCACGCTGTCGCAGTAGTAGTCGCGCCAACCCTGCAAGCTCGCCCTGAGGAGCGGGAACAGGGGACATCCTGCGGCGTGCGAGCAACTCACGTCGCTCCCTCCTGACCGGCACGCAGCGCCCGTTCGGGGTGGGCGGTTGCCGTTCTCGGTGTTTGTCCTGGCTGCGCTCGGTCGACGATCTCAAAGAATCAAGAATGCAGGCGCAGCGCCATACTTCGACTTTCCGTCGCCACGTTCAGGCGCGATGCAACCACTGTTCCGGCATCATGGGCAACTTCAGGAAGCTTTTCCCGCAGACCAGTTGACAGCACACGGCCAGTTGCGCGAAGCGACCAATACTCTCGCCCCTCTCTCTTGTCCGGACATTCGGGGGCATCGGCGAGGTCATTTGGATCACTATTCGGCCCGACAATCGCACTCCCGTCGAAGAAATTCGGCCACTTATGGAGAGGCTGCAAACACTGAAGTCATTTATGGCGCATGTGTGAATGTCTCAGTCGGCCATCGTGACCGCCGGGGCGGCCCCGGCCGTCCCCCCGTCCCGCACGTGCTCAGGAGCTGACTTCCGAGGCCTGGCGGGAATAGGTTCGGTGCGGACGGTTGATCGTTCGGTGGTGGAGCGAAGGGGCGGGGTGGGTCGGTGATGGCGCGCTGGCATGACGGGCGTGGGGAGTTGGTCGTCCCCGGCGACGACGACCGGCCTGCCGTACGCGTGCCGCTGGAGATCGCCGGCTCCTATCGGGCGCGCACCAAGGGACTGTTGGGGCGGGATGCCCTCGACGGCGCGCTGCTCCTCTCCCCCGCCAACAGCATCCACACCTTCCGTATGCGCATGCCCATCGACGTCGCCTACCTCGACCGGCGTCTTTGCGTCATCGCCGTGCGCACCATGCCGCCGGGGCGGCTCGGGCTGCCGAGGGTCCGGGCGCGGCACGTCGTCGAGGCCGAGGCGGGGGCGATGGCGGGGTGGGGGTTGCGCGCCGGAGTGCAGGTGACGGTGTCGCCGGACGCCGGCGGGGGTGGTGACGGCGGGCGCCTCTAGGGCTCCCCGGCCGCGTACGCCCGCGCCCCCGCCCTGGGGAGCACCGCCCACATACGGGTTCCTCCGCCCGGTTCCCTCGCGTCCCCGAAGCCCCAGTCACCGGAGCACGCCTTGACCACGCAGGCGAGTACCCGCAGTGCGGCTCGTCGACGTGCGTCGCAGGCCGCGGCCAGTCGGGGGTGCGTGTGGCGGGGGTGGGCGTCGTAGAGGACCACGCGGAGGGTGCCGTCCCGGTAGCGGAGGGAGAGGTACACCTCGGCGGCGGGCGCCAACCGGCATGAGCACGCGGCCAGTTCACCGACCACCTGGACCGCCGCGTCCATGACGTCGGCCAGGCCGTGGGCCCGCAGGATCGTCCGGGTCGCGGCACGGGCGATCGCGGGGCTCTGCGGCGCGGCGGGGAGCGTGAAGCTGTAGGCGAGGGCGTCGGGAGACGGCGGGGCGGTCGGTCGGTCGGCGGTGGCCTCGACCGGGCAGAGGGATGTGGATTTGTGCATGGCAACTCCCTGGAAAGGACGGTTGGTTCGGCTCCGTCCGGTGGCTTGTCTCCCTGACGCGGACACACCCCTCCCAGGGCAGGAGGGCACGGGTGGGCTCGCGTGATGCACTTCCGGACCGCACGGATCGTGCGTGATCCATCACTGAATGTAGGAGATGAGGGGTCACCGTGTCCAAACAAATCGCTAATTACCCCCCTTCAGTTGGACCTTGGGTGTCGTTCGGCGGCAGACTGAGGCCGACACACCTGGAGAAGGGGCGGCATGGCGACCAGGAGCACGCCGACGGAGCGGCAGAAGCGGCTTGGTGTCGAATTGCGCAAGATGCGGCTGGCTGCCGGCGTCACCACCGAGTACGCCGCAGGCCTGCTCGGCATCGACCGGACCCGCTTGTCCAACATGGAGTCGGGCATCCGGCCTTTCTCGGCCGACCGCATCCGCACGCTCGCCTGCAATTACGCATGTGACGACGAGGGGTACATCAACGCGCTGGTCGCGATGTGCGAGCAACGCAAGCGCGGCTGGTGGGAGCACTATCGGGGCCAGCTCCCACAGGGCCTGCTGGACGTCGCGGAATTGGAGTGGTTCGCCACACGGCTGCACAGCCTGCAAACCGTGCATGTTCCCGGGCTGCTGCAGTTGAGCGGGTACGCTCGGGCCGTTTTCGACTCCGCTCTGCCGCCGCTGCCCAGATCAGAGGTCGAGCTGCGGGTGGCACTGCGCATGCAGCGTCAGAAGGTCCTGGAGCAGGAAACCGCGGTCGAATACGTGGCCTACGTGCACGAGTCCGCTCTGCGTATGCAGTTCGGCGGACGACGAACCATGCGGGAGCAGTTGGAGCACCTGTGCGACATCTCGGAACGCAGCAACGTCGACGTGCGCGTGCTTCCTGTTGACGCAGGCGCTTTCCCGGGAGCGGGACACGCGGTTCTGTACGCCCACGGCGTGGTTCCCCAGTTGGACACCGTGCAGTTGGACTCCGCTCATGGTGGCGAGTTCACACACGCCGATGCGCAGCTCACCAAGTACCGTGCCCACATGGACTGGTGGCACGACAGATCACTGGATCCGCAGGGCTCCCGAGACCTCATCCACTCCATCATCCGCCAACTCTGAGGAGTCGCCGCCATGGCTGCCATCAGCTGGGAAGAGCCGTACTGCGCGGAGGGAAACAACTGTTTCCGCATAGGCACCGACAGCGAGGGCAACGCCTACATCGCCGTCGCCGGCCAGGAGGACCAGCCCCTCACCGACACCCGGGAAGCCCTCCGCAACCTCATCCTGGAAATCAAGGCAGGCAAGGCGGACCACCTGCTGTGAGCCGTAAGGCGGCGAATCATCGAAGAGGGGCGTCCGATGCCCGTCAGATCCCGCACGAGTAGGGGTGCGGTACCGCTGGAAAGGCCGGCCTTCGAGTCCGAGCTGCGATGGTGTCCTTGCGGGTGGCGCACGGGATCTGAAGGTGGTGTCGCAGGTCGGGGCCGGTCGTGCTGCCCGGCGGGCGACGTTCCGCGACCGCTCGGTGGGGCGGCGGCCTCGACATGGGTGCTGCCGGGACACTCCCCCACGCGCGGGGAGGACACACCGTCCCGAAGTCGTGAGCACTTCGGCCGCTACTGTCCTGATACCGCTCATCTGAGCGCTTAAGTGACACATGCCCACCGACTGCTCACGGTTTTCGGCAAGGCACCCGTCTCCGGCTCCGCAGCCCCGGGGCCGCGGAGATCCCCTGCGCCCCCGGCAGAACACCATCCGAGCTGCCCCCGAGCAGGGCCCGGGGGGTGGTGTTCCAGCTGGGTCTCGGGTCGTCAGCTCTCCGTGCGGGGGAAGGAGATCTCGACCCTGCGGTTCTTCTTGCGGCCGGCCTCGGTGGAGTTGTCGGCGATCGGGTACTGCTCGCCGTAGCCGCGCACCTCGTAGGTGACGCCGGGGTCGTTCAGCTCCTGGCCCAGGACGGTGTGCACGGCGTTCGCGCGTTTACGGGACAGGACGTCGCCGTGGGCCGAGGAGCCCAGGTTGTCCGTGAAGCCGAAGACGCGGATCTTCGTGGCGTTCTGCTTCTTGATCTCTTCGGCGATCGTGCCGATACGGGACTTCGCCTGCGCGCTGAGCTTCGCGCTGTCCTTGCCGAACAGCACCTCGGCCTGCAGCGCGAACGTCACCTCCGTGTTGGTGTCCTCCCGTCGCTCGTCACCGCTCTGCTCCTCGACGACCTGCTTGATGTCGAGCACCTTCGGTTCGGCGAGGGTGGCACCGTCGGGGAGCTTCAGGTCGGGATCGTTGGGGTCAAGCTCGACCGGGGCGGAGGCGGTGGCCTCGGTGCCCGGGGGGACGCTGGGACCGTCGTCGGGATACGCAGCCACATCATTGACACTCATGGCAAGCAGGACCACAAAGGCCGTCGTGACAAACCGCTTTCCCGTCACGGAACGTGAGATTCGAGACGTGGTCATTCGAGCATCACCCGGTGATCTCGATGACACCAGCAGAGAACATGGGCAGCTGGAACGTCAACTCGGTCGTCTCCGCAGGCGGTGCGGGGAATTGCATGAAGACGGGCAAAGAATCGCCTGGCTTCAGATTGGGAAAATTGGTCGTCGTGAGCGGACGTCCGTCCGTGTCCCGCAACACGTAGTAGCGCTTCTTTCCCTTGGAGTCCACCAGGGTGGCACCACCAAGAGACCTTCCATTCCTGATGATCTCTGTCTCATTGCCGCTTACCTGCGCAGGGACAACGGACACCTCACTCGCATCGTTCTTCAAGTCACCGCTCACAGTCAGGAATCCACCTGAGTCCCGCTGCGCCGCGGTGATCTTGAGCAGCAGACCAGACGGGCCCTTCAACTCGGCCAACGGCTCCGCCGACTTCCCTTCTTGGACACTAGGGCCTGCCCCTTCTTCCTCAGGCGAAGATGCCGAAGCGTTGGGCTTTTCATCGCCGCCTCCCTCGCCACTGCACCCGATAGCCCCTAGAGACAATCCGGTCGCCAGAGTCAGCACGACCACCCCCCTGCGGGCCCTCATTGCGAACCACATACTCACGCCCCTGTTTTCCTATTCAATCGTCGTTCGCTGATCAGTCGGACAGGTGGACATCGAAGAGGTCCTCAGGCTTTGGAAGAAGCTCTTCGGGATCTTCCGGATCCAGCTCCCATTTCCCGTCCGTGCAAGTGAGCAGCGGCAGGGTGCCCTCGGGAGCATCCTCGGCCAGAGGGTCGAAGGTACAGCGAGGATCGATCACCGCAGTGGCTGTTTCCTTCGACTTCATGTTCTCGGTGCCGGGCACAATGGACTCCCCCACGGTGTCGGTCGTCTCGACCTCGACGGTGTAGCCCAGCAACCCGTCCTGCTTGCACCCCTGGACGGCTGCATCATTCCGCGCAGCGAGTTGTTGTGCGCGCCAGCACGAATCGTCGAGTCCTTCCGCAGCGCCGTCGAAGATCGCCTTCCACTTGGTCGGATCCAGGAGGTTTTCGACCCAGGCGCCCGTGAGCTGGTCACGCCTGTCCTGAGCCGCCGCGAGCGCGGCCGCGTCCGCGGCTGTCTGAGCACCGTTCCTGTGGGCCGCTGCCTGCCCGACCGCCAAGTACGCGAACGCGAGAAAGAGCAGACCCGCTACCACCGTGATGTAGATGGGGAAGGCCTGCCCTGCGTCGCCGTACCTACGGGGCCGCGTCAACCGGTCACTTCTGCGATCTTTGCCGTGATCGCCGTGTAAATCGACTGCCCGATGTCCGTCCCCGTGATCGCCAGCACGATTGCCACCACCACCGCGATGATGCCCAGGTACTCCACCGCCGTCTGGCCCCTGTCGTTGCGGGTGGTGCGGGAGTGGAGGTAGGTGATCGTGGTGTTGATCCAGTTGCTCATGGTGTTCCCCTCCGGCTGACGCGGTTGCGGCTTGCTTCAGGGTGCCGCAGTCGATGTCAGCAACGTACGGCGAGTTTTCCGGTTCGCCAGAGGGCCCCAGGGCCCATTTCCAGGCCCAGTTAGCGGTCCGCCGCTTCCTCTTCCCTGTTGTCACCGCAGGTCACCCCAGTCCTCGCGTCGAGTCCGGGGCCGTGCCGAGCCACTTCGCGGCGGCTTCGGAACGGCTGGTGCTGTGGAGCTTCGCGAAGATGCGGTTGATGTGGTTCTTGACCGTCTTCTCGCTGATGAAACAGGTGGCGGCGATCTGCTGGTTGTTCATCCCGGATGCGATGTGGTCCATGATCTCCGCCTCCCTTGCGCTCAGTTGGAACCTCGACCTGTCGGGGGCGGCCGGACGACCGCTTGTCCACCCGGACGACGACTGTCCCACACGCGGTTGCAGTTGCGAAAGGTTTTGTGAAGAAATGACGGCGGGAGATGACTGGATCTGTCTCAGTTCGCCTGGTGGTGTGGCGGGTTGATGTTTTGTGTACGGCAACGCGACTACGGAATCTGCGTATGCAGTCGCATCCTTCCGGGCGTCTCCCAGGCCGTCGGGTAACGGTGGACCCGGGGGTGCCTTGCGGAGCTGGGCCAGGAGCGCTCCGGCCGGTGTGGGGGTGAAGTGGGCTCGGCCCTGCCCGATGTCCCGTACGGCTGTGACCAGTTCGTCCGCCGTGAACTCGCCGTGGACCAGGTAACCGCCCGCTCCCCTGCGCAGTGCCTCCTGGACGATCTCCGATTCTCCGCTGTACGTCAGCATCATGACCGGGGCGATGCGTGCCAGGTACGGGAGTGCCGTGATGCCGTCCGTGCCCGGCATGCGGACGTCGAGGAGGATGACGTCGGGGTGGTGGTCCCGGGCGGCCCGGCATGCCGCGTCGCCGTCTGCCGCCTGGGCCACGACCGTCAGCTCCTCGTGGACGGAGAGCAGTGCGGTCAGGCCCGCGCGGACCACCGGGTTGTCGTCGGCGACGAGGATCCGCAGGGCGGTGGGTGAGGGTGCCTTCGGGGCAGGGCTCGGCAGCGTGCTCATGGGGGTGTCGTCCTCGCTGTCGCAGGGGTGGCCGGTGGCGCCGTGGCCGGCAGGGGGAGTTCCAGGCGGACTTCGGTGCCTCGGGGATGGGTGCCGCGGCCGATGCGGATGCGGGCGCCGATCGCGGCCGCGCGCTCGACCATGCCGACCAGGCCGAAGTGGCCCTCCCGGCGGAGTTGTCCGAGGTCCGTGTCCGGGGGCAGGCCGCTGCCGTCGTCGTGGACGCTGATGCGGAGCAGGCCGCCGTGGACGCCCGCGCTCACGTCGACGCGGGTCGGCGCCGCGTGGCGGTGGGCGTTCTCCATCGCCTCTTCGACGATGGTGAGCAGCTGGCGTGCCATGGCGAGGGGAACGGTGGGCGGGTGGTCGCCGGTTCGGCGGAAGGCCGTGGGGAGACCGGTGCGGGTGCTGAAGGTGCGGGTGTGCGTCGCCAGTTCGGCCAGTACGTCCGTGTCCGTGTCCATGCCCGTGTCCGGCTCCGTGCCGGCGGACGGGTGCGGCTCGCGGCGCAGGTCGGTCAGGAGTTCGCGGGACTCGGCGGCGGCGCGGCGGGCCGAGCGGGCGACGAGTTCCGCCTGCTGCCGCACCAGCGCCGCGTCCAGGTGCCCGGCGCTCGCGGAGGCGGCGAGGCCGTCGGCGGCCAGGGCGACGCCGTACAGGGTCTTGGCGACGGAGTCGTGCATCTCGCGGGCCAGGCGGGCGCGTTCCTCGCTGACCGCCTCCGTGGCGGCCAGCCGGGCCCGGACCTCCGTGAGGGCCCGGCTGGCCGTGCCGAAGCGGAGCATGAGGTTGCGGAGGCTGGAGCCGACCGCGCCGGCGAGCACACACGTGCCGGGCAGGAACAGGGTCTCCGTGAGGCCCGCCCGCGGGTCCGCCAGGGTCGCGTAGACCAGGAGCAGGATCAGGCCCTGGAGCGAGGCGAAGACGGCCGCTCCGCGCCAGCCGTAGACCAGGCCGGCGAGGAGCGGGGTGCAGACGCTGACGTAGGCGAGCAGGCTGTCGGGGCCCGCGGAGAGGAGGAGCAGGGCGCCGAAGAGGGTGTCCGCGGCCAGGAGGGTGGGGTGGCGCAGGAGGAGGGGGCCGAAGCGTTCCCAGTCCCGGAACAGGACGTAGGACGCCATGAAGGTGACCACCACGGCGATGCCGACCAGGCGGGTGCCCCAGCCCGGCCCCGCGTTGAGGAGGGCGGCGGGGGCGGCCAGCGCGATCATCGCCAGCCGGAAACCGAACACCTGCCGGCACAGGGCCTGGAGGGCGTTGATCTGGATGTCGATGTCCGGCGCGGGCACGGCGGCAGCCCCGGCCCGGTCCGTGGCGGGGCGGCCGCCGTCGTCCACGGGCGGCACCCGAAGGTGCGGCGCGTCCGCCCGGGGCACGGTGCTCCCGGGCCGCCGCGGGCGGCACCGCAGCGCCTTGCGCGTCGCACGTCCCGTACGTTCCCCGGTCGTCGTCATGGCAGCACCGCGTCCCCGTCCTACTCGCCCGTGATCGAGCCGAAGTCGGTGCCGGAGCCCAGGATCAGGCCCGCGCCGAGGAGGATCATCGTGGCCGGGACCATGAACGTGGTGATCATCATGGTGGCCTTGGGGACGGCGCGGGCGGCCTTGCGACGGGCGTTCTGCGCGTCCGTGCGGCGCATGTCCTTGGCGAGGGCGACCAGGGTCTCCACGATGGGGGCGCCCAGTTCCTCGCCCTGCTGCAGCGCGGTGACGAACATGGCGACCTGCTCGGAGTCGTTGCGGCGGCGGAGCTCCGCGAAGGCCTCGCGGCGGCTCATGCCGAGGTCCATCTGGCGGAGGGTGATGCGCAGTTCGTCCGCCCACGGGCCCTCGTACCTGGTGGCGACCCGGTCCAGGGCCTGGCGGAAGCCGAGGCCCGCGCTGACGACGACGGCGAGGACGTCCAGGAAGTCCGGCAGCGTCCGCTCGATGACGTCGCGGCGGATCCGGATCGCCGACCAGATGCCGACCTCCGTCCAGAACGCGCCGAAGGCGAGCAGCAGCAGCGCGACGAAGAACTGCCCGCGCAGGAGGAAGACCAGGCAGCCGAGGCCGCCGAGGAAGCCGTAGACCGCGCGGCGGGCGGCGTAGCGGTCGATGGTGAGGCCGCCGGGGTTGCCCGCCAGGTCGATCTTCCGGCGGTACCGGGCGACCCGCTGGGGGCCCATGAGGCGCAGGACGGCCGGGGCGTAGCGCATACCCATGCGGTCGACGAGCGAGTCCACCGCGCCGGTGCGGGTGGCGCCGACCTCCAGGGCGAGGACCAGGTCGGCGGGGAGTTTCGCCTCGGCGCGGTACATGCGGAGGCCGGCGAAGACGCCCCAGACGGCGATGGCCATGGCCAGTGCGAGCAGGAGTCCCATGTCAGTCGTTCCCTTCCCGTCCCTCAGACGTCGATGCGGGACAGGCGGCGGATGAGGACGAAGCCGATGGCGTAGAGGCCGAAGGCGACGATCACGGCGCCCTGGCCGACCGGGGAGCCGGTCATGCGCTCCAGTGCGCCGTCCTTCACCCCGTTCATCAGGAACAACGAGCCGACCCCCAGGACGGGAACGGCGTAGGACGTCATGCTGACCTGGGAGAGCTGGGTGCGGACCTCGCGCCGGGTCTCCTTGCGTTCCTCCAGGGTGTCGGTGAGGTTCCGCAGCGCGCCGACCACCTGGCCGCCGGCCCGGTTGGACAGCACCAGCGTGGTGACCAGGACGACCAGTTCGCGGGAGGGGAGCCGCTCGGCGAGTTCGCCCAGGGCGTCGTCCATCGAGGCGCCGAGCGCCAACTGGTTGTCGACCTTGGCCAGTTCCTCGCCGGCCGGTGCCTCCAGCTCCTCCGCCGCCATGCCGATCGCCGTCCGCAGGGCCAGGCCGGCCTGGGTGGCGTTGGCCAGGATGCGGGCCAGTTCGGGGAGTTGGTTGATGAACTTCTCGATCCGTTTCCGGCGCTGCCAGTCGAGGAACTGGAACGCCAGCCAGATGCCGAGGATCCCGGCGAGCGGGCCGAAGAACGGGGCGAGGACGGCCTGGCCGGTGAGGTGGAGGCCCAGGACCAGGGCGAGCATGCAGACGACGAACTCCCCCGGGGTGATGTTCAGGCCGGTCGCCACCAGCCGCAGTTCCAGTTTCCTGCCGAACGCGGTGCGGCGCAGCCTGCGGTCCAGAGTGGGAAAGCGGCGCCCGCGTCCGCCGCCCGGGGCCCGGCCGGTGGCCGCGAGCCGGTCCACCAGCGCCTGCCGCTGTGCCCTGCCCGCGGCGTACAGGTGTACGCCGACGACCGCGAGGACGCAGGTCAGCAGCGCGATGCCGGTGGTCAGCGTGATCAGGTTCTGCAGCTCCATGGCGGCGGTCCTACCTGGCTTCTCGGGTGGTCAGCTGGTCGAGGGAGCGGGCGATACCGAAGGCCTGCGGGACGGGCTGACTCGCCATGTAGAGGCGTTCGGCGGTGCGGCGCGGGAGCGGGTGGTGCTCGTACGCCCCGTGGATGCGGCCGTCGGGGGCCATCGGCCGGGCGTGGAAGCGGGCGACGGTGGCCAGTCGGTACGGTTCCCCGCCGTGGCTCTCCAGCAGGGCGATCTCGGTGATGCGGCGGGCGCCGTCGGCGAAGCGGGTCAGCTGGACGAGGACGTCGACGGCGCTGTTGATCTGGTCGTGCAGCGCGGCGAAGGGGATCTCCACGTCCGCCATGGAGGCCAGGGTCTGGAGCCGCATCAGGGCGTCCTCCGCGCTGTTGGCGTGGACGGTGGCGAGGGAGCCGTCGTGGCCGGTGGACATCGCCTGGAGCATGTCGAGGGACTCGCCGCCGCGGACCTCACCGACGACGATGCGGTCGGGGCGCATGCGCAGCGAGTTGCGCACCAGGTCGCGGATGGTGATGCGGCCCTTCCCCTCGACGTTCGGCGGGCGGGCCTCCAGGCGCACGACGTGCGGCTGCTGGAGCTGGAGTTCGGCGGAGTCCTCGATGGTGATGATGCGTTCGCCCTCGGGGATCAGTCCGGAGAGGGCGTTGAGGAGGGTCGTCTTGCCGGTGCCGGTCGCGCCCGACACGATCACGTTGAAGCGTGCCCGCACCAGGCCCGCCAGCAGGTACAGCATGTGCTCGTCGAGGGAGCCGAGGCCGATCAGCTCGTGCAGGGTGAAGGAGCGCGGGAAGCGGCGGATGGTGAGGACGGCGCCGGTCAGGGAGAGCGGCGGGATGATGACGTTGACGCGCTCGCCGGAGGGCAGGCGCGCGTCGACCATCGGATTCGACTCGTCCACGCGGCGGTTGACCGTCGAGACGATGCGCTCGATGGTCTGCATCAGCTGGTCGTGGGAGGCGAAGCGCATCGGGAGCTGCTCGACCCGTCCGCCGCGCTCGACGAAGATCGCGTCGGGGCCGTTGACCATGATCTCCGTGACGGAGGAGTCCTCCAGGAGCGGCTCCAGGATGCCGAGGCCGAGCGCCTCGTCGACGACCCTGCGGATCAGCTGGGAGCGCTCCACGGTCGACAGGACCGGGCCCTCGCGGCTGATGATGTGCCCGAGCACCCGCTCCAGCCTGGCCCGGCGCTCGGCGGCGGCCAGCGAACTCATCTCCGCGAGGTCGATCTCCTCGAGGAGCTTGGCCCGGTAGGAGGCGACCAGATGGCCGTCCTCACCCCGGTTTCCCTTCTCCTCGGGGGAGTTGATGCGTGCCCGCAGGCTCATGAGTCCGGTGCTCCTCGGTCGTGATTCGTTGTGCCTGGTGCCTGGTGCCTGGTGCCTGGTTCCTGCTGCCTGGTGCCTGGTGCCTCGGTCGGTGGTCGTCGGCGGTCAGTGGTCCATGGGCATCGTGGCCGTCTTCCGGGCCTGGCCGAAGTCCCAGCCCGGCACGATCGACGGAATGTCGATCGTGGCCGTGACGGTGACCTCCTCGCCGCCTCCCGCCGCCCCGCAGGCGGTACGGCCGGCCAGCCAGCCGCTCACCGCGACGGCGCAGGCGCCCTGGGTGCTCTGGCCGAGCGAGGCGCTGCGGGCTCCGGCGCGGGCCGCGGTACCGGCCTGCTGCGCGGTGTACGCGATGAGGCCGAGCTGTACGCCGGCCATGGCGACGATGACGAGGATCGGCAGGAAGCCCAGATACTCGATCGCCACCTGGCCGCGATCCCGGCGTCGGCCGCGATCCTGATGTCGCCGGGGGTCCCGGCCGCGTCGGAGTCCGTCCCGCCTGTCGTCGTACGGCATCTCAGTCCCCCACCTCCTCCTCCACCGCGCCCGCGTGGCCCTTCACCTCGAAGGGGAAGTCGGCGGTGCCCGGGAAGAGGACGGGGACGCGCAGCGTCACGTCGGCGGTGACATAGCCGCCCCCGGTCCCGCAGTTCACCGTCGCCGCTCCCTCCCAGGCGCCGGGCAGCTTCTCCAGCCCCGCCGCCCGGCAGGCGCCCTGGCGCGCGCCCGGATCCGCGGCGGTGGCCGCCCGTACCGCCTCGTCCGCAGCATTCCCCGCGAGGGTGAACGTGTATCCCACGAGGACGAGTTGCCACAGCACCACCAGCGTCACGAGGATCGTCGGGATCATGCCGAGGAACTCGATGGTGACCTGACCCCGGTCCCCGCTCCGGTCCCCGCCCCCATCGGCGTGCTTCTCCTCCCTCTTCATCTCATCCCCCTCCGTCCTTGCGCCGTCGGATGCTCACGGCTCCCCGGTCGCCGCGCAGCCGGTCGCCGCGCAGCCGTCCGGCCTTGTGGGCGCCCTCGGCGGGTTTGACCAGGCCGAGTTCTCCGGCCAGGCCCCACAGGGCCTGTTTCACCGTGCTCTTGCTCTCCAGTTCGTGGACCCGGCCCGCGTCGACGACCCCCTGCAGTTCCTTGAAGTGGGCCGGGATCACGGTGGCCGCGACCGCGGTGCCGGTGATCTTCTGGATGAGCGGGGGCTGGATCTCCGTACTCCGGGTGTGGCGGTTGACGACGACCGTGGTCTCCTCCGCCTTGCGGATCTGCAGCCGGTCCCACATCCGTACCGTCCGTTTGGCGCCCCGGACGGACACCACGTCGGGGGTGGTGACCAGGAGCGCCGTGTCGGCGGTCTCGACGGCCGCCGCGCCGGCTCCGCCGAGCTGGGCGCCGGTGTCGATGACGACGACCTCGTAGCGGGAGCGCAGGGCGCCGACGATGTGGCGGGCGGCGCGGTCGGTGACGTCCTCGCCGCGTTCGCCCTCGCCGGGGGCGAGGAGCAGGGTGAGGCCGGTGTCGTGACGGAAGACGGCGTCGGCCAGGACCCGCGGGGAGATGTCGCTGATCGTCGCGAGGTCCACGACGGACCGGCGGAACTGGACGTCCAGGAAGGAGGCGACGTCGCCGGTCTGGAGGTCCATGTCGACCAGGGCGGTGCTGCGCCCGGACGCCTGGGCGGCGAGGGCGAGCTGGATCGCCGTCAGGGTGGTGCCCACCCCGCCCTTGGCACCGCTGACGGTGACGACCGTGCCGCCGGCTCCGGTGAACACGTCGCCGCCGGAGCCCAGATGACGGCGCACACCGGACGACCACTGGGCGACCGCGTGGACGCGGCTGGCGAGTTCCTCGTAGCTGAGCGGCAGGGCGACCAAGCCGCGGGCGCCGTAGTCCATGGCGGCCTGGAAGAGGCCGGGGCTCGCGTCGGAGGTGACGAGGATGACGCCGACGGCGGGGAAGCGCAGGGCCACCTCGCGGATCAGTTCCAGCGCGGGGACCGGGCCGATCCGCTCGTGCACGACCACGACCTCGGGCAGCTCGTCGACCGACTCGGCGGCCAGGCGCGCGAGGGTGTCGACGAGCTGGGTGGAGTCGGCCACCGGGGGCACCGGCTCGGCGTCCGGGAGCTGGCTGAGCAGGGTGGTGACGGACCGGGCGGCGTCCGCGTCACCGACTGCCGGGAGGATCCTCGTGGGCATGCGGGCCTCTCACTTGTCCTTCGCGAGTTCGTACGTACGGTCCTGCTCGGGGACCGTGGTGTCGCCGCCGGGCGCGACGAGCGCGAGCCTGACCCGTTGGGCGAACGACTCGGCGTAGGTGATGCGCTGGGCGTCGATGGTGGACAGCGCGAAAGTGATCGGGACGGCGTCCGTGGGCTGCCGGCCGCGGTCGCCCTCGTCGGGTTCGAGCGCGGTGATCCGGCCGACGTCGAGGACCTTGGCGTTGGTCACGATGATCTTGGACTGGGCGGGCGCGCCCTCGCGCTCCCCCTCGAAGGTGGCGTAGACGTTGACCGACGAGCCCGGTGTGATCTTGCCGGCGACGCCGGTGGCCGCGTCGATCATGATGGCGACCTCCTGCTGCCCCGGTTGCAGGGCGGGCTGGTTCACGATCATGTCGCTCTGCAGCAGGGAGCCCTCGCGCAGCGTGGTGACGGCGATCTTGCCCCGGATGTCGCCGAGATCGGTGACCGCGTTCTCCGACAGCCAGCGCTCGGGCATCTCGATCTTCTCGAACTGGCCCGTACTGAGCGGCGTGTAGGGCGCCACGTCGGATTTCAGCCGGTACGCGGTGACTTCGGGGCCGACCTTGGACTCCACGTCGTCGATGACGGAGAGCACGCCGGCGAACGCGGCGAGGGCGCACAGGATCGACAGGAGCAGGAGTATCACGCCGCGGCGCTGACGGGAGTTCATAGACCGTGCAACCTCATTGGGGGGTGTGGGCCGAGCGGATTCGATGGAGGGCGGGCGGTGAGCGGAAGGCGGACGGTGAGCGGAGGGCGGGCGGTGGGCCGGCCACCGGTCAGGTGGTGCGGCGGGCGAGGGCTCTGCGGCCGTCGTGGACGGGTACGGACGGCGGTGTGGCCGAACAGAACACGCACCGGTCACCGATGACGTCGATGCCGCACCAGTGGCAGATGCCGCGCCGCACGGAGGTGACCAGCTGGTAGAGGACGGACAGGTCGGGCAGATAGCTGCAGAACTCGATCACCTTGCCGGTCCCCCACCAGCCCGGGGACTCGGCCGGAAGCGGTGCCTCGCGCAGCCCCTGCACCTTCCAGGACGGCGCCAGGGTGCCGGTGACCCAGTCGGACTGGAGCTGCCCCTTGGCGACGAGCATCCAGGTGCCGAACTCCGGTCCGTCCAGGGCGGCTTCGGGGCCGAGGCGGACGAGTTGCGACTGGGGGTGGGCGAGTACCGCGAACTGGCTGCCGGGCAACCAGGACTTGGCGTGCTGCTTCAGGTTCACGGGGATCCGGTCGAGCCGGGCGACGGAGCCCAGCAGGGCACCGGAGTGGAGGTAGTGGACCAGCAGCCGGCCCGCCGAGGCGAGCACGCCGGGGCTGAGGTCACAGGAGCCCAGTTGCCGTAGCTGGCGGGCCAGTACGGCCACCGCGAGCGGCGGCAGGTCGGGGGTGAAGAGCGCGATGCGGTCGCTCTCCAGCAGGGAGCGCAGGGTGTGCAGCCGCCGCAGGACGGTGACAGGTGTCGCCTTGGAGCAGACGACGATGACGTACCCGTGCTGCTCGACGAGCGACTGGAGCTCGGTCAGCGCCTGTTCGAGCGGCAGGGTGTCGATGTCCCGTAACACCACGGCGGGCAGGGTTCGTTCGTCCTGCGGTGGCAGTGCCAGGTCGGCACTGGTCACGGCAATGGCTGTTGGCACGCGCGGCTCCCCGTTCTCCCCATGCCCGTCGGCCCGCCGGGGGCTGCTCCGGCGCACCGTGATGACTTCGCTGCGTGACTATGCGAGCACTGTAACCACGGCTCTGTTGCCGGAGAACAGCGTTTGTCCACCTCGTAGACAACGAACGCTGCACAAGTTGCTCCAAAACGGGGCAGGTCGATCATCTCGCCGGTCTCGATACGGCCCACGGGGTGGAGATCCCGTGCACCGCCTTGACTCCCCCCTCCCGCCCCGGGGGCTACCGGCGGGTCGGAGCGTCGGCGAACCGGAGGCAGCCCCACTCCCCGCAATTGGTCTGGACCCATTGACAAGGCGATTGGTCTGGACCACGTTGTTGCTTCAACGACGGCCACCTTCACCCCCACGCTCCCCCCTTCTCGCGCCGACCTTCCCCTTCCCCCCTCTCTCTTCCCCCCTTCTCCCCTTCTCCCCCTTCTCCCCACCGGAGGCTTCAGTGGACCGCACACCGGCTACGAAAGAACGCAGAAGCAGCAGAGGCAGCGGCCGCCTCTGGGCGGGCACCCTCGTCTCCGCCCTGGCTCTCACCCTCCCCCTCGCGGGCGCGGGCCAGGCGGCCGCGGCGGACGTCAACAACGTCAAGAACGGCGGCTTCGAGGCGGGCCTGAGCAACTGGACCTGCTCGGCGAACAGCGGGACGACCGTCTCGTCCCCCGTGCACGGAGGTACGGCCGCGCTCAAGGCCACGCCCGCCGGGCAGGACAACGCCCGCTGCACGCAGACCGTCGCGGTGCGGCCCGACTCCACGTACTCCCTGAGCACCTGGGTGCGGGGCGGCTACGCCTACCTGGGCGTGACCGGCACCGGCACCACGGACGTGTCCACCTGGACCCCGGACTCGACCAGCTGGAAGCAGCTGACGACGAGCTTCCGGACCGGCTCCGCGACCACCTCGGTGACGGTCTACACCCACGGCTGGTACGGGCAGCAGGCCTACTACGCGGACGACCTGTCGGTCTTCGGCCCCGACGGGGGCGGGGGCGGTGACCCGGAGCCCACGGTCCCGGCCACGCCGGGCGGCCTCGGAGTCTCCGGCACGACGTCCTCGTCGGTGTCCCTGGCGTGGAACGCGGTCTCGGGCGCGACCGGTTACACCGTCTACCGCGACGGTACGAGGGTGACGGCGGTGTCGGGCACGTCGGCGACGGTGTCCGGCCTCGCGGCCTCGACGTCGTACTCCTTCCAGGTGGCCGCCACCAACGCGGCGGGCGAGTCGGCGAAGTCGACGGCGGTGACGGCCCGGACGAGGGAGAACGGCGGCGGAAACAACGGTCTGCCCAGACACGCGGTGACCGGCTACTGGCAGAACTTCAACAACGGCGCGGCGGTGCAGCGCATCTCGGACGTCCCGGCCCAGTACGACATCATCGCGGTCGCCTTCGCGGACGCGACGGGCACACCGGGAGCGGTTACCTTCAACCTGGACACGGCCGGCCTGAACGGCTACACCGTCACTCAGTTCAAGGCGGACGTGCGGGCCAAGCAGGCGGCCGGCAAGAAGGTCGTCATCTCGGTGGGCGGTGAACTGGGCACCGTGGCGGTGAACAACCCCACCTCCGCGACGAACTTCGCGAACTCCGTGTACGCCGTGATGCAGGAGTACGGCTTCGACGGCGTCGACATCGACCTGGAGAACGGCCTCGACGCGACCTATATGACGCAGGCGCTGCGGTCGCTGTCCGCGAAGGCCGGCCCGGACATGATCCTGACGATGGCCCCGCAGACCATCGACATGCAGTCCACGTCCAACTCCTACTTCCGGACCGCGCTGAACGTGAAGGACATCCTCACGGTCGTCAACATGCAGTACTACAACAGCGGTTCGATGCTGGGCTGCGACGGCAAGGTCTACAGCCAGGGCTCGGTGGACTTCCTGACCGCGCTGGCCTGCATCCAGCTGGAGGGCGGCCTCGACCCGTCCCAGGTGGGCCTCGGCCTCCCGGCCTCCACCCGCGGCGCGGGCAGCGGCTACGTCTCCCCGAGCGTGGTGAACAACGCCCTGGACTGCCTGACGCGCGGCACCCACTGCGGCACCTTCAAGCCCTCCAGGACCTACCCGAGCCTGCGCGGCGCCATGACCTGGTCCACCAACTGGGACGCCACCGCCGGCAACGCCTGGTCCACCGCGGTCGGACCGCACGTCCACGCCCTGCCGTGACCTCCAGCCGATACGGCGCCGCCCCCGGCCACGTCACCGTGGGCGGGGGCGGCGCACTGACCACGGTCAGGCGACAGGGACGGCCGCCGGCTCACGCCGTGCGGCCCGCGCCTGCTCGTACGGCGCGTCGAGCTCCTCGGTCGAGAGCCCGGCCGTCTCGCGCATGAAGTAGACCGCGGTACCCGAGACGATGGCCACGACGACGCCGAACCCCGCCACGGGCAGCCACCCCAGCGGTCCGTCCCAGAGCAGGGCGGTGGCGATCAGCGGCGCGAATCCGGCGATCACATTGCCCAGCTGGTTGCCCATCGCCATGCCGGAGTAGCGGACCGGGGCCGCGAACTGCTCGGCGTAGAAGGCCGGCCACACGCCCTCACGGCAGGCGTAGAGCAGCGCCATGAACACGATCGTCATGACGGCGATGCCCGGAACGTTGCCGGTCGAGACGATCCACAGGTAGGGGACGATCGTCACCCCGCAGCCGATCGAGGCGGTGAGAGTCACCGGCCGCCGGCCGAACCGGTCGGACAGATGAGCCGCGGCAGGCGACGTGAACATCATCAGGGAGACCGCCACCGCGCTGATGATCAGCATCGTCGACCGCTCCACGCCGACCTCCTGCGTCGCGTAGGCCAGGACGAACACCGTCGACAGCGACTGCATCATGGCCAGCATCGTCGCGCCCGCGACGCGCACGACCGACCCGGACTGGTAGCGCAGCACGTCCTTCGCCGGCAGGCTGCGCACCTCGTCGTCCTCGGCTATCTCCTGGAAGACCGGGGTCTCCTCCAGGCGGGTACGCACCAGGTAGGCGATCAGGACGACGACCGCCGAGAGCCAGAAGGGCACCCGCCATCCCCAGCTGTACAACGCCTCGTCCGGCAGCGCCGCGACCGGGATGAACACCAGGGTCGCCAGCACGTTGCCCGCCGCGATGCCGACCGAGAGGAAGCTGCTGAAGAAGCCGCGACGTTCGTTCGAGGAGTGCTCGACGGTCAGCGTCGCCGCACCGGCCGATTCCGCCCCGGCCGAGAAGCCCTGGAGCAGCCGCAGGATCGTCAGCCCGATCGGGGCCAGAACCCCGGCGGAGTCGTAGGTGGGCAGGCAGCCGATCAGGAAGGAGCTCACGCCCATCAGGACCAGGCACCCGAGCAACGCCCGCTTGCGGCCGATCCTGTCGCCGAAGTGACCGAACACCAGGCCGCCGAGCGGTCGTGCGACGTATCCCACGCCGAACGTCGCGAACGAGGCGATCAGGCCGACAGCCGGGCTCACGTCGGGGAAGAACAGGTGGTTGAAGACCAGCGCAGCCGCGGCGCCGTAGATGAAGAAGTCGTAGTACTCGAGCGTGCTGCCCAACAGTGACGCCATCGCGGCCTTGCGTGGCGTCTTCTGTCTCTGCGTGACCTGCTCCATGGTTCTTGCCGTCCTTGCGTCGTGCACGAGGCGTTCGTGTCAGGGCGGGGAACGTGACGGACGCCTACCGCTCCGTCGCGCTGGAACGGCATTCCAACATGAAAAGCAGTTCGATACAAGATAAAGTTGGAACGACATCTCATATGGAGACGGCGATCCGGGTTTTGGTGGCAGGATGAGCCGCAGATCGGCGGCACCACCGGCAAAGACCCTCGCTGAGAAAGGGAAACGACTCATGGCTCCTGCGCTCGCGCGCGGCCTCGGCATCCTCGAAGTCCTCGCCGGCGTCGAGAAAGGCCTGCAGCTGCACCAGATCGCCGACTCGCTCGGCATACCTCGCAGTGCGGCTCACCGGTTGCTCGCCGAGCTCAGCGACGCCGGCTACGTACGCCAGGACGGCGCGCTCGGCAACTACATGCTGAGCCTCAAGCTGGTCTCCCTGGGCCTGAAACATCTCGCGGGCAACGACCTGGTCGGCCTGTCCCGGCCCGTACTCGAGCAACTCGCCAGTGACACCGCCGAACTCGTCCGCCTGGCCGTCATCGACCATGAGGACATGGTCTGGGTCGCCGCCTACCAGGGCGCACGCTCCGGGCTGCGCTACGACCCCGACTCGGGCAGCACCGTCACGCTCAGCTGCTCGGCCACCGGTTTCGCCTGGATGGCGCACGTACCCGAGGAGATCGCGCTGCAGAAGATCCTGCGCCAGGGCATCACCAGCCGGGAGGACGGCGGGCCCCGCGCACCCCAGACGATCGACGAGATCCGCGCCGAGCTCACGAAGACCCGCGACAACGGCTTCGCCATCGCCATCGACACCTACTCCCTGGGTATCGGAACCGTGGCCGCACCCGTCTTCGTCGCCGGTGAGGTCGCCGGGGTGATCAACATCACCGCCCCGACGCCACGGCTGACCGAGGAACGACTGGCGCAGCTCGCGCCGCGCCTGCTCCGGACCACGGCCGAGGTCACGAAGATCCTGGAAGCCGCCGAAGGGCGTCTGCAGACCGTCGCCCGCGCATGAGGGCGGACGGATACGGGACCGCGTACGTGCCGGGCAGCAGCAAAGTGTGCGGCCCGGCACGACAGGAACCGGCGGAAGACGGCGTGCAGTCGTCACGTGGTCGGCAACGGCACCGCCGTCCCTCAGCCGGTGGACCGGGGCCGGGTCTCGCCGAAGAAGTCGAGCATCGGCTCCAGTTGGGCCGCGAGCATGTGACGGCCTTCGTGCGTCGCATGGCCCAACCGGTCCGCGTGCTCCAACCACGCGGTGCGCGTCGGGTCCATCACGATGTCCGCGACCACCGCGCCCGGTGCCAGCGAGGTACGGCTCAGATCCAACGGCAGCGGGTCGTCCGGTGACAGCCCCAAGGGGGTGGCGTTGACCACCAGATCACACGCGTGGCCGTCGACACGGTCGAGGACCTGGACCTCGGTGCCCGCAGCACCCAGCAACGAGGCCACCGCCGCACGGCGGTCCGCGTCGATCTCCCCGATCCGCACCTCGGCACCCTGCGCGTGCAGGGCGAAGGCGATGGCGACGCCGGCACCTCCGCCGCCGATGATGTCGACCCGCGGATGATCGGGCAGCCGGTGCCGGGCACGCAGCCCCGCGACGAACCCCAGGCCGTCGACGTTGTCCCCGTGCCAGCCGCCTCGCTCGGTACGGCGCACGACGTTGACGCTGCCGCACGCCTCGGCCGCCGGCCCGAGACTGTCGCACATCCCGGCGACGTTCACCTTGTGCGGCACCGTGACGACGACCCCGGTCACCTGCTCTGCCCCGGACAGGCCGGCCATGACGTCGGACAGGCTGTCCGCACGACAACGTGTCATGACCATCAACGAGTTCAGGCCGACCTCACGCGCCCGGTCGTTGAACAGGTCGGGCAGTTTGACCTGCTTGATCGGATCGCCGAGCAACACGAAGAGCTTCATCGCGCGGCAGCCTCCAAGGCTATGTGTGAGGCCGCGACGCGGCCGAAGATCAGGCCCTTGCTCAGCGCCGTGCCGGTCACGTACGCCTTGCCGTGGAATCCGCCGACGACCTCGCCCGCGGCGTACAGTCCGGGCACGGCCGCCCCGGACTCGGTCAGCACCCGGCCGACGGCGTCGACGGCCACGCCGCAGTACGTCGACGTCATCAACGTCTTCGCGGGGTAGGCGTAGAACGGAGCCTTGGCGACGGGCACGAGACGCCCCACCCCGTTGCACAGTCCGGTGCGGCCGAAGGCGTCCGAGCGGTCACCTGCCACCACCGCGTTGTACTCGTGCACCGTGCGCTCCAACCGTGCCGCGTCGATGCCCGCCGCCTCGGCGAGCTCCCGCAACGAGTCGGCCCGGTGCACATGCCCCTTGTCCTCGAGGGCGTCGATGTCCGAGAGGGGAACCCCCGGCTGGGACTGCGCACGCACGTCCGCGTCGAACACCTGGAACGCGATCTGCCGGGGCTGCTCCAGGCACTCGGCGCCCAGCGTCTTGTACGAGGCCGACTCGTCCACGAAGCGCCGGCCCTCGACGTTCACGATGACGGCACCCATGTAGAACGCGGTCAGCAGTTCGTGTTCCTCGATGGTCGTCTCGGGGTGGGACCCGAACGTGCCCGAGACGTACTCCATGTCACGCAGGGCCGCTCCTCGAGCCGCGGCGAAGCGCAGGCCGTCGCCGGTGTTGCCCAGGCCCCCGTACGGCATCGCGTCGACCTGCCGCGGAGCGTACCGGCCGATGATCTCCGGGGAGCGGGTGAAACCGCCTGTCCCCAGCAGGACGCCGTGGGCGTGCACACTCTGCCGCGTGCCACCGTCCAGCTCGACCTCCACACCCGCGACGGCCCCTCCGTCGTCGATGAGGTCCACCACGCGGGCACCGGTGCGCAGGACCACGGTGGACGCGGCCTCGACACGGGCGAGCAGGGCGGCCAGCACGGTCTCGATCGGCGCGTGGTGCGAGCGGGGGACGCTCTGGCCGGAACTGAGCTTGACCACGTCGAACTCCAGCCCCAGCCCGCGCATCCAGTCGTAGGCGTCGTGCTGCTCGCGCACGTACGCCTCCAGCAGCGCCGGATCAGCGACCCCGCCGGAGGCGGTGAGCATGTCCGCCACGAAGGTGGCGTCGTGGTCGGCGATGCCGCGCCGCTGCTGCTCGTCGGTGCCCGAGAAGGCGAACCATCCGCCGCTCATCGCGCTCGTGCCACCGATCTCCGGCTGCTTCTCCAGCAGGACGGCACGTACCTGGTGCTCGGCGCACCACGCCGCGGCCGCGAGGCCGGTGATGCCGGCCCCGACGATGACGACGTCCACCTGGGACGGCACCGCACTTCGGTCGTGGCTCATGACGCCACCTCGACCCGAGCACCCTCGGCGGCCGGACGACGGACCGCACGCACCCGTGAAAACCCGGACAACCGTCTCACCGCCCGTGCACGTTCGTGACGTCGGCGAAGACGGGGGCGCGCTTCTCCAGGAACGAGGCCACGCCCTCCATGCCTTCCTGCCCGCTGAACGTCTCGTCGATGAGCACGGAGAGCGCCTCACGGACCACCGGCAGCGACTCGGTCAGCATCGTGTGGTTGGCGAACTTCTTGCTCAACGCGGTGGCCCGCGGGGCGTTGCGCGCGATCCTGGCGGCGACCTCCCCGCCCACGCGCTGCAGATCGTCCGGCGCGACGACGCGAGTGATGAGACCCGCCTCGAGGGCTTCCCGTGCGCTGACGGGTTCGCCCGTCAGCGCCAGGTACTGCGTCATACGTCGGCTGGTCGTGTAGCTGGCCGACCCCAGGAAGACGGTGGCCCACAGGCCGATGCTCGTTTCCGGAAGGCGGAAGACAGCGGCGTCACTGGCGACGACGACGTCGCAGAACTGGAGGAGTTCCATGCCGGCGCCGAGCGCCATGCCCTGGACCTCCGCCACGATCGGCAGCCTGCTGCCGGCCATCGCCGTGATCGTCGGAACCATCAGGTCCAGGAAGTAGGCACGTGTCTGCGCCCTCGTGGTGAAGGCGTTCGTCTCCTTGATGTCGTTGCCCGCGCAGAAGGCACGCCCTTGCGAGCGGAGCAACAGCACACGGATCGACGGGTCGTCCTCGGCCGTGCGCAGCTCACGCAGCAGGTCCGTCCACGCCTCGCTGTTCATGGCGTTGAGCTTTCCCGGTCGATCAAGGGTGAGGATCCGGATCGGTCCGTCGGTCTCAGACTTCACGGCTGTCCTTTCGGGTGAAAAGCTCGGCCGCCATGGGCGACACGTCGTCGAGCACAGGGGTGAAGGGGCAGTGGTCCAGTACGTCGGCCTGTACGTCGACACCGGGTGCGACCTCGCGCAGGGCCCAGCCCTGCGAAGTCAGCTGGAAGACGGCGCGTTCGGTGACGAGGTGCACGTCCTGTCCCCGTTTGACCGCCTGCTCGCCGCTGAAGGTGATCTGGTCGACGTCACGGACGAACTTGTCGACGGAGCCTTCGCGGGCGATGCCCAGCGTTCCGTCGCCGATGTCGGGCTTGAATCCGGCGGCGGTCAACGAGCCGCAGAAGACCACGCGACGGGCGTTCTGGGCGATGTCGATGAACCCGCCGGCCCCCATCACCTCGCCGTTGTAGAGCGACACGTTGACGTTGCCGTGCCGGTCGGCCTGCGCGAAGCCCAGGAAGGTGACGTCGAGCATGCCGCCCTGGTACAGGTCGATGATGTTCGTCATCGTCAGCAGGGCGTCGTAGTTGCTCGACGCGCCGAACGTCATGCCGAGCGACGTGACCCCGCCGATGACCCCGTGCTCGTTCGTCATCGTGATCTGCTCGCTCATGCCGGTCTCCTGCAGCACGGACGCCACGCCGTCGGGCACCCCGACACCGAGGTTCACCACGTCGCCCGGCTGGACGAAGCGGGCCGCCCGCTCGGCGATGATCCGCCGCCACCCGTGCGGCAGCTCGGGGAACTCGTCGATGCGCACATCACCGGCGAAGGCGTCGTTGCGCTCCGCCACATAGGTCTGCCACTGCTCCGGGTACTCCACGACCGCGCCGACGAGCGCCCCGGGGATGTGCACGCGCTTGGGATGGAAGCGCTCGGACGCGACCTCCTTGACCTGCACGAAGGTACGCCCCGGACCGGGACGGGTCGCGCCGCCCCGGTAGCCGGCCATGCTGATCTCCAGCGTGTCGAGGTACGACGGTTCGTCGTCGTACACCACGTTGCCCAGGACGTCGGCCCGGCTTCCTCGCACGAAGGCGAAGTCGATGGGGATCGCCCGGTAGAAGAGGTACTCCTGCCCGTCGATCTCCATCACCTCGACGAGGCTGTCCTTGGAGATCGAGTTCAGGCTGCCTCCGCCGAGCCGCGGATCGACGAACGTGCCGAGGCCGGTCCTGGTCAGCAGCCCGGGCCGGCCCGCAGCGGTGTCGCGGAAGAGCTGGCTCAGCACACCGAGCGGGAGGTTGTAGGCCTCGACCTGGTTGTCACGGATCATCTTGCCGACGGCGGGGCTGTTGCCCATGTGGCCACCGATGAACTTGGCGACCAGACCGGGCTTGGCCAGGTGGCTCATGCCTCGCAGCGCCTTGTCGCCCACACCCACGCTGTGCACGATCGTCAGATCGCGCGGGCTCCCCTCAGCCTCGAAGCGGGCCGCCAGAGCCATGATCAACGCATCCGGCTCGAGCACCCCGCCCCCGCCTCCCGAGATCGCGAGCGTCGCGCCATCGGTGATCTCACGCACTGCCGCGGCTGCGCTGATCGACACGCCACCCACTGCGACGTCCTTCACTGAAGCCACCTGCCCTCTTCCCTCCCGCCGACCTTTGGCCGGAAGTGCACACAAAGTAGCATGGCTGGAATGGCGTTCCAAGGAGGAACATAATTTCATTCAGAGCACTCAATCCTTGACCACCTGGGCCTTTCGCCGACAGTTGCCCGGCGATGCGGGAGGGGGCGGTGCCCCTCCCGAAAGCGTGAGCACTTGGCTGCCACTGTCCGGATGCCGCTCTTCTGAGCGCTTCCGTGACAGCCGGCCGCCAAGTGCTCACGCTTTTCAGCGACCTGCCCCGAGGGGCGGGGCACCTCGACGGCGGGGGCGCAGGGGCAGGTGGACTGCCGTACGACCTCACGCCCGCGCTGGGCGGGGCGGCCCCGTACGAATACCGCCACCTTCGTGAACTGACGGGCCACCTCGGTCAGTTCGCTCACCGCTCGCAGGGCGGGGCCACCAGGTCCGCCGACTCGTGCGCCCCGGCACCTCCCACGGTGCCGCTCTCACCACCAGGTGAAACATTTTCCCGGGTCCGGCGCATCAATGAGGTGAGAGCCGTGGGGTGAGCCGAGGGAGAGGCGCGGATGGTGCAGGACGGTGGCGGGGGCGACTACGGGGAGTTCGCGGCGGCGCGGGCCGGGCATCTGTACCGGTCCGCGTGTCTGCTCACGGCCGGGGACACGCACCTCGCCGAGGACCTCGTCCAGGAGACCCTCGGGCGGGTGTACGCGCGCTGGGGGCGGGTCTCCCGGGTGGGCAACCCCGCCGGCTACGCGCAGACGGTCCTCACCCGCGCGTTCCTCGCCCACCGGCGGCGGCGCAGCAGTACCGAGCGCTCGACCGCCGCGTTGCCCGACCTGCCGGGCACCGACGCCGACCCGTCCCTGCGGCTCACCCTGCTGGACGCCCTCGCCCGGCTGCCCGCGAAGGACCGCGCGGTGATCGTCCTGCGGTACTGGGAGGACCGCTCGGTCCAGGAGACCGCCAAGGCGATGAACGTCAGCTCGGCGGCGGTGCGGACGCGCAGTGTGCGCGCCCTGGCCCGGCTGCGGGAACTGCTCGGCGAGGAGCTCGGTGAGTACGCCCGGTCCTGACCGGCTGCAGGCAGTCCCCTCCTCACTTCTTCTTGTTCACCTCAGCTCACCTCACGGAAGCGGTGGTTCGTCATGTCCGTAGACCAGCACAGCGATCCCTTCGAGGAGCGGCTCTCCTCCGCTCTGCACGACACCGGCAACGCCTTCGAGGCCGACCGGGGCGCCCTCACCGACGGGGGGCGGGTCCGGGGAAGGCGGATGCGGGTGCGGCGGCGGGCCGCCGTCCTCGGGGGTGCGGCCGGGATCGCGCTCGTGGGAGTGGGCGGGGTGCTCCTCCTGCCGGGCGGGGGCAGCGGCGGGGAGGACGGGCGGACGTCGGCAGCCTCGGCAGCCTCGGGAGCGGAGGTCACCGCCGACGCCCAGGACACTCCGGCACCCGTCTCCGGTGAGGAACTCATCCGCACACTGAAGGGGCTCCTCCCCGACGGGGAGTTCAGCGGGGAGCAGGGGCGCGGGGCCGACTCGGTCGGCGGGCCGTTCGCCCAAGTCGTGTACGACGACGGCAAGGGGCCCGCCGTCGTCGGCGTCTCCCTCTCCCTCGTCGGGCCGGGAAGCCCCCAGGCCCATGAGGCCACCCGATGCCCGGACAAGATCCTCATCCCGCACGACAGTTGCGACACCAGCACTCTGACGGACGGGTCGAAGTTCATGATGTTCAAGGGGTACGAGTATCCGGACCGGCGGGTGGACACCAGGAGGTGGATCGCCGTGCTCGTCACGCCCCAGGGGCAGCAGATCAGCGTGAGCGAGTGGAACTCGGCCGCCGAGAAGGACGCGCCCATCAGTCGGCCCGCGCCCCCGCTGTCCGCCTCGCAGCTCGAGGAGATCGCCACGGCTCCGCAGTGGCGGGCCGCCATCGGCGCCGTTCCGGAGGGGGCCGAGACTCCGTCCGCGGAATCGAGCGCACCGCCGCCGCACGCCGACGACCCGGCGCTCCGGGAGATGTTCGCCGAACTCGTCCCCGACCGTGTCGAGGTGGTGTCGAAGGGCGGCCAGGGGTCGGGGTACGCCTATCTCGTCCTCGACGACGGCAAGGGGAAGAGCTTCGTCCAGGTCAACGTCCAGCCCGACATGTCCGATGTCGCCCACCAGCTCTACGGCTCCGCCGAGACGCTGGACGACGGCACGATGGTCGCCACCCGGCAGGGGCCGGGTGATGAGCGCTCCGCCGGGGTCGTCATGTGGACCGTCGACACCATGCGGGCCGACGGCAGGCGCGTGGTGGTCAGCGCCTTCAACACCGGTGCTCAGCACGAGGACGCCACACGCGACACCCCCGCGTTGAGCATGAAGGAACTCCGGGCGATCGCCCTCAGCCCGCGGTGGGACGACCTGAACTGACCTGCCCCGACCGCTAGAAGAACTCCGCCCAGGGCTGGTCCCAGATCTGTTTGACGCACAGGAGCAGGAAGAGGAGGCCCGCGATGGCGAGCATGGTGTTGCTGAGGGGACCGTTGCGCCATTCGCGGGGGGTGCGGGCGGAGTTGAGGAGCCAGACCAGGGTGAGGGCGAGGAAGGGCATGAAGGCGGCGCCGAGGACGCCGTAGATGATGATCAGGCGGAACGGCTGGCCTTCGAAGAGGAGGATCATGGGCGGGAAGGTCAGCCACAGCAGGTAGGCGCGGAACGGCCAGGACCTCTCCGGGCGACCTGAGGCGATGGCCTCGCCCGTCGACGGCTTCGCCTTCTTCCGGCCGCGCGTCACGAAGTCGGCGAACATCAGGCTCACCCCGTGCCACACGCCGATCAGTGAGGTGAACGAGGTGGCGAAGAAGCCGATCAGGAAGAACCTGGCCGTCGTGGCGCCGTACTTGTCCTCCAGGATGTCGCTCAGCTGGATCAGGCCCTTGTCGCCGCCGGCGATCGCGACACCGGCGGAGTTCAGGAGTTCGGCGCCGACGACGAGCATCGCGACCACGAAGATGCCGGTGGTGAGGTACGCGACGCGGTTGTCCAGCCGCATCACCCTCATCCAGCCGGAGTCGGTCCAGCCCTTGGCGTTGATCCAGTAACCGTACGCGGCCAGCGTGATCGTGCCGCCGACGCCGCCGATCAGGCCGAGGGTGTAGAGGACCGAGTCGTCCGCGTCGGGCAGGACCGGGAGCAGTCCGGCGAAGGCGTCGCCCAGGTTCGGGACCACCCTGGCCGCCAGGTAGACCGTCACCACGAACATGACGCCCACCAGGACCGTCATGACCTTCTCGAAGACCGCGTACCGGTTGAACCAGACGAAGGCCAGGCCCACCAGGGCGCAGGCGATGCCCCACCACTCGAGGTCCATCACGCCCGGGAAGAGGGCCTGCAGGGGCAGGGCGCTCGACGACATCGCCGCCGCGCCGTAGACGAAGCCCCAGATGACGACGTAGACGCCGAAGAAGTACGTCGTCCAACGGCCCAGGCTCACCCAGCCGTCGAACAGGGTGCGGCCGGTGGCCAGATGCCAGCGGCCCGCGGCCTCGGCGAGGGAGATCTTCACCAGGCAGCCGATCACCGCCGCCCACAGGAGGGTGTAGCCGAAGCTGCTGCCGGCGATGAGGGTGGCGACCAGGTCGCCGGCGCCCACCCCGGTCGCGGCGACGACGATGCCGGGGCCGATGTGACGCCAACTGGACTTGCGGGGCTGGGGGCCCGGGCCGTGGAGTGGCGCCCCGGTGCCCTGGATGTTTCCCGTGCTTCCCGTGGTGTCCGCCATGAAGGCAAGAAAGCCGATGAAGGCCGGTCGGACAAGGGGGCGTGCGGGGATCTTCACCGGATGCACCTGGTCGGGTGGCCGAACGCCCGAGTGGCTGAACGGCTGAGCGGTCGACCGACATGACGGTATTGACCTGATCATGTCACGCGCGCAGGATTGCGGCACCGCACACCGCACAGCGCGTTAGGCACGTCGCCATGGACAACCCCACCTCCCACAAGGAGTCTTCATGCGACTTCGCACACGCGGCAGACGCTCCGCCGTGCTCGCCGCGCTCCTCGCCCTCACCCTCGCCGCGCCCGTGTCGATGACGGCCACTCAGGCCGACGCCGACAGCGCGGAGCCGGCGGCGGCCTCGGCCGACGACATCCGCCAGTACGAGATCCATCAGCGCACGACTCCCGTGACCCGTACGGATATTCAGCGGGCCGGGGTCACCGTGGACGAGGCCGACGAGGAGACGGTGGTCGTCTCCGGCCGTGCGGACCAGATCCGCACCCTGCGCCGACAGGGGTACGAGGTCACGCCGTTGGGCGCCGCTCCCGACCGCTCGTCCGCCGCCGACGGTCTGCGCCTGTTCGACTTCCCCTCGGCCGACTCCCGCTACCACAACTACGCCGAGATGAACGCGGAGATCGACCAGCGGCTGTCGGCGTACCCGGACATCATGAGCAAACGGGTGATCGGCCGCTCCTACCAGGGCCGGGACATCGTCGCCATCAAGATCAGCGACAACGTGACGGCGGACGAGAACGAGCCCGAGGTCCTGTTCACCCACCACCAGCACGCGCGTGAGCACCTGACCGTGGAGATGGCTCTGTACCTGCTGCGCGAACTCGGCGCGGGGTACGGCAGCGACTCGCGGATCACCGACATGGTCGACGGCCGGGAGATCTGGATCATCCCGGATCTCAACCCGGACGGCGGCGAGTACGACATCGCCACCGGCTCCTACCGCTCCTGGCGCAAGAACCGGCAGCCCAACTCCGGTTCGTCGTACGTCGGCACCGACCTGAACCGCAACTGGGACTACCGCTGGGGCTGCTGCGGCGGTTCCTCCGGCTCCAAGTCCTCCGACACCTACCGGGGTTCGGCCCCCGAGTCCGCGCCCGAGGTGAAGGTGGTCGCCGACTTCGTGCGCAGCCGGGTCGTGGGCGGGGTGCAGCAGATCAAGGCCGGCGTCGACTTCCACACCTACAGCGAACTGGTGCTGTGGCCGTTCGGCTACACCTACTCCGACACCACGACCGGAATGACGGCCGACGACCAGGCCGCCTTCCGGACGGTCGGTCAGAAGATGGCCGCAAGCAACGGCTACACACCGCAGCAGTCCAGCGATCTGTACATCACGGACGGGTCGATCGACGACTACCTGTGGGGCACGCACAAGATCTTCGGCTACACCTTCGAGATGTATCCGAGGTCCTCGTCGGGCGGCGGTTTCTACCCGCCCGACGAGGTCATCGAGCGGGAGACGTCCCGCAACCGGGACGCCGTCCTGCACCTCCTGGAGAACGCTGACTGCATGTACCGCTCCATCGGCAAGGAGGCACAGTACTGCCGCTAGCGCGGCCTGACCTCGGTGCCGCGGAGCGGCGCCGCCCGCCGTGGAGTAGGCGTGGCGCCTACTCCACGGGGGCGGTATCGGACTTGGGCTCGGACTGGGACTTGGGCTTGGGCTTGCCCTTGTCGGCATCCGGCTCGGGCTCGTTCACGTCGGCGCTCGGCTCGGGCTCGTCCAGGCCGGCCTCCGACGTGGACTCCCCGGCCTCGGCATCCGGCGCGGACTTGCCCTTCTCGGCCTCCGACCCGGGCTGGTCCGCGTCGTCGGACGCGTCCACGTCGGCGCCCGCGTCAGACGCGTCCGCGTCGGGCGTCTCCGGCTCGGCGGCCTCGTCGTCGAAGTAGGCGTCCAGGACCGCGTCCAGCTCCGTGTCCCACTCGGCGAAGCGGCTTCGGGACCCGGCCTCGATCTCCAGCGGGTACCAGCGCCTCTCCGTGGTGTGGACGGTGACCGTGTACCGCTTGCCGAAGCGCGCGGTCTCCGTCTCCACCGCGCCGATCTCGTCCCAGCGGAACTCGCACTCCTGGTCGTCCAGTCTGAGCCGTACACCGCTGTGGTCGGCGACGATCCTGGCGCGGCGGTCGGACGCCTCGAAGACCGGGCCGTCGGGGGCGGGCTCCTCCTCGGAAGCGTCGGAGGCGTCAGGGGCGTCGGACCGGTCGGACCCGTCGGAGGCGTCCGAAGCACCGGAGGCGTCCGAGGCGTCGGCGGCCTCGGGCTTCTCCGGTGAGGTCTTCTCCTCGGACTCCGCCGCCGTGTCCGCGTCCGCCTGCTCCGACGCCGCCTTCGAGTCCTCCGGCTCCACCTCCTCCTTCACGTCCGCCTTGCGGTCGGACGCGGGGGCGGTGAGCCCGGGGATGAAGGCCGGGTCGAATCCGGCGCCTTCCAGGGGCTGGCTGCTCGAACCTATGCGCTGCTCCACACCGGAGGAGTATGGTCGACGATCCTGTGCGGAACACAGCCAGCCCCTGTTTTCGTTATCAGACGCCTACCTGGGAGCCACCGTTCGTACCAATTGGACGATGATCCGACAGGGTCCGCGGGCCGGATTCAGCGGGCCGAGTTCAACGGGCCGGGTCCAGCGGGGAGTCAGACGGCCAGGCTGAGCGCCGCCGCCACCACGAAGCCGGCCACCGACAGGACGCTCTCCAGCACCGTCCACGTCTTCAGGGTGTCCCGCTCGCTGATGCCGAAGTACTTGGCGACCATCCAGAACCCGCCGTCGTTGACGTGCGAGGCGAAGATGGAGCCCGCCGAGATGGCCATGATGACGAGGGCCACGAACGCCTGGGAGTAGTCCCCCTCGGACAGCAGCGGGGCCACGATGCCCGCCGTCGTGACGATCGCCACCGTCGCCGAACCCTGCGCGACCCGGAGCACCACGGAGATCAGGTACGACAGGACGATCACCGGCAGCCCGACGTCGTTGAACGTGTCGGACAGCGCCTGGGCCACCCCGCTCCCCTTGAGGACCGCGCCGAAGACCCCGCCGGCACCGACGACCAGCAGGATGTTGCCGACCGGCTTCAGCGAGGACGTCGAGACGGTCTCCAGGGACTTGCGGGACCAGCCGCGCCGGATGCCGAGCAGGTAGTACGCCATGAACAGGGCGATGGTCAGCGCGACGAAGGGGTGGCCGAAGAACTCGACGACCGAGCGCAGCGTCGACTCCTCCAGGGCGATCGAGGAGAAGGTCGCGGCGAGGATCAGCAGGAGCGGCGTACCGATGATGCCGAGGACTGTGCCGAGCGGCACCGGCGTCTCGCGCGGCTCGACGCCCGAGGCACGCTGCTCGTCGATGACGGCCTGCCTGGACTCCTCGGCGGCCTCGACCATGTCCTGCGGTACGGCGACGAAGATCCGCCTGCCGATCCAGGCGGAGTAGACCCAGGCGGCGATGACGGCGGGGATGCCGGTGACGACGCCCATGAGGATGACCCAGCCGAGGTCGACGCCGAGCAGTCCGGCGGCGGCCACCGGGCCGGGGTGCGGGGGCAGGAAGGCGTGGGTGACGGAGAGGCCCGCGAGCAGCGGCAGGCAGTAGAGCAGGATCGACTTGCCGGAGCGCTTGGCGGCGGCGTACACGATCGGCGCGAGGACGAAGATGCCGACGTCGAAGAAGACCGGGACACCGAAGATCAGGCCGGTGAGGCCCATGGCGAGCGGGGCCCGCTTCTCGCCGAACACGCCGAGCAGCCGTGAGGCCAGTACCTCGGCGCCGCCGCTGACCTCGAGGATCGCGCCGAGCATGGTGCCCAGGCCGATGATGATCGCGACATGGCCGAGGATGCCGCCCATCCCGGACTCGATGGTGGACACCGCGTCCGAACGCTGGACCGTGCCGAAGAGTTCGGTGACCGACAGACCGGCCATCAGGCCGACGGCTATGGAGACGCCGAGCAGCGCGACGAAGGGCTGCACCCGCGCCTTGATGATCAGGAAGAGGAGCAGCGCGATGCCGATGGCGGCGACGGTCAGCAGACCGGCGGTGCCGTCGATCAGCAGGAGCAGCCCTCCGGTGTGCGGGGGTGCCTCGGCCGCGGCGCCGGCGGCGAGCGAAAGGGACGGTGGGGACATTCGGGGGTCCTCTGCTTGAGCACACGGAGCTTTCGGGCATGGGGGACCGCGGCACGGCGTCCCGGGGGTGGCGGACGCCGTGCCGTGGCAAAGAGGTGAGGAGATGTGGGGGGAGGCCGAGCGGAAGGGGGGCGCGCGTCAGCCCAGTACGGCCAGTGCGTCGATCTCGATGAGGAGCCCCGCGGGCAGGCCGACGTAGACGGTCGTGCGCGCGGCGGGCGGCTGGGTGAGGCCCTGCTCCTCGAAGTAGGTGTTGTAGATCTGGTTCATCTCGGCGAAGTGGTCCACGTCGGTGAGGTAGACGCGGATCATCATCGCGTCGTCCCAGGTCGCGCCGCCCTCTTCGAGGATCGCCTGGACGTTGGCGAGGGTCTGGAGGGTCTGCTCGCGCAGGGTGGGACCGGCGGGCGTGGGTGCCTTGCCCTCCTCGGCGGGGAGGAACCCGACCTGTCCGGCGACCTGGAGGATGTTGCCCTTGCGCACCCCGTGGGAGAACTTCGCGGGCGGGGCGGTGTGGGTCTTCGGGGTGAGCGCGATCTTGTCGGTCATGCGGTTTCCCTGTCGGATCGTTGCACGGGTGTCCTGCCGGAGTACTCGCCGCTGATCGCGTCCGCGGTGCGGCGGACCAGCGGGAGCAGGGTGAGGAGTTCGTCGGCGGTGACGACGACGTTCGGCGCGGAGACCGACATCGCGGCGATCACCCGGCCGTCGGCGCCGCGGATCGGCGCGGCGACGCAGTTGATGGACTCCTCGTGGCCGCCGAGGTCGGTGGCCCAGCCCTGTTCGCGCACCTTCTCCAACTCCCGCAGGAAAGCGGTCGGGTCGGGTGTCGAACGGGACGTGTACATGGGGTAGTCGAGCTGCTCCGCGAGGGCGCGGCGCTCGGGCTCGGGCAGGTCGGCGAGGAGCAGCTTGGCCACGGCGGCGACGGTGATCGCGACGGGCTTGCCGATCCGCGAGTACATGCGCACCGGGTAGCGGCTCTCCACCTTGTCGATGTAGAGGACCTCGTTCTCCTCGTACACGGCGAGGTGCACGGTGTGGCCGCACCGCTCGTTGAGGCGGGCGAGGTGGGGGTGGGCGATCTCCCGGACGTCGAGGTTCTCCATCGCCTCCTGGGCGAGGGCGAAGAGGCGGGCGCCGAGCCGGTAGCGCTGGTCGGACTGGCGGTAGACGAGTCCGTGCTCGTGCAGGGTGCGCAGCAGCCGCAGCGCCGTGGACTTGTGCACGCCCAGGCGGTCGGCGACCTGCCCGAGGTCGGCGGGGCCCTCGGCGAGCAGCGGCAGGATGCTCAGCGCACGGTCGACGGTCTGGCTCATGGGGTGCGTGCCTCCTTCTCGGGCCCTCTGTGTTCTTCGGGTTCTTCGGCTCGTGTCCAGCCGGGGCCGAGTCGCAGTCTCCCCCACGCGGTGTCGTCGAGGGCGGCGAGGCGGTCGGCGTGGGCGCGGGCGGGGGGAGGGGCGAGGTCGCCGGGGACGGTGAGGGCGGCTGCGGCGGTGAGGTGGCCGTGGCGGAGGCGGTCCCGTACGGGGAGGTCCCGGAGGGTCGCGGAGAGGAAGCCCGCGGCGAAGGCGTCGCCGGCGCCGACGGCGGCGACGACGGCGACGTCCAGGGCGCGCACGAAGGTCGCGGTGCCGTCCGCGTCGTCGCACGGGAGGCCGTCGGTGTCCTTGCCGAAGGCGACCGCTCCGCCCTTGCCCTGCTTGACGACCACGATCTCCGGTTCGGGCAGCGCGTCCCGTACCGCGCGGGCACCGTGCAGCCCCCACGCCTGGCGGGCCTCGTCGTCGCCGACGAAGACGATGTCCGCCCCGCGCGCCAGTTCCAGCAGGACCTCCGGGCCGTGACCGTCGCGCCACAGGGCCGGGCGGTGGTTGACGTCGAAGGAGATCAGGGGACGGTCGGGGTGGGGAGCGGTCAGCACCCGCATCAGGTCCAGGCAGTCGGCGGAGAGCGCCGGTGTGATGCCGGACAGGTGCAGGACGCGGGCGGCGCGCACCGCGTCCAGGTCCACGCCGGACGGCGACATCGCGGACGCCGCCGAGCCCGCCCGGTAGTACGCGACCTCGTGGGCGTCCGTCGACCGGTCGCCCGCCGTGCGGAAGTAGATGCCGGTCGGGCGGGCCGGGTCGCGGCGGACGTGCGACACGTCGACCCCGTATCCACCGATCGTCTCGACGAGGTGGTCGCCGAACCCGTCGTCGCCGACCCTGCTGATCCACCGTGCGGAGTGCCCCGCCGCCGCGAGCACGCACGCCACGTTGGACTCCGCGCCGCCGATCCCCCGGTCGAAGGAGGGGACGTCGGCGAGGGGGCCCGGCCGGGAGGGCAGGAACGTCACCATGGACTCGCCCAGCGCGACGACGTCGACGACCTCCACGACGTCGGGGGCGGTGCGGGGTCCGGTGGCGGTCACGATGGCGGGGCTCCTCGGCGTGGCGGGGTCGGGCGCGGTGGGCCGGGCGGTGGGGCCGGCGGCGGGGTCGGTTGCGGTGGCCGTGGAGACGCGTTTCCGTTGACCCCGCGTGGCCGAGATGTTAGACAGCCGTAAGCGACATACGCAATGGGTGTTGCAGATAGTGCAACACACCAGATCAGGGAGGTTCTGATGGTCCTCGACCCCGGCTCCGACAGCTACCGGCACCTCACCGAGGAACACGTCGACCACCGTTTCAAGGGCCTCCCGCCGGACGCCGCCGGGCTGACCGTCGGCGAGCTGGCCGCCCAGCGCCGCAACCTGTTCACCGGCGGTTTCACCACCCCGGTGCTCGCGCTGTCCGCCGAGCGCCTGGAGCACAACCTGAGGCTGATGGAGACGTACGCGGCCCGGCACGGCCTCGCCTTCGCCCCGCACGGCAAGACCTCCATGGCCCCGCAGCTCTTCCGGCGCCAGATCGAGCACGGCGCCTGGGGCATCACGCTCGCGGTGCCGCACCAGGCGCGGGTGGCGCGGGCGTTCGGCGTCCGGCGGATCTTCCTGGCCAACGAGGTGGTGGACGCGGCGGCCCTGCGCTGGGTCTCCGGCGAGCTGGACGCCGACCCGGACTTCCGCTTCGTCTGCTACGTCGACTCCGTGCGCGGTGTGGAGCTGATGGACGCCGCCCTGGCCGGGTCCGACCGCCCGGTGGACGTGGTGATCGAGCTGGCCGCCGGTGAGGGCGCCCGGACCGGGGTGCGCACGGAGGCGGAGTGCGCCGCCGTCGCCGACGCGGTGGCGGGCGCCCGCAGACTGCGGCTGGCCGGGGTCGCCGGGTACGAGGGCGAGGTGCCGGACGCCGACCCGGAGCGGGTGCGGGCGTGGCTGCGGCGGCTGGTGGCCCTGGCGGTGGACTTCGACAAGGCGGGCCGGTTCGCGGGCCTGGACGGGATCGTGGTGAGCGCGGGCGGCAGCGCCTGGTTCGACGCGGTGGCCGACGTCTTCGCCGAGATCCCCGAACTCTCCGCCCCCGTACTGAAGTTGCTGCGCTCGGGCGCGTATGTCTCGCACGACGACGGGCACTACAGCGCGGTGACGCCGTTCAACCGGGTGCCGGAGGAGGGCGCGCTGGAGCCGGCGTTCCGGCTGTGGACGCAGATCGTGTCCCGCCCGTCCGCCGACCAGGCCTTCGCCAACGCCGGCAAGCGGGACGCGGCCTACGACCTCGACCTGCCGTTCGCCCAGGTGGTCCGCCGGGACGGCGCCGAGCGCCCGGCGACCGGTGTCTCGGTGGTCTCCCTCTCCGACCAGCACGCCTGGCTGCGCACCACCCCGGAGGCCGACCTGGAGGTCGGCGACTGGCTGGGGCTCGGACTGTCGCACCCGTGCACGTCGTTCGACAAGTGGGTACTCATTCCCGTGACGGAGCCGGACGGCACGGTGGTCGACTACATCCGTACGTTCTTCTAGGAGGGCCGGGGCATGGAAGAACTCGTCATCCGGGACGCCGACGTCGTGGACGGCTCCGGCGACCTCTCCTACCGCGCGGACGTGGTCGTCGACGGCGGCCGGATCGTCTCGATCGTGAAGGAGGCGGCGGCAGCGGGCTGTCAGCGCCCGAAGGCCCGCCGCGAACTGGACGCCGAGGGCCTGGTCCTGGCCCCCGGCTTCATCGACATGCACGCGCACAGCGATCTGGCGCTGCTGCGCGACCCCGACCACAGCGCCAAGGCGGCGCAGGGCGTCACCCTCGAGGTACTGGGCCAGGACGGCCTGTCGTACGCGCCGGTCGACGACCGCACGCTCGGCGAGGTGCGTTCGGCCATCGCCGGCTGGAACGGCGGCGGGGACGACATCGACTTCGACTGGCGTTCGGTGGGCGAGTACCTGGACCGGCTCGACGCGGGCATCGCGGTCAACGCCGCGTACCTGATCCCGCAGGGCACGGTCCGCGCGCTCGCCGTCGGCTGGGAGGACCGGGAGGCGACGCCCCGGGAGCTGGACCGGATGCGGCAGTTGGTCGCGGAGGGCCTGGAGCAGGGCGCGGTCGGCATGTCCTCGGGGCTGACGTACACGCCCGGCATGTACGCCGAGGAGGCCGAACTCACCGAGCTGTGCCGGGTGGTGGCGCGGTACGGCGGCTACTACTGCCCGCACCACCGCTCCTACGGCGCGGGCGCCCTCGAGGCGTACGCGGAGATGGTGGCGCTCACCCGGGAGGCGGGCTGCGCGCTGCACCTGGCGCACGCGACGATGAACTTCGGCGTGAACAAGGGCAGGGCGCCCGAGCTGCTGGCCCTGCTGGACGAGGCGCTGGCCGCCGGCGCCGACATCAGCCTCGACACGTACCCGTACACGCCGGGCTGCACCACCCTCGTCGCGATGCTGCCGGGCTGGGCGAGCGAGGGCGGCCCCAAGGAGACGCTCAGGCGGCTCGCGGACGACGGGACGGCCGAGCGGATCCGGCACCACCTGGAGGTGACCGGCTCGGACGGCTGCCACGGGGTGCCCATCGAGTGGGACACCATCGAGATCTCCGGGGTGGGGGATCCCGCGCTCGGCGAGTACGTGGGCCGCACGGTGCGGGAGTCGGCCGCGCTGCGCGGTCAGAGCCCGTGGGCCCTCGCGCGTGAGCTGCTGCTCAAGGACAGGCTGGCCCCGTCGATCCTGCAGCACGTCGGCCACGAGGAGAACGTGCGGGCGATCATGCGGCACCGGGTGCACACCGGCGGCTCGGACGGCATCCTCCAGGGCGCCAAGCCGCACCCGCGCGCGTACGGCACGTTCCCGCAGTATCTCGGGCGGTACGTGCGGGAGTTGGGCGTGCTGTCGCTGGAGGAGTGCGTCGCGCACCTGACCTCCCGGCCGGCCGCCCGGCTGCGGCTCGCGGACCGCGGACTGGTCCGCGAGGGGTACCGGGCCGACCTGGTGCTGTTCGACCCGCGGACGGTGGCCGCGGGCTCCACCTTCGAGCAGCCCCGGGCGCTCCCCGTGGGCATCCCGTACGTGCTGGTCGACGGGCGGTTCGTGATGGAGGACGGGCGGCGCACCGACGTCCTGGCGGGGCGGTCGGTCCGCAGGTCCCCCCGCTGACCGCCCGCCCGCGCCGGGTGTGTCACGGCTTGGGCAGGGTGCAGCCGCTCGCGTACAGGTCGAGCTTGCTGTCCAGGCCGAAGCAGGCGGTGAACGGGTGGGTCTGCTGGGCGTAGTTGATGCCCCGGCGGACCGTGACGGCACCGTTCTCGTCGACCTCGCACGGGTTGTTCATCGTGCAGCGCCCGCCGTCCGTGTTGCCGGTGTTGTTGACGGCGACCACCTTGCCGGTGGCGTCGTCGACGACCGGCGAGCCGGAGGTGCCGCCGATGGTGTTGCAGGCGGGGGTGTAACGGACCGAGTCCTTGAAGGTCCAGCCCGCCTCCTTCAGCCGGTGGGCGAACCCGTCGACGGCGCAGGCGTAGATCCGCTTCCAGTATCCGGAGGGCACGCTGACGGCCGTACCGGCTGCCGGGCGGGTGTCGGCGAGCGTGAGCGCCTCGATGCCGTACGCGCTCTTGATCTGCGCGTAGGTGGTGCCGAGGCGGTAGACCGCCGCGTCGGTGTCGGTCATCGTCGCGTAGACCAGCCGGTCGGCGCGCAGGGTGGTGACCTTGGCGCCGGAGGCGTTCAGCAGTCCGAAGCTGCGGCCGGACGCCCGGTCGACGAGCACCTCGCCGGCCCCGGGGAAGCCGCTCTCCAGGCAGTGGCCGTTGGTGAGGACGAGCGCGGGGTCGTCGGCCGCCGAGTCGGGCATGCGGACGACGGAGCCGGAGCAGTTGCTGAGCGAGACGGTGCCCGCGAGGTTCACCGCTCCGGCCCGCGGTGCGGTGAGTCCGGCCACGGCCTCCGACGCGGCGTCCGTCACGGTGGAGACGACGCCGCCGACCACGCCGCCGACAGGGTCCGGCACCGCGGTCGAACCCGCGCCCGCGCCGGTGCCCGCTGCCGTGTCCGCGCCCGTGGGGGTGGGCGCGGCCGCGACCGCGGGCGTCGCGCCGGCCGCGGCCAGGGCCAGGGCGCAGAGCGCGACGACGAGAGGTTTTCTCATGTGGGGGTCCCCTCTTGCGACGGAGGTGGCCCGGATTCCTCCGGCCACCCGCAGAATTGTCATGTGCATTTTCAGCACGTCCGCGCCGAGGGGGCAAGGCCTTGCTTCCGACCAGTAGGTTCGCGGGGCCACCCAGCCTGCCCCCGCGCCTACTTGGGTCCCTTCGGACCTCCCCGACCCCATCCGGGATGGTCACGGGAATTGTCCGAGCCAGGGTCTCCCGGACCGGCGGAGGGGGAGGCGGTCGGCGTGGGGAGGGTCGGTGTGGAGGTGGTGGAGGCACCGGCCGACGGCCCGGACGGCACGTCGTCCGCCCGCCCCTCCCCGCCGGAGACACCGGCACCGGGGGCACGGGAGCCCTCACCGGCGGAGCCCTCACCGGCGGATTCCCCACCGGGCGACGGGCCGTCGGAGGGGGCCGCACTCGTGGCGGGCGGGTCGGCGGGCACGGAGTCCTCCGCCGCCGGACGGGTGCCGTCCTCCGCGCCCGGAGAACCCCCCGGAGAGCCGCCCGGCGAGGACCCCGGCGAGGACCCCGAGAGGGAGAACCCGGCGATCAGCGCCGCCACCGCCACCGCTCCCAGCGCACCGGAGGCCACCACGACCCGACGCGAACCCCGGGAGCCGGAGCCCGAACCGGAGCCGGGGAGGCGGCGGGCGTGCCGGCCCGCACCCCGGCGGGCTCCCTCGGCACCGGACCCGTCGGCGGCCGCACGCTCCTCGCCGTCCCCCGGTCCCGACCCCGGGGCGGGACCGGGCCCCGGCACCACACCGGGCCGGGGTGGATCGCCGATCACCGGCGGCAGTTCGCGAGTCTCGTCGTACGCGTTCTGCCAGCCGTGGGCGGTCGCCGGATCGGCGTACGCGTCGTACGCCGGGGGCGGGGTGGCCGGAGGAAGGTACACGTTCGGCGGAACCTGGGGTTCCTGAACGTCGCGCCCCCCTTGGGCCTCGTGAGGAAACTGGGACATGGCGGCGGATTGTAGGGAAGCGGGCGATCGCGGGGACAGCGGGCGGACATAACCCCCGAATCGATCCGTCTCACGTGGCGGATGGCGCGGCGCGGGGCATTACCGAGTCGTAAGCTCCCAGCATGCAGGTGATCCAGTCGACCAAGCTCGCCAACGTCTGTTACGAGATCCGGGGCCCGGTGCTCGAGGAGGCGATGCGGTTGGAAGCCGCCGGTCACCGCATCCTCAAGCTGAACACCGGCAACCCGGCCGCGTTCGGCTTCGAGTGCCCGCCCGAGATCCTCGAGGACGTCCTGCGTAACGTCTCGTCGGCGCACGGCTACGGCGACGCGAAGGGGCTGCTGGCCGCGCGCCGCGCGGTCGTCATGCACCACCAGACCCTCGGCATCGAGACCGACGTCGAGCACGTCTTCATCGGCAACGGCGTCTCCGAGCTGATCGTGATGGCGATGCAGGCACTGCTGGACGACGGCGACGAGGTGCTGGTCCCCGCGCCCGACTACCCCCTGTGGACGGCCGCCGTCTCGCTCTCCGGCGGCACGGCGGTGCACTACCGCTGCGACGAGCAGTCCGACTGGATGCCGGACCTCGCCGACATCGAACGCAAGGTCACCGACCGCACCAAGGCGATCGTGATCATCAACCCGAACAACCCGACCGGCGCGGTGTACGACGAGGCGATGGTCAAGGGCCTGACCGACATCGCCCGCCGCCACAACCTGCTGGTCTGCTCGGACGAGATCTACGACAAGATCCTCTACGACGACGCCGTCCACGTCCCCACCGCCTCCGTCGCCCCCGACCTGCTCACCCTCACCTTCAACGGCATGTCGAAGGCGTACCGGGTGGCCGGCTACCGGGTGGGCTGGATGTCGATCTCCGGGCCCCGCGCGCACGCCGACTCCTACATCGAGGGCCTGACGATCCTGGCGAACATGCGCCTGTGCGCGAACATGCCGGGCCAGCACGGGGTGGTCGCCGCGCTCAGCGGGCGCCAGACGATCAACGACCTGGTGCTGCCGGGCGGCCGGCTGCGCGAGCAGCGGGATGTGGCGTACGAACTGCTGACCCAGATCCCGGGCGTGACCTGCGTGAAGCCGAAGGGGGCGCTGTACCTCTTCCCGCGCCTCGACCCGGACGTCTTCAAGATCAGGGACGACCGGCGGATGGTCCTGGACCTGCTGCGCAGCGAGAAGATCATGGTCGTGCACGGCACCGGCTTCAACTGGCCGGAGCCCGACCACTTCCGGGTGGTGACCCTGCCGTCGACCGACGACCTGCGGGACGCGGTGGGCCGGATCGCCCGCTTCCTGGACGGCTACGGCCAGCTCTGACGGGGCGCGCCCTCACCCTGCGTGTCTCATCTGTCCGATCTTGTGAGCAACTCAACTTTAGACGAAATCTAAGCTAGGATGGCTTCCTGTCAGCCCCCAGGAGGCCATCCATGTACGAACCGATCCGCAGTAAGTCGGTCCACCGCACGATGGCCGGCACCCCCCACGACTTCCCCCACCGCTCCCGCGAGGAAGAGCTGGACATCCAGCTCGGAGGTCATCTCGCCGCGCTGCTCGCCGTCACCGACGAACTGCGCGTCGCGGCGCCCTCGGCCGATCTGGACACCGCGGCCGAGCGGCTCGCCGAGCAGGTGACCCGTTTGCGGGGAGGACGCAAGCCGGCCCGCGCGTCGGCGACCACGAGGGGCCGCCAGGCGAACGCCACGGCCCTGCACCGACAGGCGCACGCCCGCGCGGGCCGCGCCCTGGTCGTCGCCGCCTCCCGCGCCGACACGGTGGCCGCGATCCTGGCCGCCGAACGGATGGACGCGCACGCCGCGGCCCTCGATCCGCTCGAACTCGCGCCCCGCTGAGCCCACCGGGCTCCCCCAGACGGCCCCGGTCCGTGTGCACCCGCAGCGACGCACGGACCGGGCGCCACGCACCGCGCACCCCCGACGGGGCACCCCGGGCAACCCGCCCGGGGTGCCCCGTCGGCGTTTCCCCGCGGGATCGGCTCACGTACGCGGGTCGGTCCGCGTCCGCCCTCTCAGCCCGCGTACTCCGACGCGCCCGCCGTGCGGCGGATCTCCGGCAGCGCCGAGTAGAGCGCGACACCCGGGCAGAGCGTGCCGAAGCCGTCGCGGTGGCCGGAGACGGTGTTCAGCGTGGCCTTCTCACCGTTCTTCCAGACCCTGGTGTCAGCCGCGGCGGTGAGGGTCACCTTCGCCTCCGGGTCGACGCCGTGCAGGCCGAGCTTCCAGGCGGAGATGTCGGCGATCGCCTGCTTGGCCGCGGCCGTCGGCGTGCCGCCGTTCTCGTAGTCGCCGAGCAGCGAGACACCGGCCGAGGAGCCGTTGAAGCCGTACGTGTGAGCGCCCCGGACCGGCTTGTCGGTGCCGCCCGCGCGGCCCTCGAAGACCGTTCCACACTTGTCGACGAAGAAGTTGTAGCCGATGTCGTTCCAGCCGTTGCTCTTCACGTGGTACGTGAGGATCCCCCGGATGATGGCCGGTGAATCAGCGCACTCGTAGCTGTTCGTACCGGCCGTGTGGTGCACGAAGACCGCGTCGACCTTGTCCAGGTAGTCCGACGGGTCGGCGACGAGCGACTCGTCCGCACCCCAGTCGGCGCGGCTGACGACCGCCGGTGCGGCGGGAGCGGCCGGCGTCGTCGACTCGGCCGGGTCCGGCTGGGCGCTCGGCTCCGCCGTGGGCTCGGTGGTCGGGTCGGCGGTGGGCTCCTCCGTCGGCTCCTCGCTCGGGGCGGGGGCGCTCGGTTCGGCCGTCGGTTCCTGTGTCGGGTCCTGCGTCGGCTCCTCGGAGGGCTCCGGCGCCGTCGGCTCCTCGCTCGGGCCGCCGGGCTCCGCGGTCGGCTCCTCGCTCGGGACGGGAGCGCTCGGTTCGGCCGTCGGTTCCTGTGTCGGGTCCTGCGTCGGCTCCTCGGAGGGCTCCGGCGCCGTCGGCTCCTCGCTCGGACTGCCGGGCTCCGCGGTCGGCTCCGAGGACGGCCCGGCCGACTGCTCCGGGGCGCTGCTCGGCTCGGTTTCCCCGCCGGACTGCGACGGGTCCGGGGCGGCGGTGCCGGAGTCGCCGGGCTCGGCGGGCGTCTTGCCGTTGCCCTTGCCGTTGCCCTTGCCGTTCTCGTTCCCGTTGCCCTTGCCGTTCTCCTGTCCCTTGCCGGTTTCCCCCTTCCCCTTGCCCTTGCCCTTGCCGCCCTTCGTCTCGCCCGGGTCGATCATGTCCAGCCGCAGCGCGTCCGGCACGGCGGTCTCCTTGCCGCCGGCCACGACACGGGCCTCGACGGCGTCCGACGGCCCCACCCACAGCGGCTCGGACGCGCCCCGGACACCGGTGGCGTCACCCTCCTGCGTCTCGGGCGCCCGGATGTCGAAGTCGAGGTCGCGCCAGTCGGTCCACGCGCCGTCCTCCGCACCGCGGGTACGGATCTGCGCGGTGCCCTCGAACTCGTCGGCGCTGTCCTCCCAGGAGACACCGACGAGTGAGAACAACTGTGTTTCCGTGCGCGGCAGTTCGCGCTTCTTCGGATCCTTGCCGGTCAGCGCCAGCGTATGGGCCTGCGCGGGACGCGCGGCCTCGTCGGCGCCGCCGCCGCCCTCGGAGCCTCCGCCCACAGCCACGGCCGTCACTCCGGTACCTGCGATGACCACGGCCCCGGCCGCCAGCCAGATCGTGCGCTTCGACGTTCTCGTACGCCGCGCGCGGGTTCCTCTTGGACTCATGCCCACCCCTTGTGAACCTTGTACGTGAAGATCAGTTGTCGTTGACGGGGAGCTCGCCGACACCGGTGGCACGGCTGAACACACCCATCGCAGTGGCCCGTTGGACGTGCCCGCTGCGGACCGCGAGCGTGCACGCCGCCCGGCCGCCCTGCTCGCCGAGGGCGAGCGCCACCGCTCGCGCCCTTGCTCGCGTTCTTGCCCGCACCGTTCTGCGCACCGGTGGTCTCGGCTCCGACCGCCGCCGCATCCGCCCCCACACCGCCCCGGCTTCCGCGTGGTGCGGCCCCTCGGACGTGCTCTCCGGCTCTTCGCTCTCCACGGACTTCATGGATTCCGCGGATTCCTTCGATGACACGAAAAGGGCCCGGTTCTCGATGTGACGGATCAATGCGGCATGCAACTGAAGTCGAACCCGGGCGGTTATACACCACGCGGAGCGCACCGTGCGACGGAGAGATCAAAAGGGGCGAATCGACCGCTTTTCGGTGGGGTGAATTCCCTGAATGTCCTTGGGCTTGACGAACCCTCGATCCGTTGGTCGATAATTCGCCCGCGCACCCGCGAGCCGGCCTTTCACCTGCTCGCGGGCTACTGAACCTGGCTGCCTTCCGGGCTTGATACGCCGGCAGCAGGCCGTCTGCGGGGTCTGGTTATTGCACTTCCGGCTTGGTTCTGCCTCGGGTTCGTACACCTGCATCGGCGTCCGCTGACGCGCTGAACGGGCTGCGGTAGGACTCACAGCAGTCCCAGTCCGAGAAAGGATGGAATCGAATGTCGGTCCCCCCTCCGCCGAATTCTCACGAGCCGCCCGGCTCGTGGCCCCCTCCTGGGCCGCAGTGGCATCCGGCACCCATGCCCGCGCCACCGGCGTTGAACGGCCTGGCGATCGCCTCCCTGGTGACGTCGTTGCTCTGCCTCGCGCCCCTGGGGCTGGTCCTCGGCTGCGTCGCGCTGTGGCAGATCCCCAGACGGAGACAGCGGGGCAAGGGCCTCGCGATCGCCGGTGTCTCCGTCTCCGGAGCGATCCTCCTGCTGGCCGCCGTCGTCATCCCGGTCGTCGACTTCAGGGTCTGGACACTTCCCGCTCGCAGCGACAGCGGCGACGTCACAAAGCCGGGCTGGACCACGATCCAGTCGATCCGCGCCGGTGACTGCTTCACCCCGCGTGGCGGGCTGACGGAACCGGGGACGCCGCCGCTGGGCGGAAGTGTGGAACTGACCCCCTGCGACACGCCGCACCGCGCGGAGGCCTACGCCTCCTTCGCCCTCCCCGAGGGTGACTTCCCGGGGCTCGACGGCATCGCGGCGACCGCCTGGCCACAGTGCGCGAGGCTCTTCACGGACTACGCGCTCGATCCGCTGGCCTTCGGACGGCTGCAGACCTACTACTTCCATCCCGACGAGGAGGGATGGGCGGCCGGGCGGCGCACCGTGGTGTGCTGGGTGGCCCGGCCGGACAACACCGAACTCGACGTCTCGGTACGCGGGAACGCCTCCGATCTGGACGCCGCCCAACGGGAGTTCCTCGCGGCGATGAAACCGCTGAACACCGCCGGCGCACTCCGCCCGGCGAAGAGTCCGCAGCAGGACCTCGCCGGCGCCACCGCCTGGGCCGGACACATGGCCCAGGCGCAGGCCGAGACCATCCGGCTGCTCAAGGACGCCGACCTTCCGGGCGCGGAAGCGCCCACCGGCCGGCTCGTGGCGGAACTCGAAGCGGGACTGCCCTTCTGGCAGCAGGCAGCCGAAGCACCCGACGCCGACACCTTCCTCAGCCATCTGCGGTCCGTCGACCAGCACGACGGAGAACAGCCCCACCGCCGGATACGCGGCCTGCTGGATCTCCCCCTGCCCACGTCCGAACCGACCCAGGAACTCGAGCGCACCGCCGCCTCCACAGCCGATCGGGTCCGCCGGGCCGGCAGGGATCGCAGTTGAATCGTCAGTGAGCAGGGACGTTGCGCCCGGCGGGGGCAGCAGCGATCACCGTCACCCTGGTGGCCGCATGCGCCATTGGCTCTGTCCACGTGTTTCGACGGCGTCCGAGGCAGCCGTTCAGGCCGACCAAGCCTCACCGGAGTGCCACTGCCGCACCCACTGCTCGAAGCCCCATGCGTCATCCCCGGGCACCGGGCCGGCTCCCACGTCGGCCACCATCCAGACCTCGCCCCGGCGGGGCCCCGCGGTCACCAGCACCCAGAACAACTGCCCGTCCTCCGAGCCGAGAACGACCGACCCCTTGGTGTACACGGCATCGGTGCGTGGATCGCCCTCAGGATCGACCGTCTCGTCGTCCTCCCACTGCCAGGACGCCTCCAGGGGGAACAGTTCTCCCGGCTGCCGCGGACCGAGGTCCGGCCAACTCTCCGGCAGCCACCCGAGCGGCTGCAGACCGCCGTCTTCTGCGGGACCGAGGCTGCACCCGTTGCTGATCTCCGCAACGAAGGTTCTGTACGGCTCCGGGAGCGTCACCCGGTTCTCGGTCTCCCACACGGCTACGCCCTCATGGCCGAGGGGAGGCTCACGCCACTCGGGCCCGAACGCGGAACGCAGGAAGTCGAGGGTGGCCTCGACAGGACGCTGATCAGGCGCGGCCGTCACGGCAGCGTGCTGTTCGACGGTGAGTCGACATCGGCTGGTGCGGGGAGTTCACCGGCGCAGGTGGCGCGGCCGTAGGTGCCCGACGCGGTGGCGCTCTGGACGTGAGCGCCGCGGATGGCGAGGGCGCAGCGGGCCTGGCCGCCCTTGCCGTCGAGGACGATGCCGATGATGGGCGACCGGCCGAGCGGGACCTGGACGGTCTTCTTCCAGGGCAGTGCGATGTCCTTCTCGACGGTTGCCCTGCCCTCCTCGCTGCGGGCGAGATAGCTGACGTCGACACGGCCCTCACCGGTCACCTGGTACGTCACGGCGGCCGTCGGGGCCTTCGGCCGTTCGGGTTCGGTGTCGCCGGTCGTGCCGAGGGTGCCGTACAGGACGAGCCCCAGACAGACGGCGAGGACCGCTCCGGCGGCGAGGAATCCGGCCCGGTCGCCACCTCGGCGCTTTTCGGCCGATTCGCCGGCCGGGGTCGCCGCATTCTTTCCGGGGTTTTCCGGGCCGGCCGTTTCCGCTGCTTCTGCTGTGTTTTCCGTCTTTGGCATGGAGCCGGCTTTCGTCGGGCACTGTTTTGCACGTGCCTCCCGCAGGGAACCGGGCGGTTATACCGCATGCCGACCCGCCGGGTCCACCCCTCGGACAAAGCGGACATAAATTCAACGTTCGGAACGGCGACCTTCCGGATCATCAGCCAATCGTCCGAAATGGGAAAGTGGTTGACATGGCCTTTCACGCGTGATTAGACATGCCCCGCTTCACCTGATTCCGCGAAGCGGTCCGGTCGGGAATTCCCGTCCGGTGGTTCGGCATGCCCGGATTCCAGACTTCCTGGGAGGCGGGTGCGTCGCGAAGGGAAGGGCATGGGACGTGAAAGTCCGATACGGGAGATGGATCTCCTGTCTTGTGGCTGCTGCGGTGGTGAGTACCACGCTGCCGCAGGTCGCGTATGCGTCGTCCGGCCCGTCGTCGGACGGTGACGGCAAGGGCGTGCTCGAGTCGCTCACCGACTGGCTGGGCGGGGACGACGGCGAGGAGGCGTCGCCGTCGGCCCCGCCGCCCTCGGACGCGGGTGTCGCCGACCGGCAGAAGCTGCCGAAGGGGAAGAACGCGCCGAAGGCGAAGCGGGTCGAGGAGCTGACGGACCGGCGCACCGAGAACGCCCGGTACTGGCAGCTGTCCGACGGCCGGACCGAGATGGAACTGTCGGCGGTACCGACCGCCTACCGCCACGGCAGTGGCAAGAAGGCCGCGTGGAAGGCGATCGACACGTCCGTGCGGGCGTCGCGGGCGAAGGGTTTCGACTTCGCGAACACGACGAACACGCTGCACAGCCGGTTCGGTTCGGACGCCGACAGGCTGCTGCGGGTGGAGGCCGGTGACGGCCGGTCGGTGACGATGGGCCTGCCCGGCGCGGACGCGCTGAAACCGGTGGCCAAGGGCAGCACGGTCACCTACCGGGACGCGGTCGACGGCGCGGACCTCACCTACGAGGTGGGGGCCGGGCGGGTCAAGGAGAACATCGTCCTGGACGAACGGCCGTCCGGGCCGGTGACGTTCACGTTCAAGCTGGACGTGGACGGGCTGAGGCCGAAACAGACCAGGGACGGCGCGGTCCACTTCTACGGCGAGTCCGCCGACCCCGTGCTGGTGATCCCGGCCGGGTTCATGACGGACTCGAAGAAGGACGCCTCGTCGCCGTACGGCACCACGTACAGCACCGCGGTCGGGCAGAAGCTCACCAACGCCGGGGGCGGCTGGATGCTGACCCTCACCCCGGACGAGAAGTGGCTGGCCGCGAAGGAACGCCAGTACCCCGTCACGATCGACCCGACGATCGAGATCGCTCCCACGCCCACGACGGCGCAGGACGTGATGATCTCCTCGGACGGTCCGGCGTCGAACTACGACAACAACTGGCGTCTGTCGGTCGGCAACACGTCGAGTGGTTCCTCGCGTGCGCTGCTGCGGTTCCCGCTGTCCCAGATACCGGCCGGGACGCGCGTGGAAGCGGCCGACCTGCGGCTGTACTACGACCAGACGCACACCACCTCCGGTGGCGAGGTACGCCTTGAGGCGCACCGGGCCACCCAGGAGTGGAGCGAGGAGACGGCCACCTGGGACAACGCCCAGGACATCACAGGCGAGCTGTCCGGCACGTCCGTCGTCGTGGACGACGGGGACGCGGGCCGCACCGCGGCGGTGGGTGCGTGGCCGGCGTCGGGGAACACCGACTACACGCAGTACGCCGTCAACGGCGACTACCTGTACAACAAGGACTCGGTGGCCGGTGATGCGTACACCTGGCAGCCGAGTCTGCCGGAGGACGGCACCTACCAGGTCGAGGTGCACAACGTGCCCGCCGTCGACCGGGCCACCGACGCCCCGTACACGGTGACCTACGAGGGCGGGTCGAAGCAGTACACCGTCGACCAGAAGTCCGGCAGCGGCGGGGTGTGGAAGACCCTGGGGTCGCATCCGTTCACGGCGGGCACAAGCGGCAAGGTCGTGCTGGGCGACGGCCCGGCCTCCGCGTCGACCGCGGTCGTCGCGGACGCGGTGCGCTTCACCAAGGGCAGCGTCGTCACCAAGAAGCCGGGCGAGGTGAGCACCTGGCACTCGTTCCCGGTGGCCAGGACGGTCCAGCAGTGGATCGACGGCACGTACGAGAACCACGGTTTCGTGGTCAAGGCCGGCGACGAGAGCAGTAACGGTCCCCAGGGCGGCCCGCGGTACGAGGGCAGCGAGTTCGGCTACGGCGGTGAGACGGCCACCTACCCGCGTCTGGTACTGACCTTCGGCCGCCAGGGCGTGAACCTGGACAGCCCGTCGGTGATCCACTCCACGGGCGCGGAGCTGCACTGGTCCGACTACCGGGACCCGGACGCCGGTTCCACGGCCGACGACCTGGTCGAGTACCAGGTCCACCGCTCCGTCTTCCAGTCGTTCACGCCGTCGGCGGCGACCCTGGTGGCTCCGGTGGACGCGTCGGCGAACGGTTTCACCGACACCACGGCGGTGCCCACCGCGGTGGGCAGCGCCGACCCGTTCGGCCGGGCCTACTACTACATGGTCGCGGTGAAGACGAAGGACGGCCAGGTCATCGCCTCGCCGACCCAGCTGGTGCGGCTGCCGAAGGCGGGCCGCACCACCAAGGTGATCACCGCCGGCCAGGACACCACCCTGACCTCCGCCCAGCCGACCACACCCCACGACACGTTCGAGGAGTACGGGCCTCAGCCCTGGCTGACGGTCGGCAACAACTCCACCCCCTACGGCAACACCCGCACCCTGCTGGACTTCGGCGACCTGGACCTCCCCGCCTCCTCACGGGTCCTGCAGGCCACCGTCCGCCTCTGGGGCACTCAATCGACCCGGAGCGCCGCCGGAGCGGTCTACGAACTACGCCCGTTGACACGGGACTTCGACGAGTCGGCGACCTGGAACAGGGCCACCGCCGCCACCGCCTGGACCACCCCCGGCGGTGACGTCGGCGAGGCGGTCTCCGACATCGGCGCCATCAGCAACGACCCGTCCCGCCACGACTGGGACGTCACCTCCCTCGCGCAGGGCTGGGTGAGAGACCCGGACACCCGGCACGGCGTCGCGATCAAGACGGTCGACGAGGCCGCCGCGCAGGAGCGCTCGGTCTTCCTGTCCTCGGAGGCACCCGAGCAGCGGCTGCGGCCCGAGCTGGTCGTCACCTACATCGACGCGACACCCGAGTCGACGTACCACGCACCGGGCACGCCGGCCCGGATGACGCCGAACACCACCTACACCGTCGACGTCACCCTCACCAACACCACCGACCAGGAATGGACGGCGGCCGGAAACGAGCTGACCTACCGGTGGGAACTGCCGGACGGCACCGACGTCACCACCGGCGGCAACCAGATCCGCACCGCGCTGCCGCAGGATCTCGCTCCCGGCGCCTCCGTCACCATTCCCGCACAGGTCAAGACGCCGATCAACTCCGCCTCCGGCAACAAGCGCACCGAGTACACGCTGACCTGGGAGGTCCAGAACACCGTCGGCTGGTCACGCAGGATGCCGAGGTCACGGATTGCTTCGCCGCCGTCGGCGAGCATCACGGCTATGTCCACGGCGATCCGCCCGGGGCGTGTCCGGTACCCCGTGGCCGCAGCCTGCGCAGCACGTCGTTGAAGGCGGCGGCCAGGCCGGTGGCATCGGCCAGAGCGGCCAACAGGCGGGAGCCGGCGTGGCTGACCACTCCATGGCCGTCGGCCGAGACGACGAGCCGGGGACGCGAGGCGGTGGTGTGCACGCAGAAAGTGCCTTCCTGCTGGAACGACAGAAGCCTTAGACAAGCCCTGTCGTCCCAGGTCAGAAGGCACTTTCGTGTTCTCGCCCAAGATCCGGACACCGCTCAGGCGAAACGGCGGGGCTAGCGGCAGCTCAAGCGGCCGGGCGGCCAGGCCTCTGACACGCGAGTCATGGGCGAGCAGCATCACCTGCAGCCGCATCGCTGCGGCCCCGTAGCGCACCAGCCGTCCCGTGGTGGCCGGCCACCACCATCCCGTCGCCAGCCGCTTGCCCCGACGGGCTGGGAACGGCTTCAGCGACGGACAGTTTTCGAAGACGACGCATGGCACGTGAAAAGGTTGTACCGGTTTCGCGGGACTTCATGTGGGATTCCGCACGTCCGTGACCCGTGATGCTTCCAAGGCCGGATCCGCTTGATCTGATGGGGGACGGCGGGAGCTCTCCCCGAATCGAGTGGAGGGGGAGCGGTCCTGTGAGTGATGTGAGCGATCGACTTCCGCGTGCAGAGGACATGCGGACATGCGCAGGGACCTTCGTCAGTCGCGTCACCACCCGCAAGCGGCTCCCGCTGGACTACTCCGTGGCCAGCCTCCGCCTCGTCGACTTCCTGGTCGACGGGCTGCGCAGGGACGGCGTGGACGAGGCGCGGGTGAGCGGTGCGCTGTTAGGGCTCGGGGCCTACGTCGGTGAGGTGCTGGTCCGCCGTGCGGACGCGCAGTGGGTCGACTTCGACGCCGCCCAGCAGGCCTATTTCGGGCAGCCGGTCGGCGTACGGATGCCGGACGGGCGGGTGTGGAACCCCCTCGGCAAGGTCCGCAACTGCTTCACGGCGGGCAGCTCACAGGAGTCGCTGCGCACCTTCTACCTGACCCTGCACGGACGGGGCCGGCGTACCGCCGCCTGACGCCGTCCCGTCACCGCCGGGACGTCAGTGCCGTCCTCGGCCCTGACCCCGTAGCGCCCGCACCCGGCCGCCCACCACTCGGGTGCGGGCAGGGAACTCCGCGTCAGCGCACGTCCGCCGGAAGCTCGATCTTCCCCCGGTACGGGCCCTGGTTCGCCTCGCTGACCTTCTGCTCGAACGTGATGTCCTGGCCGTTGTACGGGATCAGGAAGCCGAAGTCGAGACGGTGGCTCTCGATCCGGTACGACGTCGCGTCCAGGACCAGCACCTCCTCCAGGCCGGAGAGCGTCACCTGCCCGTCCTCGACCGGGACGCCCGCCACGCGGAGCTGCTCGGCCGTCGGGTCGAACTCGCGCTCGGCCTTCTTCGCCCACGCCCGGTCCTGGACGGCACTCAGCTTCTGCTCGCCGCTCACCACACGGAGTTCGACCGTGTCGCCGCCCTCCGTCTCGGTCACCTTCACCTCGCCGTCGGCAGTCCGCGCGTACGTCCGGAACGCGTCGACGACCGCGATCGGGTCCTCTACCTTGTTCCGCATCTCGGGGGCGACGGGAGACACGGCCTTCCAGCCGGCCGCACCCTCCTTCAGATACCCCGCGTCGCCGACGACGTAGAGCTCCTCGGTCTTCTTCGTGCCCTTGCTGTTGGTGCTGACGCCCTGCGAGTGCAGTGCCACCCGCCCGACAGCACGCCGGAGGCTGCCCTCGTAGGTCGCCGCGCTCTTCTGCCCCTGGAGCGTCAGCCCCTCCTCGCCCGTCACGGAGAAGCTCCAGGCGGGCTCCTCGGCCATCGCCTTCTCGGCGAGGTCGAGGAAGTCCTCCACGGACTCGGGCGCCCGGGGCTGCTCGGACGCCTCACGGGCAGGCGGCGAGGTCGCCTCCCGGGTCTTCGCGTCGTCCGTCTCCGCGCCGCACGCAACCAGCGTGAGGGCGACCGGGAGGGCGAGCGCGGCGGTGCGTCCGGGACGAGTTCGCATGGACCTTTTCCTTACGTCACGACAGAGGCGCGGACTGTACAACAGCGCCCACCCCTCGATCACCCCGGCAGACAATCCCGACATCCGGTGACGTCATGCCCGGCGACCACGCCACCGAGCGACTGACCTCGGCGCTACGTGCCCTCGTCGGCGTCGAGGACCCCGAAGCGCTCGCCACCGCCCTCATGGAGAACCAGGGAGCACCCGGGCCCTCCACCTGGTCCGTGCGAGGGGACGGTGTCCGCATCAACGACGGCGAGTACTCCTACCGCAATCCCGCCGACCATTTCGCCCTGCCGCCCGCCCGGCTCGACCGGGTGTCCGCTGCGCTCGCCCCCTGACGGCTGCGCCGCCAGTTCACACCACACGGTCTTGCTGCGGGGCCCCCGCGTCACGCCCCGCCGCAGCGCCAGCGCGTCGAGCAGGGCGAGCCCCCGGCCGGACTCGTCGTCGACGGTGACCGCCTCGCGGAGGACAGGCAGGGCGCACGGGTCGGGGTCGGTGACCTCCAGTCGCGTACGGCCGCCGTCACAGGACACCCGCACGGTGACGGGGAGGCCCTCGCCGAGGTGCCGGATCACGTTGGTGACGAGCTCCGCTCGCGCAGAGCTGGACGTCGACGCCGTAGTCGCGCAGGGCGCGGCGCACTCCGGACACGGCCGCCGGGGTGGCGAGCAGTTCCAGTGTCAGGGGTGGTCGCCTCACGCGTCCCCCTTGCGGAGGACGGCGGTCAGGGCGCGGGCGGTGAGCAGGTTGCAGTTGCCGAGCGCGATCAGCGGTCGGGTGGGGTAGCGGGCCGCGAAGGTCGGGATGTCGACGCCGAGGGACGGGAGCGTGATGCCGTGCGCGGCGAGCGCGTCCCGCAGCTCCTCGACGCAGGCGTCGGCCGAGGCGGGGTGGGGGTCGTGCATGGGGAGTTCACACCTTCCTGTGCCATGAGTGACGAACCGCTCACACTCTGCCGCCGGGCTCCGTAGCGTGACAGGGGTTCGGGCTCCCGGCCCTGAACTGCACGTATGCCCGGCAGGAGTCGGCACGGGCCGGGGAACGCCGGGCAGCGGGCGGTAACGGCACACCAAGGACGGTGAACGATGGGGCAGCGCAAGGACATCGACGGATCGACGGGCGTCCCGACTTTCTACGGAAGCGAGTTGCGGTGGAAGCGGGAGGAAGCCGGGCTGACGCTCCAGCAGCTGGTCGAGGGCAGCTTCTACGGCCCCAGCCACCTCAGCGAGATCGAGCGCGGCACGCGCCGCATGCCGGCGGAACTCGCCGACCACGTCGACAAGGTCCTCGGCACGGACGGCTTCTTCCGCCGCCGCTGCGAGGACGTGCGCAGGGCGAAACGGCGGGGACACGCGAGCTACTTCGAGCGGGTGCTGGAGGCGGAGAAGCACGCCAAGTCCATCGAGGAGTGATGCCCGACTCTGATGCCGGGGTTGTTGCAGACGGACGCTTACGCGCGGGCGCTGGTTCGGGCGGCCATGCCACTTGCACCGGACGAGGAGGTCGAGGAGAAGGTCAGCGCCCGGGTGGCACGGGCACGCCTCTTCGAGGACAACCACAAGACACCGATGTACTGGGCGATCCTGTCGGAAGTGCTCTTGCGTCAACCGCTCCTGCCCTCGGAGCAGACAGTCAAGCAACTCGAGCACATCGCCGCGCTGGCGCGCCGACGCCGGATCGTTCCCCAGGTCCTTCCGTGGAACTGCGGGCCGCATCCCCTCATGATGGGCATGGCCAAGGTCATGACCTTCCCTGACGCCCCGCCGTTGGTGTACTTGGAGTCGCAGCACAGTGGGGACACCATCGACGATCCGGCCCTCGTAGAGGAGTACCGAAGGTCGTACGATCTGCTCAGGGCCGCCGCATTGCCACCCGAGGCGTCCCTCGCCCTGATCGAGCAAGCGGCTGAGGATGTGCGAAATGGCAAGCAGCATGAATGACTTGAGCACGGCCGTCTGGCGCAAGAGCAGCTACAGCAACGGAACGGGCGGCGACTGCGTCGAGGTGGCCGAGGCCTTCCCCGGCGCCGCCCGCTGGCGCAAGAGCACCTACAGCAACGGTGATGGCGGCGACTGCCTCGAAGTGTGCGACGCCCACACCGGCGTCGTCCCCGTCCGTGACTCCAAGGTCCCCCACGGCCCGGTCCTCACCATCACGGCAGGTGCCTGGACGTCGTTCGTCACGTCCCTCATGTAGGTGCCGCGCGTGTCTTGCCTCCGTCACGCGAGGGAAGACACCCGGGGCCGGCGCGGTGCGCTGTGACGCTCTTGGCATCGAGCACGCAGAAACAATCATGAGCGTCATGGAGTTGTTCCCCCGGGCCGGCGAGCGGGGCCCGGGGACCGGGCATGCCGGGATGGTCGGCCGAGCGCGAGGACGTGACTGAGTGTCCCGCGTTTCCCCGCGTTCCTGGTTGATCCTCGCCGTGCCCGTCGTGGGGCTGTTGGCACTGACGTATTCCGCCACGACGTCCGAACCGCGCGCATCCGCGCAACGGCAGGGCCCCGCCGTGCCGTTGCGGGACCGTCCGCTCCCGGCCGGTGGCACGGCCCAGCTCTCGAAGTGCGGGGTGGACGAGCCGCCGCGGCCGGTGCCACGGGGGGAGGGCGAGCAGAGCATGGCCCCGAGACTGGTGCTCACCAGCTGGGGTTACTACGATCCGGGGCCGAAGGCGCCGGGCGAAACTCGCTTCACCGTCCACGCGGCCATACGAGCGGGCGACCGCCCCCTGGTGCTCGACGCGCCGCTGGCCAAAGGCCAGGTCACGCTCGATCTCCACGGCCCTCATGGTCAGGGCGTCCGCGCTTCCGCCCGCGGGCTCACCGCGACGGTCGTGGACAGCGGTTTCAAGGGCAAGGCCGTAGAAGTCCCGGCGTCCGGCCGTTTCCGGGTGGATCCGGGCAAGGAGCTACTCCTGGACGTGGAGCTGCCTACCGGGGCCGTGTGCCCTGGCCACAGCCTGCTCGACATCAACAGGTGCTCGCCGGAGGACACCAACGACGCCACGGACTGCCCGGTGCTGACTCTCACCTTCACCGACCCGGCGATCCGCGCGTACCGCGCCGAGATGACGGGCGACAGCGCCGACGGACCCCTCAGCGACCGGCTGGTCGCGGTGTCCTGGGAACTGCGTGCCTCACAGGTGTGAGCAGGAGGTCTCCGAGCAGCTCACCAATGTGTCGGCGGGCGGCTGAGGGTCAGTGCTGGTTCACCGGAAAGACGGCCGCGGGATCGCATCGCGCCGGGCAGGCCAGCAGATAGACCTCGTTGCCGAGGAACAGGGCGTAGGCGTCGTCCCGGACGCTGTAGGGCTGCACCGGGACTCCGGGGCGGACGCCGAACTCCCAGCCCTCCGGTATCTGGCAGACGAACGCCATCTCCACGCCGCACGCACACCGGTAGTACTCGGGGTACTGCGCCCAGGACGCCGTACCACCCACTTTGAAATGCGCTCCGAACGGCCCCTCCGGGGTGTCCACGAAGGGCCGCAGGGACAGGGGCAGGGCACGCACGGCCGGTTCGGGCTCCGCTTCCGGCACCCCCGGGTCACGCTGCAGCAGCACCCGCCAGAACGAGCCCGGGAACGGCGGCTGCGGAGCCTCCCAGAACCGGGGCACGAGGCGGTCGTCGGCCGTCACCGGGTCGGCCGCGTCGTGGTGGTGGGCGCAGTGGAAGACCGACAGGTGTTCTCCGCCGAAGAACTCGATGTCGTCCGGCAGGTCCAACTGGAAGAACAGTGCCATCCGCTCGCCGCAGAAGCACCGCGGCCACTCCTGGCCGTCGTCGAAGTAGGGCCACCCGCCCACCGAGTTGCGAGCCGGACGTTCCAGCGGCTCGGTACCGATCTCGATCTCGTACCCGGGCGCCGGCGCCCACTCCTCCCCCAGCCCGTCCTCGCTCACCGGTCGGTGTCCAGGCGGGCTTCGAGGACCGTCCGGCTGATGAGGGGGCGGTCCCACAGGGCGAGGAGTTCGTTGGCGAGGTCCAGGATCGGCAGCGGGTGCCGCTTGCCCTGGACCTCGATACCGGCCGCCGACAGACTCCGGGGGACGGCACCGGCGTCGAGGAGGACGCGCCACTCCTCGGGGCCAAGGCTCAGGTATTCCAGCCCCGTCAGCCCGGTGATCTCCAGGGGATCGGCGAGCGTGCCCGGGTAGGCGGTGAGGGTCCGCAGACGGGGAAGCCCGACGACCGGGGCGAGGCCGATCGGCTCGCCCTGCCATGCGCCGATGCTGAGTACCTCCAGTGCAGGATGGGCGGCGGTCTTCACACTCTCCAGGTAGCGGATGTTCACCCGGGCCACCACCGGAGGGTTGTCTCCATCACGGTCCTGGTGCCAGCCGCTGGGCCGGTTGACCACCATGTCGGTGAGCGAGTCGGCGCGCAGTCCGGCGCCGATGCTCCGCTCGTGGTCGATCACGATGACCTGCCCGATGTGTCCGCCCGGCCCCGGTGTCAGGTCGAGGGCCAGCCGGTCACCGCCGCCGTTGTCACCGAACACGATCCACCCCGGCGACCCGACCAGGCCCTGCACGGCGGTGTCCGGGGCCGTGACGACGGCGTCGTCGGCGGCGAACTGCCAAGGGCAGGGACGGGACTGGGCATCCCCGATGTAGAGCCCGTCCAAGGAGAAGAGCTCACAGCCGACCGCATCGCTGACCCGCTCCGCCGCCTCGTAGTCGTCGCCCCAGTCCTGCCACCGCGCCCGGGTCACCCGGTAGAGCGCCTTGAGTTCGTCGGGCAGCGTGACACCGAGGCGCGCCTCGGCTTCGGCGATCTCCTCCTCCGCGGCACCGACGGCGTCGGGCAGCCGCTCGCGGAGGGTCTGCTCCAGCAGTGCCGGGTCCGCCGACGACGCCGGCACCGCACCGGGGACCTCCTCGGGCAGGCGCCGCCAGGGCTCGGGAACGGCGCCTTCGACCAGGAGCAGGGCTCCCACGAAGGGGCTGACGACGCCGTACTCCACGGCAGGTCCGGAGTCGACGACATGGAGCAGCGTCGCCCCGTCCGGCGCCGTCTCGACCACGTACGACACATTGTTCAGGCCGTCGGCCCTGAGGGCGTCCTGTACCCGGTCCACGGCGGTGAACTGGTCCTGCATGTCCGCCACCTGCAAGGCCCGCCCCGGCGCCGGGTGCGGCTGTGGCGCGGGCAGGGTCCAGCCGCCCAGACCGACCTGGCCCGTGAAGCAACCACCCGGCGCGGCAAGCTCCTCCGCGTGGGCATCCCGCACCAGCCGCAGCAGCGGCTCCCAGGTCGCGAGGTCATGTATCGAGGACAACGGTGTTCTCCGGTCGGTCGGTTGGTGAGGAAGAGGAAGCCATGGAGTGCTCGCGGGACGGCTCAGTCGCCCGAGTATCCGAAGATGCCAAGGTGGGCCGGCTCGGCCTGGTCACCGGCGTAGAGGAGGACGTACACACCCGTCCACCGCATACGACACTCGTCCAGCAGCGTCTCCTCAGGGTCGGGCGGAAGCCGGTCGGCCGTGCGGGCGTGGTCGAGGAGTTCCGAGAACCGGACCGGTGTCGGCCGGACGGTGCCGAAGTGGTGCAGGAGGCGTTCGTGCGTCAGGGGACGCAGTGTCCCGTAGTCCTCGACACGGAGCGGCGTCGGCGCTGTGGTCGAGTGGACGACACGCTGGATGTCGAGGATGGAGTGCGTCCCTTCCTCACCCATGAACTCCTCGTCGGCCCAGAGGCCGTCCAGACAGCCGTACATGTCGTCGTGGCCGTACAACTTGTCGAAGACCTGCCGGTGCAGAGTCTCCAGCGACTTCTCGACGCTGCCTTCGTACGCAGTGACGTACTCCCACCAACTGGCGCCCACAGTCGCCCCTCCCTGTCATGGATCTGGCGCGATCCTAGGGTCGGCTACTGACATTGGGCGGCGCGGCTGTTGGACGGGGCTGCAGATGGGGACTCGCCTGCCGGGAGGCCGATGGGTTCCTCTGCGGCGTTCAGGACGGCTCGCGCCCGGCGGTTGCCCTTCCACGACGTACCGGACGAGCCCGGTACGGTCCCGACATGGACCTCTTCGTCGCTGACCGGTTGCGACTGGTCGAAGCCCTGACGCCTCAGCTGTCGTCGGAGGACCGTCGCGCCATGGACGACGCCTGGGACGCGGCGGTCCGGGTCAACCCGACCCTGTTCGACGGGCCGGTGGCCGGGTGTACGGGCCTGGAGCACGACGCACGTGACGGCCTCGTCCTGACCTGGGTGCGGGCGACGTACCGGTTCTACGTCCTGCGCAGGGTGCCCGGCGCGTCCGTACGGTTGCCGGCCCTGTTCGTGGCCGTCGCGCAGCCGGCGGACGACGGGCGCCTACTGGTGGGGCGGATGGCGTCCTGGACGACCGCGCCCGGCCGCTGGCAGCTGCCGGGCGGCTCGGTCGAGCCTCCACCGGACGGCGAGCCCCTCGACCTGGCCGCCCTCAGTCGGCATGCGGCCCGAGAGCTGGCCGAGGAGACCGGTGTCGATATTCCTGCCGACGACCTCACCCCCTGGCAGGTCACCCGGGGCGCCAACGGCAGCGTCGGCGTCCTGTTCCAGGCCCCGCCCCGACCGGCACCCTGGCTGCACGAGCGCTTCGCCGCCCTCACCTCCGCCGAACACGCCCTCGGCCGCGTCCCGGAACTGGACCGCCTCGCCCTCGTCCGCTCCCACGCCGACCTGACCGGCCTCGATGGTCCGCGGGTGGCCTACCTGGAGCCGGTCCTCCGCCGCCATGGCCGGTTCCGGCCCACCGGTCGGACGGGCGGGCCCGCCACAGATCGCGGGAGACCGCAATCTCGGCCAGGTGGTGAATGAACCCGAGGTCGGCCTCCGGCCGTGGCCGGCGAGGTGCACTTCGGTGGTCACGCCTCCCGGGCTCGGCCGAGGATGGAGCCGATCGGCACCAGCCGTCCGATGGCCGCTGCCGTCACCTGGTTGGGCGAGCGCGTCGCTCGGTTCCGACCGGCGGGGCAGCGCCGGACAGGGCTGTGGTCCGCGCTGGTGAACCGGTCGCGCTCGCTGCCGTGCGGGTGCCGGGCCCGGCCGCTGTCGCGGGTGCTGGAGGTGTGCGGCGCGGTTAGCGTCGAGGAGGCGTTCCACGCCTGGCAGCGTGGTCATGGGTGCCGGTTCGACGAAAAGAAGGAGCGTGGTCGGTGTGGCCCGGAATCGCCGGTTGATCCTGAGCTCGCCGTCCAGGGTCTGGGACCTGCTGTCCGACGGCCGGCGCTACGGGGAATGGGTCTCGGGGACGCAGCAGGCCACCGCCGCGGACCCGCACTGGCCGGAAGTGGGCGCCCGCCTGGAGGTCCGGGTCGGGCTCGGCCCTCTGACCCTCGAGGACGTCTGCGTCGTACGCATCTGCGAGCCGCGACGCCGCCTGGAGCTGGAGGCGAAGGCGGATCCCTTCGGAGCGGCCCGCATCGCCATGCACCTGATCCCCTGGGGCGAGAGCACCCTTTTCCTTCTCGACTGGCATCCCCTGCGGGGCCCCGGCACCCGGATGCACGGGCTCCCCGTGGACTACCTCGTCTCGATCCGCAACGGCATGATGCTGACGAAGCTGGCCCGGATCGCGGTACGCGAGCATCACGGCAGTGCCGGTGGTGCTCTGCAGAGCACCCGGAGCGGATGAGGTTCCAGGTTGCTGCCGCTCGGGGAGCGTGCCCTTTCCTATAGGTTCGATCACAACCCGTCGGAGGACGGGCTCCGGACCTACGCCTGAGGAAGCTCGCATGGCCTTAATCCACCGCACCACCATGACGCCCACCAAGCGGGAACTGCTCACCGAGTGGCTACCGAAGCAGAGTTGGTACGTGGGCGACGCGGGAACGCCGGAACTGGTCAAGGCCGGCGGATTCCGTCTGGACGATCCGGAGGGCGCGGTCGGGATCGAGTTCATGGTCGTGGTGGACACCACCGCGCGGGAGCCGGTGGCGTATCTGGTACCGATGAGCTACCGCGGTGCGGCGCTGGAGGGCGTCCCGGGCGAGGCGCTGATCGGCACCGCGGAGCACGGGGTGCTCGGCACCCGTTGGGTCTACGACGGCGTCCACGACCCGGTGGTGACGGCGCAGCTGCGTGCACTCCTGCGCGGCGAGGCGATGCCGCAGCACCAGAGCGAGAGCGACGCCCCTGACCCGACCGTCACCGTGCACGGCGCCGGCCTCGACGACGCGTTCGACGTTCACGTCAACCGCGTCCTGCAGCCGGCGGAGGCCGTGCAGAGGCCGTCCGGACACCTCGTCGCCGGATGGACCTGGCCGAACGGAACGGCTGCGCGGGGTGTGCTCGCCGCTGTGGAGCCGCGGTAAGGGGCCACACGCACAAGCGTGAGCGTGCGGGCGGCCGCCTTCGTGCGCCTTCGGGAGTGACCGGGGCCGGTTCGTCTCGTTGTTAGAGGTGTACTTCTAAGAGGTACGCCTCTAAGAGGGGTGCGCCTCCGAGATCAGGGAGGTGCCCGATGGCCCGGCCCCCAGCACGCAGTCTGCCGAGACCGCCGGACATGTTCGACCGGGAGTGGGAGTGGAGCGAGCTGACCGCCTTCGCGACCGGTGAGGGCGCGGGGCCCCGGCTCGGTGTGGTGTCGGGCCGTCGGCGTCAGGGCAAGAGCTTCCTGCTGCAGGCGCTGGCCGACGCCACCGGGGGCTTCTACTACGCCGCGGTCGAGGCGTCGGCCACCGAGTCCCTGCACCTGCTGGGCGAAGCGGTCGCGCGCTTCACCGGGACCGCCGTCCCCCCTCGGCCGGCGAACTGGGGCGAGGCGCTGGAGATGCTCTTCGGGCTGGCGGAGGAGCGGCCACTGCCGGTGGTGATCGACGAGTTCCCGTACCTGGTGCGGAACGCCCCCGCCCTCCCGTCCCAGCTGCAGGCCGCCCTCGGCGTACGTTCCGAGCGCCACCGCACGGAGCGGCCCCGGATCCTGCTGTGCGGCAGTGCGATGTCGTTCATGGGCGGGCTGCTCTCCGGGGCCTCCCCGCTCTACGGCCGGGCCGGTCTCGACCTCGTGGTGCATTCGCTCGGTTTCCGGGAGGCCGCCGAGTTCTGGGGCATCGACGACTTCCGGCTGGCGGTCCTCGTCCACGCGATCGTCGGCGGGACCCCCGCGTACCGGAGGGAGTTCGTCGACGACGACGTACCGGACGGTCCCGACGACTTCGACGCCTGGGTCTGCCGGACCGTGCTCAACCCGGCGCGCCCGATCCACGGTGAGGCGCCGTATCTGCTCGCCGCCGAGCCGGACCTGCGCAACCGGTCGCTGTACCACTCGGTCCTGGCCGCGGTCGCGGGCGGCAACCGCACCAGTGGCGGCATCGCGAGCGCGGTGGGTCGCAAGGCCACGGACATCTCGCTGCCCCTGACCGTCCTGCGGAACTGCGGTCTGCTGACCGCCGAGCCCGACGCCTTCCGCGGCAACCGCACCACGTACCACGTCGCGGAGCCGCTGATCAGTTTCCACCATGCGGTGGTACGGCCCGAGACGGCTCTCCTCAGCCGCCGGCGAGGGGCCGCCAAGGTCTGGGAGCACAGCCGGTCCACGTTTCTCAGCAAGGTCGTGGGACCGCACTTCGAGCGGCTGTGCCGCGAGTGGGTTGAGTGGCACGCGGACCCCGAGACGTTCGGAGGCATGCCGATCCAGGTCGCCTCAGGAACCGTCGCCGACCCGGTGAGCCGCACCAGCCTCGAGGCCGATGTCGTGGTGCACGGTGCGATCGGCCAGGACCAGGGCATCCTGCTGTCCGTGGGCGAGGCGAAATGGCACAAGGTCATGCACCTCGGGCACCTCCAGCGCCTGCGCCGCATCCTGGAGTTGCTCGCCGCACAGGGCGTGGACACCCGCCACGCCAGACCCGCCTGCTACAGCGGCGCGGGCTTCGCCCCCGAACTGCGGGCGGCCGCCGACCGGGGCGAGGTGCTGCTCGTGGACCTGGAGCGGCTGTACCGGGGGTCGTAGCCGGCGGGTGGTGCCGGCCGGCCGGG